>NZ_NCKN01000212.1 GCF_002257455.1 Microbacterium sp. 13-71-7
GCTGGTTCCTGCCACCCTTCGAGCGCGTCGCGCGCGAGGGCTGCAGCACGTTCATGCTCGGCTACCAGACCAGCGACGGGGTGCCGATCACGGTCAACGACTGGCTGCTCAGCGATGTGCTGCGCGGCGAGTGGGGGTATACGGGCACGCTCATCACGGACTGGGACAACGTCGGCAGGATGGTCTGGGAGCAGCGCGTGCAGCCCGACTACGCGCATGCCGCCGCGGCCGCGGTGACCGCGGGCAACGACATGGTGATGACCACGCCGCACTTCTACGAGGGGGCGCTCGAGGCCGTGCAGAAGGGCATGCTCCGACCGGACGCCTTCGATGCGGCCGTGGCCCGCATCCTCACGCTGAAGTTCGACCTCGGCCTGTTCGAGGATCCGCGCCTTCCCTCCTCCGATCTGGACGCGGTGGTGGGCAGCGGGGCGCACTCCGACCTCAACCTCGAAGTCGCGCGGCGCTCGCTCGTGCTGCTGGAGAACGACGGGGTGCTGCCGCTGGGCGCGACCGGTCCGCTCGCGGCGGCGGATCCGATCCGCGTCGCGGTGGTGGGACCCCTCGCCGACGACGCGCAGACCCAGCTCGGCGACTGGGCCGGCGGGTCGGGCCAGGCGGGCTGGCTCGACGGCCAGCCCCGCGAGATGATCACGACGGTGCTCGACGGCCTGCGCGCCGTCGAGGGCCTCGCGGTGCGTCACGCGCACGGCGCGGAGATCCTCACCCTCGAGGACGACCCGCTCGGCGCGACCTTCCCGGACGGGCAGCCCCGCCCGCCGGTCGTGGTGCCTGCCGAGTCCGATCCGCGCCTGCTCGCCGAGGCGGTGCGTGCGGCCGACGCGGCGGACGTCGTGGTGGCGGTGGTCGGCGACAGGATCGAGCTCGTCGGCGAGGGCCGCTCCACCGCGACCCTCGAGCTCATCGGCGGCCAGAACGCGCTGCTCGACGCGATGATCGCGTCAGGGAAGCCCGTGATCGTGGTGCTCCTGGCCTCCAAGCCGCTCGTGCTCCCGGCATCGGCGGCCGGAGCCGCCGCCGTGATCTGGGCCGCGAACCCCGGCATGCACGGAGGCCGTGCGATCGCCGAGCTCCTCACCGGCGCGATCGAGCCCTCCGGTCGTCTTCCGATCTCGTTCGCCCGGCACGTCGGTCAGCAGCCGACGTACTACAACCAGATCCGCGGGCAGCACGGCACCCGCTACGCCGACCTCACCCAGGCGCCGGCCTGGGCGTTCGGTGACGGGCTGTCGTTCACGACGGTGGAGTACTCCGCGCTCGGGCTGGTCTCGGCGACGCTCGGCGCGGAGGACACGATCGTCGCCGAGGTGACGGTGGCGAACACCGGATCCCGCTCCGTGCGCGAGACGGTGCAGGTGTACGTGCGCGACGTCGTCACGAGTGCGAGCTGGACCGACAAGGAGCTCAAGGCGTACCGGCAGGTCGATCTCGCGCCGGGGGAATCCGCGCGCGTGCGGCTGGAGCTGCCGGTCGGCGACTGCTCGATCGTGGACGCCGCGGGGATCCGCCGGGTCGAGCCGGGCGCCTTCGAGCTCCTGGTTGGGCCGTCCTCGCGGGAGGAGGCGCTGCTGTCGGCTGCGTTCGAGGTGGTCGGCTGACACGGTGTCCGACAATTCGTCCGGAATCCTCGCAAAAGGAGGGCGCGGAGCGGATCCGCTCTGGTTGGATGACCTGGTGCGAACGACTGCTGACGACACCGGCTTCCGGCCCGGAGCGCTGATCTGGCTCGCCGTCGCGACCTTCTCGATGGGGATCGACGGCTACGTGCTGGCGGGGCTGCTGCCGCAGATCGCCACGGACCTGGACGTGGATGCGGCCGCCGCCGGGCAGCTCATGAGCGTGTTCGCGGCGACCGGCGCGATCGCCGGACCCGTGCTCGGCGCGCTCACCGGGCGCTGGGAGCGCAAGTCGACGATCGTGCTGGCCCTCGGCGTCTTCGTGCTCGGCAACCTCATGGTCGGTCTCGCCCCCACGTACTTCTGGGCGATGAGCGGCCGGGTGGTCTCCGCCCTCGGCGGGGCGCTGCTGAACGCCGTGATCGGCTCCTATGTGATCGCGCGCACGCCGGAGCACTACCGCGGTCGGGCGCTCTCGCTCGTGATGGGCGGGTTCCTGTTCGCGACGGCGCTGGGCGTGCCGATCGGGCTCGTGATCGGGCAGGCCGACTGGCGGATCCCGCTGTTCCTCGTGGTCGGCGTCGGCGCGGCGGCGCTCGTCGGGATCCTGTGGAAGGTGCGACCGCTGCGTCTTCCGCCGCTGTCGCTGCGCGAGGCGCTGAGCCCGCTCACGCGCCCGGCGATCCTGTTCGTGCTCCTGGTGCCGATGGGCCTCATGTGCGCGAGCTACTTCTGCTTCACCTACGCGACGCTGATCCTCGGTCCGCGCATCGGCGAGGGGTATCCGATCATCGGCGCCCTGTTCGGGTACGGCATCGTGAGCCTCGCCGGCAACATCGTGTCGGGGCGCGTGACCGACCGTCGCGGGCCCGTCGCCGTGCTCACGGTCATCGTCGCCACGGTGCTCGCGGCCGCGCTGCTCGGCTGGGCGGGACTCATGCTCCCCGGCATCGCCGGCGCCGTGGCGGGGCTGCTCTGGTTCCTGGTGTGCGCCTTCTTCAACGGCGGATCGGGCGTCGCCGCCCAGACCCGGCTCGCCACGATGGTGCCGCCGGCGGTCGCCGCCCTCGTGCTCGCGCTCAACAACAGCGCCATGATGCTCGGCAGCGCGCTCGGCAGCGCGCTCGGCGGTCTCGCGCTCGCGGCCGGCGCGGTGCCGGACCAGCTCCTGCTGCTCTCCGGCATCGTGCTCGCGGTGACGCTCGGGGTGCAGCTCGTCACGGCCGCGACGCACCGGCGGCGCGGCGCGGCGGTCGCTCCGGTCGAGGCCGGGGAGCCGCCCGTGGGGGCGCTCGATCCGGCGTGATCCGGATCGAGCCTTCGCGGTGTGCGCCCGCCCGATATATGGGAAGCTGAGCGCAACACCAGGGAGCCGTCGCCCGGGTCGCGCCGACCTCGGCCCGCCCGCCGTGGCGGCAGAGCAGACGGGACGAGTGGACGCAGGATGGGTTTCCTCTTCTACGGCAGTTCAGAGCATGAGATCGAGATCGAAGACGTCGCCCTCGCGCACCTCAAGGTCGTGATCGCGACGAAGCTCCGGCGGAACGAGAGCTTCACGCTGTCCTGGCGCCACGACGAGGGCCAGCCGCGCGGACGGTCCACGATCTGGCTGCACCCCTCGATCCAGCTGCGGTTCGAGTTCGCCGAACCCGAGCCGCCTCAGCTCGACCCTGCCCGCATCCAGGCCTACGCGAACTCGGCGAACACGTCGGGCGGCATCCTCATCCCCGACGAGCACATCCTCGGATCCGCGTAGTCCTGCGTTCCCCGCGGATCACTTCGGCGTGCGGTTCTCGGCGCTGACCATCCAGGAGAGCTGCTCGATGCGCTCCAGGATCGCGTGCAGGATGTCGGCCGAGGTCGGATCCTCCTCGTCGACCTGATCGTGCACCTCGCGGCAGGTGGCGGCGACGCCGTCGAGCCGCTCCGTCATGAGGTCGATCGCGTCGTGGGTCGCGATCTCCCCCTGCGGGCACTCGGGCAGCGTCGTGGTCTCCGCGACGACGTCGCTGCGGCCGTCCGGCAGGGCGTGCAGCGCGCGCATGCGCTCGGCGACCGTGTCGGCGAAGACGCGACTGGCCTCGATGATCTCGTCCAGCTGCAGGTGGGTGTCCCGGAAGTTGGTGCCCACCACGTTCCAGTGCACCTGCTTGCCCTGCAGGGACAGCTCGATCAGGTCGACCAGCACCCGCTGCAGGTCGTCGCTCAGCTTCTGGGAGGCGGCGAAGCCCTTCTCGGCGTTCTCCTCGGCGGTGCGCTTCGCGCCGCTGCCGGGCTTGCGGCGGTTCTTCGTGGTGGTCGATGACGGCGTGCTCATGGAACTCCTCGCTCTCGCGGCTCCGCATGTGCGCGGGCGCCTGCTCGTACTCCGGTGCACGCTAGGCGATCCGCGGGGCGAGGGGTACGGGCTTGCGTCCTCCCGAGGAGAGGCGCTAAAGCGGTCGGCGACACGGGAGGCGACCCGTCGCGCCGGGGAGTCCTTCCGGAGTGCTCAGCCGATCGTGTACCAGGCGGCGGAGTCCGCGGGCAGCACGGTCCCGCCCTCGGGGGCGCTGTGCACCACGATCGTCGCCCCCGCCGGCAGCGACAGGGGCGTCTCGCCCAGGTTCGCCGCCACGTGCAGCTCCCCGCGGCGGAACGCGACCGCATCGGGTCCCAGATCCTCCCAGACGAGGGATCCGGATCCGAGTCCCCGCTCCCTCCGGAGCTCGAGCAGCTGCTTGTAGAGCGAAAGGGTCGAGGTGTCGGATCCGTCCTCGAGGGCGCGCGCATGCTCCGCCCACTCGGCGGGCTGCGGCAGCCACGAGGCGCCGGTGTCGTTGAAGCCGTAGGACGGCGTGGTGCCGCTCCACGGCAGCGGCACGCGGCAGCCGTCGCGGCCGTAGCGCTCGCCGCTCGTGCGGAACCAGGTGGGATCCTGCCGGAACTCGTCCGGGATCTCCATCGCCTCGGGCAGGCCCAGCTCCTCGCCCTGGTACAGATAGGCGGATCCGGGCAGCGAGAGCATCACCGTGGTCGCGGCGCGGGCGCGCGCGAGGCCCAGCGCCCCGTCGGGCTTGGGCTCGTCCCGCGGGCCGATGCCGTCGCCCTGCGGGTTGTCCCAGGTGAGGGCGAGGCGCGAGGCGTGGCGCACGACGTCGTGGTTCGAGAGCACCCAGGTGCTGGGCGCGCCGACGGCCCCGAACGCGTCGAGGGAGTCGCGGATCACGGCGCGCAGCTCCTCCGCGTTCCAGGGCGTCATCAGGTAGTTGAAGTTGAACGCCTGGTTCATCTCGTCGGGGCGCACCCACAGCGCGATCTGGTCGAGCGTGGGTAGCCAGGCCTCCGCGCACAGCGCGCGGTCGCCGTCGTACGCCGCGAGCACGTCGTGCCAGTCGCGGTAGATCTCGTGCACGCCGGGCTGGCCCCAGTAGGGCACGTCCTCCTGGTCGCCGCCCATGGAGTCGGCGCCGTCATCGGGCGTGTAGTCGGGCAGTCCCGCCTTCTTGATCATGCCGTGGGCGACATCCACCCGGAAGCCGTCGACGCCGCGG
Source organism: Microbacterium sp. 13-71-7 (assembly GCF_002257455.1). GTDB lineage: Bacteria > Actinomycetota > Actinomycetes > Actinomycetales > Microbacteriaceae > Microbacterium. Next base: position 5,171 of record NZ_NCKN01000212.1, read on the forward strand.
TCGAGCCAGAACCGCAGCACGCCGCGGAACTCCTCGCGCACCTCTTCGTTCGTCCAGTCGAAGTCCGGCTGGCTCGGGTCGAAGATGTGCAGGTACCACTGACCCGGCGTGCCGTCGGGCTCCGTGATCCGGGTCCACATGCCGCCGCCGAACACGCTCTGCCAGTTGTTCGGCGGCAGCTCGCCGTGCTCGCCCTTGCCGTCTCGGAAGATGTACCGCGCGCGCTCCGGGCTGCCGGGGGCGGCCTTCAGCGCCTCCTGGAACCAGCGGTGCTGATCGGAGGAGTGGTTGGGCACCAGGTCGACGATCACGCGGATGCCGCGGGCGTGCGCAGCGGCGAGCATCTCGTCGAAGTCGTCGAGCGTGCCGAACAGCGGATCGACGCCCCGGTAGTCCGAGACGTCGTAGCCTGCGTCCTTCTGCGGGCTGGGCATGAACGGGCTCAGCCAGATCGCGTCGACGCCGAGGTCCTGCAGTGCGTCCAGGCGGGACGTGATGCCCGGCAGATCGCCGATCCCGTCGCCGTTCGCGTCCGCGAAGGAGCGCGGGTAGATCTGGTAGATGACGGCGGTGCGCCACCACTCGGATCCGGGGGCGGACTGCTGCTCGATCTCGGCCATGCGATCAGGGTACCGGGAGGTCGGCGGATGCCGGAAACGCGGGGATCGAATCGGTTCGATCCTGTGTGCCCGGGGTCGTCGAGCGAGGACGCCGGAGGCGACCGAGACGAGAAGCGGCGATCTCGCGGGGCGCCGGACGTCAGCGGGGGATGAGGTTCGCCGGCTCCGCGCCCGCGAGCATGCGGTCGATCTGGGTCCGCACGAGCGCCGCGATGCGTGGGTTCATGGCGGTCGAGGCGCCGCCGACGTGCGGGGTGAACAGCACGCCCGGTGCGGTCCACAGCGGATGGCCCTCGGGTAGCGGCTCCGGGTCCATCACGTCGAGGGCGGCGCGGATCCGGCCGTTCTCGGCGACCAGCGCGTCCGTGTCGACGAGCGTGCCGCGGCCGACGTTGACGAGCAGCGCCCCGTCGGGCATGCGCGCGAGCATGGCCGCGTCGAACAGCCGGTGGGTGGCGGATCCGCCGGGCAGTGACAGGATGACGATCTCCGCATCGGGCAGGAGCGCGGGCAGATCGGCGAGCGCGTGCACGGCGATCTCGCCGACGCCGTCGATCGCCTCGGTGCGGGCGGTCTGCGCGACCGCGGTGATGGCGGTCTCGAAGCCGGCGAGGCGACGGGCCACCGCCTTGCCGACGCCGCCGATGCCGACCAGCAGCACGCGCCGATCCGCGAGGCTCGACGTGAACGCCCGGTCCCACACGCCCGCCTCCTGCGCGCGCACGAACCGCGGCAGCTCGCGCTGCGCCGCGAGGGTCAGTGCGAGGGCGAGCTCGGCGGTGGCCGGCTCGTGCACGCTGGCGGCGTTCGCGAACGGCACTCCCGCGGGAACCCGGTCGATCACGGCCTCGTAGCCGATCATCTGCCCCTGCACGAGGCCGACCTCGATGCCGTCCAGTGCGGAGAAGCGCTGCCGCCCCAGATACGACGGCACCACGATGTCGATCCGCGATGCGGGCGGGGGCGTGGTCATGTCCCAGACCTGCACCTCCACGCCGTCGGGCAGCGGGCCCCGGGCGGCGATGTCGGCGGCGAGTTCGGCGGTGGGGACGGTGACGAGCAGGCTCACCCCTCGAGCGTATGCCCCCGAGGCGGGCCTGGTGCCGGTGCCGGTGCTGGCTCACTGCTGGTGCTGGCCGGGTCG
>NZ_NCKN01000213.1 GCF_002257455.1 Microbacterium sp. 13-71-7
GCCGCGGAGGCCGCCGAGCGCACCGCTCTCGCCGATGATGCGGTGCTCGTGCGGCGCGCCCCCGGCGCGCTCATCACCGAGCGCGCGGTCCGCGCGCTGATCGCCGCGGCGCACTCGGCCCCGGCCGCGCCGGTCTGGCTCGCGCCCGACGGCTCGATCGCCTCCGCAGGCCTGCTGACGCACGAGGGCGCGCCCTACCGCGCCCTCGCCTCGCACCCGCGCGAGGACGCACAGGCACTGGGCGAGGTCCTTCCCGTCACGGCGCTCGACGCCCCCGTGCAGGCCTCACGCGCAGCCGCCGGCGGCGCACCGCGCACTCTGCTCGCGGAGGCCGTCCTGGGGCCCGCCCCGAGCGGTGTCCCGCGCCTGTCGCACCGGGCCGGCGACACCCCGGACGCCGCGGCCCCGTCGCCGCGCGGGCTGCGCGCCGACGGCTGGTCCGGCGGTGCGGCCCCCTCCCCCCGTTACACGCGTTCCCCGGAGCGCTTCGTCCTCCCCGACGGCTCCGAGGTGCCGCGGCTCCGCTGGGCGATCAAGACCGCCGCCCCCGCAGGCCCCAGGGGAGAGTCCTGGGGGGAGACGCATTTCGCCCGCGCGCTCGCGGGCGCGCTCGAGCGCCACGGGCAATACGTCGCCGTGGACGCCCGCCCCGCACTCGATCGCGCCTCCTCCGGTCTCGACGACGTGGTCCTGGCCCTGCGCGGACCGCACCCCCTGCCTGCGCCGTCGTCCGCGCACACGATCCTCTGGATCATCAGCCACCCCGACGAGATCACCTCCGCGGAGGCCGCCGGCTACGACCACGTCTACGCCGCGTCGACCTCGTGGGCCGCGACCGCGACGCAGCGGTTCGGGCTCCCCGTCCTTCCGCTGCTGCAATGCACCGATGCGCAGCGCTTCGCGCCATCGGGCCTTCCGCGCAGCGCCGACCTCGTCTTCGTCGGCACCGCGCGCGGCATCGCTCGCCCCTCGGTCGTCGAGCCGCTGCGCGCCGGGCGTCCTGTCCGGGTGTACGGCCCGGACTGGAGGGGGTACATCCCCGGATCCGCCATCGCAGGGACCCACGTCGACAACGACGCCCTGCCCGCGCTCTACGAATCGGCGGGCGCGGTCCTGAACGACCACTGGCCCGCGATGCGACGGGAGGGTTTCGTCTCGAACCGCCTCTTCGACGTGGTCGCGGCCGGCGGGCGGGCGATCAGCGACGACGTCGACGGCATCGCCGACCTGTTCGGGGCCGCCGTGCGCACCTACGACCAGATCCCGGAGCTCCTCGCCCTCACGTCCGCGCCTCTGGATGCGAAGTTCTGCTCGGACGCGGAGCTCGCGGAGATCTCCCGGCGGATCCGCGCCGAGCACTCCTTCGACGCGCGGGCGCGCACCCTGCTCGACGATGTGCTGACGCGCGGCTGATCCGCCGCGGGCGAGTGAGCGCCACCAGTAGCATCGAAGAACCGTCCAGAGCCAAGGAGCACACGTGCGCGTACTCGTCACCGGTGGAGCCGGCTACATCGGATCCCACACGATCCTCACCCTCCTCGAGCGCGGTGACGACGTCATCGTCGTCGACAACTTCGCCAACAGCTCGCCGGTCGCGCTCGAGCGGGTCGCCGGCATCGCCGGCCGCTCGCCGCGACTGCACCGGATGGACGTCTCCGACGAGACCGCGCTGGACGCGGTCTTCGCCGCGGAGAAGCCCGAGGCCGTCATCCACTTCGCCGGGCTCAAGGCGGTCGGAGAGAGCGTCGCGGAGCCGCTGCGCTACTACTCCGAGAACCTCGGCACGACGTTCGCGCTGCTGGCGACCATGCAGCGCCACGATGTCCGCACGCTCGTCTTCTCCTCCTCGGCGACCGTCTACGGCGACCACCAGAACGCCCCCTACCGTGAGGACGGCGGACTGCTCGACGCGTCCAATCCGTACGGGCAGACCAAGGTGATGCTCGAGCGCGTCCTCACCGATGTCGCGCAGGCCGACCCGCGCTGGCGCATCGCGCTGCTGCGCTACTTCAATCCGATCGGCGCGCACGAGAGCGGGCTCATCGGGGAGGACCCGCGCGGCGTGCCGAACAACCTCGCCCCCTACGTCGCCCAGGTCGCCGTCGGGCGGCTCCCCGAGGTCGGCGTCTTCGGCGACGACTACGCCACGGCCGACGGGACCGGCGAGCGGGACTACATCCACGTCGTGGATCTGGCCGAGGGCCACGTCGCGGCGCTCGAGCACCTGCGCACCTCCGAGGGCGTCCGCGCGTGGAACCTCGGCACGGGCAAGGCCACATCGGTGCTGGAGCTCATCGCCGCGTTCGAGCAGGCATCCGGCCGGCCGATCCCGCATCGCGTGCTGCCGCGGCGCGACGGGGACCTGGCGCAGGCCTGGGCCGACACGACGCGTGCCGAGCAGGAGCTCGGCTGGCGCGCCCGGCGCGGGATCGCCGAGATGGCCGAGGACGCCTGGCGCTGGCAGTCCGGCAACCCGCAGGGCTACGACACGGAATAGGACGCGTCAGCGCGCGGAGATCGAGCCCCCCGCGGGACCGATCGTCTGCGCCGAGCCCGCCACGGTGAAGCTCGCGCCGCCCTCGAGCGAATGCGCGCTGGGCGTGCTGAACCCCGCGACGTTCGCGTTGATCGAGTACGTCCCGGAGCCGAGCCGGGCGTCCGTCACCGTGAGCTCCACGGTCCGCTCGCCGTCGATCGGCTCCAGCTCGACCTTCGCCAGATCGGTGTTCGACGCGAGAGCCATGCTGCCCGCCGCGGTGTCGATGCTGAACCCCACGGCCCAGGACTCGACGGGGACGTCGGAGTGGACCCGGATGCGCACGGTGAACGGATCCGTACCCTCGATCTCCTCCGTCGGCTTCCCCGCGGCGTCGAGCAGCTCGACCCCGAGCACCTTCATCGACTGCATCGACAGGTTGTGCTGCCCGTCGCGCTCCGACCCCTCCTTGAGGATCTCCCGGAAGCGTTCGACGGCGCTCTCCGGGATGCCGTCGAACACGACCTTGCCGTGGTCCAGCAGCAGCACCCGGTCGCAGAGCTCTTCGATCTGGCCCAGCGCGTGGCTGACGAGGATGATCGAGCGCCCCTCCTTCTGGAAGTCCTCGATCTTGTCCATGCACTTCTTCTGGAAGGCCTCGTCGCCGACCGCCAGGACCTCGTCCACGAGCAGGATGTCGGGATCCGTGTGCACGGCGACCGCGAAGGCGAGGCGCACGTACATGCCGGAGGAGTAGAACTTCACCTGGGTGTCGATGAAGTCGTCGATCCCGGAGAACTCGAGGATCTCGTCGAACCGCGATGCGGTCTCCTCGCGGGTGAGACCGAGGAGCGACGCGTTCAGATAGACGTTCTCCCGTCCGGTCAGGTCGGGATGGAAGCCCGCCCCCAGCTCGAGCAGGGCGGCGACCCTTCCGCGCTGGCGCACCTCGCCGGTGGTCGGCTGGATGATCCCGCCGATCACCTTGAGCAGGGTGCTCTTGCCGGAGCCGTTGTGACCGATCAGCCCGATGGTGCTCCCGGCGCGGATCTGCACCGAGACGTCGTTCAGCGCCCAGTAGTCCTCGCGGTGGCGACGGCCCGCCTTGCCGAGGGTCACGATCCTCTCCTTCAGAGAGGAGTCCTTGCGGACGGTAAAGCGCTTGGAGACGTCCGCGACGTCCACCACGACGGGTCGCTCGATCTTGGCGAGAGCGCCGTTCATCATCTCTTCCATGCCGTCCTCACAGCTCCTGCGCGAAATTGCCCTGCAGGCGCAGGAAGACCCGGTGGCTCAGCACCAGAAGGACGAGGCCGACCGCGAGCGCCACCACCTGGCGCAGGAGCAGATCGGTGGGCTGCGGCAGGGTGTCGCCGGCCACCCAGAAGGCCTTCTGGAATCCGATCACCGCGAGCGTGAGCGGGTTGTTCGTATAGACGTCGAGGATCCACGCGTGATGGATCAGCCCCTTGACCATCGACCAGGCGTATACGACCGGCGAGGCCCAGAACAGCAGCATGGTCGCGACCTCGACGAGGTACTGCACATCCCGCAGATACACGTTGAGCGCACCGAGCAGCAGTGCGAACGCCAGACCGTAGACGATGATCAGCGCGAGCGACGGGATGACGTAGGCGAGCTGCGGGTGGATCGGCGGCTTGCCCGCGACGAGGGTGGCCGCCAGCAGGACGAGCAGCTGCACCCCGAAGTTGAACAGCGCGGATCCGGTAGATGCGAGCGGGAACAGCTCGCGCGGGACGTAGACCTTCTTCACGAGACCGGCGTTGGCCAGGATCGACCCCGTGCCGCCGACCGCGATCTCGGTGAACAGCCCCATCGCCGTGAGTCCGGAGAAGATGAAGATCGCGAAGTCGGGGATCCCCCTCGCGGCGCCGATGAACTGCCCCAGCACGACGAAGTAGATCAGCAGCTGCACGAGCGGGCGCGCGAGCGACCACAGGAACCCCAGCGCGGAATCCTTGTAGCGCGACTTCAGGTCGCGCTTGATGAGGAGGTCCAGCATCTCGCGGTGCCCGAGGATGTCGCGGATCGATCCCACGAAGCCTTGGGGGGTGAACGGGCGAAGCCCCCCGACTTCGCGGAGGGGAAGAGCGCTCAGACGCGCGAAGCGCTCCGAGGCCGATCCGGGTTGGGCCACAGACATAGCGTGCAGTTTACCGATCTGTTCGTGTGGAAGAGGTGAGGGAGGGCGGCGCTCAGCCGCGCCGCCACGCGGAGGGATGACGGAGCCGCCACAGCGCTCCCCTGATCCGCTCGGAGCGGCGGTACACGCCCTTCAGCCGGTCGCGCAGATGCGGCACGTGGAGGGCGACGAACATGCGCCCGAAGTCGCGCGAGGTGCCGTAGTCCCACTCGCCGAGACGCTTCAGGATCTGGATCTGCTCCATGGTCGACCCCGGGATGGTCGCCGAGAGCTGATCCAGGTTGTAGCTGAGCGCCGGGTAGCTCTGTGCGAGGTAGTCGGCCGCCGCGATCGTCCGCGTGTGGAAACGCAGCTCCCCCGCGGCGTAGGACGGCATCCGCTCCAGGATGTGCGCGAGCCCGCCGTCCTGGTAGGCCGTGGCGTCGCCGAAGTCGTCGTAGCTCCAGTCGTGCTCGATCAGCAGCCGCAGCGCCTCCGGACGGGCGAAGTACATCGAACCGTAGGGCGCGAGCGGCGAGGCGTCGTCGAGCGGGACGCGGATCCCGAGGGTCCTGCACCACTCCGCGAAGCCCGGCTTGTTCTCCCACCAGCCGTGTCCGACCGTCGGATGCCCGAGGTGGACCATGGGCGGATAGGCGAGGCCGAGCCCCGCCTCCTGCTGGAACAGGGCGACCACGTTCGCCGCGTACCCCTCGGAGTGCAGCATGTTGCCGAACTGCTGCTCCTTGAAGTGCGCACCGACGGCCGGGGCGTCCTGCGGGGTCTTCTTCGAGTGGATCTTCACGACCAGGTCGTACTCGCCGGAGAGCAGCACGTCGCGGCAGCCGATGAGGAAGGCGCCCTGGTCCCGCCCGTTGTTGGATTCCAGGACGCGCACCTGAACGGCCCCGCGGAGCTCGCGCTCGTCGAGGTGCTTCTGGATCTCCGCGGCGCGTTCCGCCTCCGGCGTCGTGATGACGACGTCGTAGGCGCCGGGGAGCCGATCCGCGAGATCCATCATCTCCGCCGTCATCTCGGGGTAGAAGATGTGCGCGATCACCACGGTCCGCAGCGGCCGCTCCGGATCGTAGGACACGTCCTCGTCCGGGAGGACGGAGAGCAGCGCCGCGCCCGCGTTCATGACCCTCGGTGCGACGTTCCGCGCCATGTCCGCGTAGATCAGCTCGACCGGGTAGCCGTACTTCTCGGCGGTGTCCATGGTCCAGCGGCTGACCACGGCGGCGCGGTCGAGGAACGGCGGCCACTGGAAGAAGGCGCGCCGCTTGAGCGTCGGGCACCCGGCGTCCAGGAGCTGCCTGGCGTACATCACCGGATAGTTCTCCGGGCTGTCGACGAGCAGCGGGAAGGCGACGTCGCCGACGAAGCCGGCCAGCGTGAAGTGCTCGGTGAACACTCCCTCGTGCTTCACGACCGCATCCGAATAGCTCGTCATCTCCGGCAGGTCCCGCCAGTAGGACTGCCACTCCTCGGAGGCGAGCATGTCCCGGCGCACCGCGACCCAGTAGGACTGCAGGTGGTACGGCAGGTAGCCGGTCTGCGTGAACGGGTGCGGCTCCACGCGCGCGTGATCGGTCAGGCCCCAGAAGTGCACCGCGCGACGATCCATCTGCTCGAAGACGTCGGCGAAGGGGCGCACCGGCCCGTACCAGGTGTCGTTCGCGATGACGACCTCGTCGAACTCGTCGATCCGGTCCCGCATGTGATCGAGGCCGTCCTTGTACCCCCAGATGTCGAAGCCCCGGTTCTCGCGCTCCAGCACCTCGTCCCCGACGGCGGCGAGCTTCTCGCGGCCCACCTCGGTGAGGGCGCCGTTGACGACGATGAGGATGTGCGAGACGTGCGGGCGCAGGGCGCGCAGCGCATACGGGATGTAGTCCTCGATGTCGCCGCGCGGGTCGTACACGACGTAGACCAGGAGGCGTCGGCCGTCCTCGGGGAACGTGCTCGCCGGCCGCGGGTGCGCGGGGATCAGCTCACTGGTCGCGGTCACGACTGGCTCCCGTCGTCCTGGTGCTCGTTTCGGGCGGCGGCGAGCACGCGCCGGGTGAAGAGGCCCGCGTTCCGCATCCCCCGGTACAGCGGCTGGGTCAGCGCGGCGACCCGCGGGTGATTGACGTTCACGTACATCCTGGCCAGCGCGACGATCCCGCCGTATCCGGTCCAGCCGGCGCGACGCATGAGGTGGATCTGCTCGACCGGATAGCCGCGCGTCGTCGAGGACATCTCGTCGGCCTTGTACTCGAGCGCGGTGTACGCGATCTGCGCGTGCAG
>NZ_NCKN01000214.1 GCF_002257455.1 Microbacterium sp. 13-71-7
GATTGGCTCGACCACGGACGGGACTGCTACGCCGGCGTGACGTTCTCCGGGCTCCCGGACGACGAGCGCATCCTCCTGGCCTGGATGAGCAACTGGGACTATGCGGGCCGACTTCCCGTCGATGCCGGCGCCCCGCAGCGCGGTGCCATGACGCTCGCGCGCCGGCTCTCCCTGGTCCGCGAGGAGGGGCGCGTGCGCCTGCGCCAGGAGCCGATCGGGCCTGACACGACCTCGATCCTCGGGCTCGCGGACGTGCGCGTGGCCTCGCGCATGGAGCTGATCGGGGATCTGCCGGATCGGTGCCGGATCGAGCTGAGCGTGCGCCTCGGCGGCGCGGAGGGATTCGCCCTGGACCTGGGCGGAACCGCGACCCTGGGCTATTCCGCGAGCACGGGCCTGCTGCACGTGGATCGGCGTCCCGACGCCGCCGCGATGCCGGAAGGGTTCGGCAGCGTCGAGCAGGTGCGGCTCGGCGTGCGCGAGCGCGTCGATCTGGTCCTCTGGCTGGACCGCGACTCGATCGAGGTGTTCGCGTCCGGCGGCACGCGCACGATCACCGACCTGCTGCCCGAGCGCGATGGCGCCGGCGCATCGATCGCCGGGCGAGGCGGTAGCGTTCTCATCGAGCGGTTCGAGGTGGGCGCGGTGCGCGACCTCGTCGGCGCCGGGAATGCGGCGGACCGGAAGGGGCGGACGGCGTGACGGACCAGATCGCAGTGATCGGCGAGGCCCTCGTCGACGTCGTCGAGGGCGGCGAGACGCATGCCGGAGGATCGCCGATGAACGTCGCGGTCGGGCTCGCCCGACTGGGACATCCCACGACCCTGCACACGCGGATCGGGGCCGATGCCTCCGGTGATCTGATCCGCGCGCACCTCGATGAGGCCGGAGTGAGGCTCGGACCCGACGCGCTCGTGACGGGCCCGACCTCGACGGCGATCGCGCGCGTGGACGCCGAGGGCAGCGCCAGCTACGAGTTCGACATCGACTGGGACATCCCGGCGCCGGACGTGGCCGGCGCCCGCCTGGTGCACACCGGGTCGATCGGAGCGCTGCGGGAACCGGGCGCCTCTGCGGTCCGGACGGCGCTCGGCGCGGCCGGACCTGGGACGCTGCTGACCCTCGACCCCAACATCCGCCCCGACGTGATCGGCCCGCGGGACGAGGTGCTGCGCCGGGTCGCCGAGCTCGCGACGCTCTGCCCGGTGGTCAAGCTGAGCGACGAGGACGCGGCCTGGCTCGCCCCGGATGCGACGCTCGAGGAGGTCCTCGCCGACCTCGCCGCCCAGGGTGCGAGGTTCGTGGTGGTCACGCGCGGATCCGAGGGATGCATGGCGCTCGTGGACGGGACGTGGTTCGCCCGTCCGGCGCGCCCCGTCGTCGTCGCGGACACGATCGGCGCCGGCGACGCGTTCATGTCCGGGCTGTTGCATGCCCTCCTGCGCGACGGGACGGACCGCCTGCTCGCCGCGGGGGAGCCGATGCCGGAGGAGGCCGTGCTCGCGTCCCTGGAGACGGCGCTCCTCAGTGCCGCGCTGACCGTGGCGCGCGCCGGGGCGAACCCTCCGACGTCGGCGGAACTGGTCGAGGCGCTCCGCGCGTCTCGAGAGTGACTCAGGGCGATCGCGCTGATAGGATTAAAGCCCGTGATGCAGAACTCAGCCGCGCGGACAGACAACGACACCACCAAGCACATCTTCGTGACGGGCGGTGTCGTTTCCTCGTTGGGCAAGGGCCTGACGGCAGCCAGCCTCGGCAACCTGCTCACCGCCCGGGGACTGCGCGTCGTGATGCAGAAGCTGGATCCCTATCTGAACGTGGATCCGGGCACGATGAACCCCTTCCAGCACGGCGAGGTCTTCGTCACGGACGACGGCGCCGAGACCGACCTCGACATCGGCCACTACGAGCGCTTCCTCGACATCGAGCTCAGCCAGGCCGCGAACGTGACCACGGGCCAGATCTACTCCCAGGTCATCGCCAAGGAGCGCCGCGGCGAGTACCTCGGCGACACCGTGCAGGTGATCCCGCACATCACGGATGAGATCAAGCGCCGCATGCGTCTGCAGGCCGACGAGACGCCCCGTCCCGACGTCATCATCACCGAGATCGGCGGCACGGTCGGAGACATCGAGTCGCAGCCGTTCATCGAGTCGGCGCGTCAGATCCGCCACGAGCTCGGCCGCAAGAACGTGTTCTTCGTGCACGTGTCGCTCGTGCCGTTCATGGGCGCCTCCGGCGAGCAGAAGACCAAGCCGACGCAGCATTCCGTCGCGACCCTGCGCTCGATCGGCATCCAGCCCGACGCCCTCGTGCTGCGCAGCGACCGTCCCGTCACCGACTCGAACAAGCGCAAGATCGCGCTCATGTGCGACGTCGACGAGGACGCGGTCGTGAACGCGATCGACGTGCCCAGCATCTACGACATCCCCACGATGCTGCACGACCAGGGCCTGGACGACTACATCGTCGACGCGCTCGGCCTCGAGAAGGCCGCCGATGTGGACTGGTCCCGCTGGCAGAAGGTCCTGCAGGCCGTGCACAACCCGAAGCACGAGGTCACGATCGGCCTCGTCGGCAAGTACATCGACCTTCCCGACGCCTACCTCTCGGTCACCGAGGCCCTCAAGGCCGGCGGCTTCGCGCACGAGGTCGCCGTGAAGATCCGCTGGATCCCGTCCGACTCCTGCGAGACGCCAGAGGGCGCGGCCAAGGCGCTGAGCGACGTCGACGGCATCTGCGTGCCCGGTGGCTTCGGCATCCGCGGCATCGAGGGCAAGCTGGGCGCTCTCCGGTTCGCCCGTGAGCAGGGCATCCCCACCCTCGGCCTCTGCCTCGGCCTGCAGTGCATGGTGATCGAGTACGCGCGCAACGTCGCGGACATCGCCGGTGCGTCGTCGAGCGAGTTCGACCCCGACACCGCAGAGCCGGTCATCGCGACGATGGCCGAGCAGGTCGAGATCCTCGACGGCGGCGACCTGGGCGGCACCATGCGCCTCGGGCTGTACAAGGCCACGCTCGGCGAGGGCTCGCTCGAGGCCGAGCTCTACGGCGCGTCCGAGGCCTCGGAGCGCCACCGCCACCGGTACGAGGTGAACAACGCCTACCGCGGCCGCCTGGCGGACGCCGGGCTGACGTTCTCCGGCCTGAACCCGGAACTCGACCTCGTCGAGTACGTCGAGCTGCCGCGCGAGGTGCACCCGTTCTACATCGCCACCCAGGCGCACCCCGAGCTGCGCTCGCGCCCGACCGACCCGCACCCGCTGTTCCGCGGACTCGTCGGAGCCGCGATCGAGCGGCACCGTTCCAGCGAGCTGTTCGACGACGAGGACTGACGTGACGGACTCCGCCACCGCGCCGCGCGACGAGCCGTTCGACCCCGAGGTGCTGTCCAGCGCCGAGGTGTACCGCGGCGCGGTGTGGGGGATCCGCGAGGATCACGTCCGGTACGGCGACGGCGAGATCGTGCGCCAGTACGTCGACCACTCCGGCGCGGCGGCGGTCGTCGCGATGGACGAGGAGGGCCGGGTGCTGCTGATCCAGCAGTACCGGCATCCCATCCGGCAGCGCGACTGGGAGCTGCCCGCGGGACTGCTCGATGTGGCCGGCGAGGATCCGATGGACGCCGCGCGGCGGGAGCTCGCCGAGGAGGCGGACCTGGTCGCGAGCGCCTGGGAGCCGCTGATCTCGATCCACACGACGCCCGGCAGCAACTCGGAGATCGTCCACATCTATCTCGCGACCGAGTTGAGCGCGGCTGACGCGGCCTTCGCCCGGACCGACGAGGAGGCCGACATCCGGCTCGCCTGGGTGCCGCTGTCCGAGGCCGCCGACGGCGTGCTGGCCGGGCGGCTGCGCAATGGGATCCTCGCCGCAGGCGTGCTCGCGGCCGAACGACGCCTGTCGTCGACGGGGCGGCAGGGCCGCGGGGTCTGAGGTGCAGCTCGACCGCGCGCTCGATGCGTACCTCCGGCACGTGACGATCGAGCGAGGGCTCGCCGAGCACACCCTCTCCGCCTATCGCCGCGACCTCGGCGGATATGTGGCATGGCTGGGGGAGCAGGGCATCTCCGACACCGACGCGATCTCCGCGGAGACGGTCGCCGCGTTCGCCGCGGAGCGGGCGGGCGCGGAGCCCCCGCCGGCCGCGTCGAGCCTCGCCCGGCTGCAGTCCTCGGTGCGCGGCTGGCACCGCTTCCTCGCCAGGGAGGGCATCGCCGAGGCGGATCCGAGCGCGCGGCTGCGTCCGCCGAAGCAGCCGCGGCGTCTGCCGAAGGCGCTCACGATCGATCAGGTCGAACACCTCCTCGACGCGCCCTCCGCCGAGGATCCGATCGGGATCAGGGACCGGGCGCTTCTCGAGCTGCTGTACGCCACGGGCGCCCGCGTCTCCGAGGCGGTGTCGCTCGACGTCGACGACCTCGCGCACGGCGACGTGCTGCGGCTGCGCGGAAAGGGATCCAAGGAGCGCATCGTCCCCGTGGGGTCGTATGCGCGAGCGGCGGTCGACGCCTACCTCACCCGGGTGCGTCCTGCGCTCGCCGCGAAGGGGCGCGCCTCGGCGAAGCTCTTCCTCGGGGCGCGCGGCGCCCCGCTCAGCAGGCAGAGCGCGTGGCTGATCATCCGGGCGGCCGCCGAGGGGGCGCACATCACGGCGGAGGTGTCGCCGCACACGCTGCGCCACTCGTTCGCGACCCATCTGCTGCAGGGCGGCGCCGACGTCCGCGTCGTGCAGGAGCTGCTGGGGCACGCCTCGGTCGCGACCACCCAGATCTACACGCACGTCTCGGTGGACACTCTGCGCGACGTCTACGCGACCGCGCATCCTCGCGCGCGCTGACGGTGGTTATCTCTCGCGGGGAGGCGCGCGGAGGCTCCGGCCTGTAGGGTCTGGCGAAAAGGGTTTCTCGAAAACTTAAGGAGCAACGATGCCGACCGTCGAGTCCCGACTTCCCCTCGCCCTCGCAATCCTGGCGCTGTCGACGATCGCGCTGACCGCCTGCGCGCAGGGCGGAGGAAGCCTCAAGCCCGAGGATTCCCCGCTGTCCGAGTACCTGAGCGCGGGGTACGACCGCGACGCCTCTCCGAAGGAGCAGGAGCGCCGGGCCAAGGAGCAGCAGAAGAAGCAGGAGGCCCTGACCGCGGACTGCATGGCGAAGGAGGGCTTCGAATACAAGCCGTTCACCGGCAACATGTCGTTCGCCTCGTCCGAGGACGTGGAGTGGGAGCCGGAGAAGCGCTCCTGGGTCGAGAAGTACGGGTACGGCGCCGTGGACAATCCGATGTCGCAGCAGATGAAGGGCAAGGAGCCGGAGAAGCCCGTCGAGGATCCGAACCAGGAGTATCTGCAGAGCCTCTCCGAGGCGGAGCAGCAGGCCTATCAGGAGACCCTCTACGGCAAGATGGCGGATCCGGAGTCGCAGGAGGACGGGCCCGTCGAGTGGAAGTGGGAGGACGCAGGCTGCCAGGGGCGGGCGCAGCACGAGGTGTCAGCGGACCAGCCCTGGCAGCGCGACGAGTTCAAGCCGCTCGTGGACCGCATCCAGAAGTTCTGGGAGAAGATGCAGGATGCTCCTGAGCTGAAGAAGCTCGACAGCGCATGGGCCGCCTGCATGGGCGATGCCGGAGAGAGCGGATTCCGCCGGCAGCAGGAGGCTCAGCAGTCGATCTACGACGCGATGAACAAGATCTACGAGCAGCAGCAGCCGATGGATCCCGCCCAGGATCCGAGCTCGTCTCAGGATCCCGCGGACAGCGCGGAGATGAAGAAACTCGGCGAGACGGAGCGGGCGCTCGCGCTCAAGGACCTCACCTGCCGGGAGAAGACGTCGTACCGCGACGCGCAGCTCAAGATCCAGTTCGCGAGCGAGGAGAAGTTCGTCGCGGACAACAAGAAGGAGCTCGAGGCGTTCAAGGCGGCGGGGGAGAAGGCTCTGGCGCAGGAGAAGAAGAAGTAGTGCCGGGGGACACGGAGGCGGAGCCGAGCGCCGGCGCCGCGCAGCCCACCGGTACCGCGCAGGTCGCCGGCACTGAGCCGGTCACCGGTACCTCGCAGGTCGCAGGCTGGGGGCGCGTGTTCCGGCGCAACCGCGCGCTCTGGATCGGCGCGGTGGTGGCGCTCGCCGCGCTGGTCGGCGGCCTTCTCGTCGGGACGTTCGTGCTGGCCCCCGCGAACGCCGGCGGAAAGGCGGCCGAACCCGGTCTGATCACGGCGCCCGTCGAGTTCGGGCCGTTGAGCAACGACGTGACGCTGCGCGCCGATGTCGGCTACGCCGATGCCGTGGACGTCGCGATCGACACGAGCACGGTCTCCGGCTCGGCGGTCGTCACGGGGCAGGTCCCTGCCGAGGGTGCGACCCTCTCGCCGCTCTCGATCGCCCTCGAGGTCGTCGGGCGGCCGGTGATCGTGCTGCCGGGCGAGCTCCCGGCCTACCGGAGTCTGCGCCACGGCGTCTCGGGCCCCGACGTGCTCCAGCTCAAGCAGGCGCTGTCCGCCGTGGGGATCGACCCGGGGGACATGACCTCGAACATCCTCGACGAGGCGGCGACGGCCGCCATCGCGCAGCTCTACGCCCAGGCCGGCTATCCGGCACCGAGCCCGGGGGAGGGCGTCGAGGAGGCCTATCGCGCGGCGCAGGAATCGGTGCGCTCGTCCGAGACGGGGCTGCGCAGTGCACGCCGACAGCTCGAGGCCGCCGACCAGACCCCCGGTGCGGACCGGGGCGCCCTCGAGGACGCGGTCCAGGCCGCGCGGAGTCAGCTCGAATCGGCGGAGAACGCCGCCGAGCGCGCGCGGCTGCAGACCCTGCCGTACCTGCCGTCGAGCGAGGTGCTGTTCCTCACCGAACTGCCCCGTCGGGTCGATGCGGTGAAGGCCAAGCGAGGCACCGTGCTGCAGGGCACGGCGATGA
>NZ_NCKN01000215.1 GCF_002257455.1 Microbacterium sp. 13-71-7
ACGCCGTGGAGTCGGTGCTGCTGCGCAAGCTCTGATACGCCGGCCGCGCCTCGACGGCGCAGGCGGCTGGGATACTGACTCCATGGGGACTGCTCCTTTCGCCTTCCTGCTCCCGGCTGCGGCCGAGACGTCGACCCTCATCCTCGTCGGGGTGCTCGTCGTCAGCGGCGTCGCCAAGCTGCGCACGCCCGACGACGCCGCCGGCTGGGAGGCGATGGGCGTTCCCGCCGCGCTGCGCCGGGGATGGCTGATCCGCCTGCACCCGATCGGCGAGCTCGCGCTCGCGGCGGCGCTGCTGCTGCTCGGCGGGCCGCTCGGGATCGCCGCCGCCGTCGTGGCGGTGCTCCTCTTCGCCGCCTACCTCGCGATGGTGTGGCGCGCGCGGCGGCAGACGCCGGACGCCTCGTGCGCGTGCTTCGGTGAGCGGCGCCCGATCACGGGCCGCACCCTGCTGCGCAACGCCTGGCTCGTGCTGCTGGCCCTGATCTCCGCGGCCACGATCGGCGCCCAGCCGCTGTGGGGCGGCGTCGCCCTGCTCGCCGCGGCCCTGTGGCCGTGGACGCTGGCGCTCGCGGCGGTCGCCGTCACCTTCCTGCTCGTCCAGGAGGGGGGATCCGGATCCGCCGACGCGCCGAGCGATCACGGCGCCGCGGCACCCGCGGCGATCGGCGCCGACGGCGAGCCCGAGGACTACATCCGCACGCGCACCCCCGCCGTCCCGGTGCAGCTGGGGGACGGCACGACCGTGACGCTCCGGGAGCTCTCGGCGCGCGAGCCCGTCCTGCTCCTCGCCGTCTCGGAGGGCTGCGGATCCTGCACGCCCGTGATCGAGAGCATCGACCGGTACCGCGAGCTGCTGCCGGAGGTCTCCGTGCGGTTCCTGCTGCGCAGCGACCCCGAGGGCAGCACGCTCACGTCGGCGCAGGAGCCGCAGACGCTGCACGACGCGAGCAAGTACGTGAGCGCGACCTTCGCCGACGCCTGGATGACACCGAGCGCGATCCTGCTCGGAGCCGACGGCCTGCTCGCCGGCGGCCCCGTGTCCGGCGCACCGCAGGTCGCCGAGTTCGTGGACGACATCTATGAGAGCCTGCACGGGGAGCGTCCGCCCGCGTCGTGAGCGGGCGCCAGGGCGGCACGCGGGGCGTGCGCGGGATCCTGACGCGTTCCGAGAACGACCCTCGCGAAGGGCGCGACAGGCGTAGAGTGACGGGCACGCGGGTTCCTGCGGCTGGGGAGCCGCACCCGCGGGACCTTGTGGGGAGGTCTCCGATGGGAATCGTGGTGGACACCCGCGCGACGATGCTGCCGCGGGGGATGAGGCAGGAGCAGCTGGACGTCGCTCGCCGCTTCCACGGCGTGCTCGCGACAGGGCACACCCTGCAGGCGGGGGCCGAATGGTGGTGGCCGGCGCGGCCGGCCGACGGCGAGGAGACCGCCGTGATGCTCATCGCCGAGATCCCGCTCGCGATCTCCTGCGATGACGGCGTGCTGCGGCAGGCTCCGCCCGGATCCCTGTGCTTCCTGCGCCCGAACCACGACACGAGGGTGATCGCTATCGGCGACGGCACCGTGATGTGCCTCTGGGTGCCGTGGTCCGCGCTCTCGGAGATCGAGCCGGTGCTGCCGGGCGCGGGCGAGGTGATCGCGCCGAGTCCGCTGGGCTTCGGCTTGGAGGCGTTCCTGTCCTCGCTGCTCACACAGCACACCGAGCCGACGGCGGTCACGGATCGCCTCGTGGAGCGCCTGCTCGCGGAGATGGTGTTCGGCGTGCTGGTCGAGGCCGCACCCCATGTCCTCCACGACGGCGAGGCGGCGCGCATCGACAGGGCGCGCTCGATCATGCGGGCGCGGCGGGCGGAGCGGGACTTCGGCGTCGCGGCGCTCGCGCGCGACATGCACATGTCGGTGCGGCAGCTGCAGCGGCTGTTCGCGGCCGAGGGCAGCGCGCCCGCGGAGGAGCTCCGCGGGATCCGCGTGGAGCTCGCCCGCGAGCTCATGCGCGACGCCGACTGCGCGCCGCTCGGCATCGCCGAGATCGCGGCGCACTCCGGCTTCCCCGACGCCGCGGGATTGCGCCGCGCCTTCGCCCGGTCGGGACTGCCCTCTCCGCGCATCGTGCGCAAGGCCGGCCGCGCCTGAGAGCGGGCCGTCGGATCCCCGATCCGACCCCGTGGCACCGCCTTCGTGCTCCTCTCGATCGCAGGCGCGCCTGATTCGTACGGAACCCACGCAAAATCGCGGCCGTACCCTGGAATCCATGTGTGGAATCGTCGGATACGTGGGGCCGCGCCCCAGCCAGGACATCCTGCTCGCGGGCCTCGCCCGCCTCGAGTACCGCGGGTACGACTCGGCAGGCATCGCCGTCATCGATGAGGCCGGATCGCTCGGCATGCGCAAGAAGGCCGGCAAGCTGCAGATGCTGCGCGACTCGCTCGCCGACGCCGCGCTCGCCGACGGCAGCACCGGGATCGGGCACACCCGCTGGGCCACGCACGGAGGCCCGACCGATGCGAACGCGCATCCGCATCTCGCCGACGACGACAAGCTGGCGCTCATCCACAACGGCATCATCGAGAACTTCGCCGCGCTCCGCGCCGAGCTCGAGGCCGAGGGCGTGACGTTCCGCAGCGAGACCGACACCGAGGTCGCCGCGGCCCTCGTCGGCCGCGAGTACCGCCGCACGGGCGACCTCCAGGAGGCGTTCCGCGCCGTCGTGAACCGCCTCGAGGGCGCCTTCACCCTGCTCGCGGTGCACCAGGACGAGCCGGGCCTCGTCGTCGCCGCACGCCGCAACTCGCCGCTCGTGATCGGCCTCGGCGACGGGGAGAACTTCCTCGGCTCCGACGTCGCCGCCTTCGTCGAGCACACCCGTCGCGCGCTGGCGATCGGCCAGGACGAGATCGTCGCGATCACGCCCTCCGAGGTCACCGTCACCGACTTCGACGGCGCGCCCGTCACGCCGGAGCCGTTCGAGGTCTCGTGGGACGCCACGTCCGCCGAGAAGGGCGGCTGGCCGAGCTTCATGGCCAAGGAGGTCGCCGAGGAGCCCGAGGCCGTCGCGAACACGATCCGCGGCCGCGTGCGCGACGGCGCCGTCGTGATCCCGGAGCTGGACGGATCCGACGACCTGTTCCGCGGCGTGGACCGCATCATCATCACCGCCTGCGGCACCGCGTCGTACGCGGGCATGGTCGGCAAGTACGCGCTCGAGCAGTGGGCGCGCGTGCCGGTCGACGTCGAGCTCGCGCACGAGTTCCGCTACCGCGACCCGGTGATCGGCGAGAACACGCTGGTCGTGTCGATCAGCCAGTCCGGCGAGACCATGGACACGCTCATGGCGGTCAAGTACGCCCGCGAGCGCGGTGCGCGCACGCTGTCGATCTGCAACACCCAGGGCGCGACGATCCCGCGCGAATCGGACGCCGTCGTCTACACGCACGCGGGCCCCGAGGTCGCGGTCGCGTCGACCAAGGCGTTCGTCGCGCAGATCACGGCACTGCTGCTGCTCGGCCTGCACGCGGGCCGCGTGCGCGGCACGCTCTCGGCCGCCGACGGCGCGTCCGCCGTGGCCGACCTCGAGGCGCTGCCCGCGAAGATCGCCGAGGTGCTCGCGGGGGAGCAGGCGCACGTCACGCAGCTCGCGGGCTGGATGGCCGACACGCGGTCCGTGCTGTTCCTGGGACGCCACGTGGGCTACCCGATCGCGCTCGAGGGCGCGCTCAAGCTCAAGGAGATCTCCTACATCCACGCCGAGGGCTTCGCCGCCGGCGAGCTCAAGCACGGCCCGATCGCCCTGATCGAGCCCGGACAGCCGGTGTTCGTGCTCGTGCCGTCGCCGCGGCACTCCGCCCTGCTGCACGCGAAGGTGGTCTCCAACATCCAGGAGATCCGTGCGCGCGGCGCCCGCGTGATCGTGATCGCCGAGGAGGGCGACGCGGCCGTGCTGCCGTTCGCCGACGAGGTCATCCGCATCCCGCTCGCCGGAGCCCTGTTCGAGCCGATCCTCGCGGTCGTCCCGCTGCAGATCTTCGCGATGGCGCTCGCCACGGCGAAGGGCCTGGACGTCGACCAGCCCCGCAACCTGGCCAAGTCCGTCACGGTGGAGTGACGCCGGGCGCGTCCTCGGTTCCGCTTCGGCTCGGTCCGCGTGCGACGAGTGCACGGGTGCTTGTCGAGTGCACGGGTCGTCGACGTGAAGAGGCGGTGCGATCGGCAGGATTCGGTGCATTCGCGGATCCTGCCGGTCCACGCGCGCCCGGGTGGACCGCCGGCGCAGCGGGGGTGCGCGGATCCGGCCCGGTAGGCTGAATCGGTGATCATCGGCACCGGCATCGACCTCGTGGACATCCCGAGATTCGAGCGGACGGTCGCCCGCACGCCTCGGCTCATGCAGCGGCTGTTCGCGCCGTCGGAGCAGGCGCTGCGGCTGCCGTCGCTCGCCGCGCGCTACGCCGCGAAGGAAGCGCTGATCAAGGCGCTGGGCGGATCCGACGGGGTGCACTGGACCGAGATCGAGATCGCGTCCGAGCCCTCGGGTCGGCCGTACTTCGTCCTGAGCGGCAGCACCGCCGCCGCCGTGGCCGAGCGCGGCATCACCACGCTGCACCTCTCCCTCACACACGACGCGGGCCTCGCCTCGGCGTACGTGGTGGCGGAGTCCCGCGAGTCCGCCGCCGCGCCCGCGGGGGGATCCGCGCCCGCCGGGGCCGGGGCCGGATCCGTCGACGCCCCCTCTGAGCGTCCAAGCCCCCTCGCAGATGCGCACCTCAGCGGGGGCGCGGATCCTGCAGGGGGGCCTCGACAGGATCGCGCGGGGGAGGAGCGGGCATGACCGCGCCGTTCCGCGAGGCGACGATCGACCTCGACGCGATCAGCGACAACACCCGGCACCTGCGCCGGCTCACCGGCGTCGACGTGATCGGCGTCGTGAAGGCGAACGCGTACGGGCACGGCGCCGCCGCGGCGGCCGTCGCCGCGCTCGCGGGCGGGGCGACCAGTCTCGGCGTCGCCACGGTCGAGGAGGGGCTCGAACTGCGCAGCGCGGGCGTCAACGCGCGGATCCTGGCCTGGCTGCACGCTCCCGGCCGGCGGTTCGACGACGCCGCGGAGGCCGGTATCGAGCTCGGCATCTCGAGCTTCGAGCAGCTCCTCGCCGCGTCGGAGGCGAGTCGCGGTTCGGATCCGGTCCGGGTGCACCTCAAGTTCGAGACGGGACTGAGCCGCAACGGCATCGCCCCGGGCGACCGCTCCCGACTGCTGGCGGAGGCGGCGCGCCTCGAGCGGATCGGGCGCCTGCGCATCGTCGGCTTGTTCAGCCACGTGTCCAACACGTCGCCCGAGGACGACCTGGCCGCGCTCGCCGCCTTCGAGACGGCGTGCGCCGAGGCGTCGGCCCTCGGCATCACCCCAGAGGTGCGCCACATCGCCGCGACCGCCGCGGCCATCGACCTGCCGCAGACCAGGCTCGATGCGGTGCGGATCGGCATCGGGCTGTACGGGCTCAGCCCGTTCGACGACCGCAGCTCGGCCGATCTCGGGCTGCGCCCCGCGATGACCCTGCGCGGCGCCGTCGCCGCGGTGCGCCGGGTGCCCGCCGGCACGGGTGTCTCCTACGGCTACACGCACCGCACGGACGCCGAGACCACGCTCGCGCTCATCCCGCTCGGCTACGCCGACGGCGTGCCGCGCGGCGCCTCGAGCCGCGGTCCGGTGCAGATCGGCGGGCGCCGCTACACGGTCGCAGGGCGCATCGCGATGGACCAGTTCCTCATCGACGTCGGCGACGATCCCGTCTCGGTGGGCGACGAGGCCGTGCTGTTCGGCGATCCGACTCTCGGGCTCCCCTCCGCGGCGGACTGGGGCGAGGCCGCCGGCACCATCAACTACGAGATCGTGACGAGGATCGGCCAGCGCGTGCCGCGCCGGAGCGTGTCGTGACGGCGCTCGACGACCTGGCGGGGCGGCACGAGATCCGCACCTCCGAGGCCATGGAGGAGCTCGGCCGGCGGATCGGATCCGACCTGGTCGCCGGGGACGTCCTGATCCTCACCGGCCCGCTCGGCGCGGGGAAGACCACGTTCACGCGCGGGCTCGCCGAGGGGCTCGGCGTGCGCGGACCCGTGCAGAGCCCGACCTTCGTGATCGCCCGCACGCACCCGTCGCTGGTCGGGGGCGCCCCTCTCGTGCACATGGACGCGTACCGACTGGGATCCGCCGCGGAACTGGACGACCTCGACGTCGACGTGCCGGGATCCGTCGTCGTGGTCGAGTGGGGGCGCGGCATGGCAGAGGAGCTCGCCGACGCCTGGTGGGACATCGAGCTCGAGCGCCCGGTCGGTGCGGGCGCCGACGACCTCTCGCCCGAGGAGCTCGACGCCGACGCACCCCGCATCGTCACGATCGCCCGCGCGACCGCCCGCTGAGACCCCGCACGGTCGAAGGATCCGCCGCGCATCGCGTCGCGGACATATCGATATGATGCAGACGACCGAAGCGCAGGGAAGAGTATGAGCGAAGACGACACGAAGACCGCGGTCATCATCGAGGACGATCCGGACGTCCGCTCGCTGCTCGACGAGGTGTTCCGCGCCGCCGGCTTCCGCACGGTGCTCGCCGGAACCGGACTCGACGGCGTGGCAGCCGTCGCCGCGCATGAGCCGGTCATCACGACCCTGGACATCAACCTGCCGGGGATCGACGGCTTCGAGGCCGCCCGCCGGATCCGGGCCCTCAGCGCGACGTTCATCATCATGCTGTCGGCCCTCGGCGAGGAGTCCGACGTCGTGCTGGGCCTGACCTCCGGCGCCGACGAGTACCTCGTCAAGCCGTTCCGCCCCCGCGAGCTCCGCGCGCGCATCGAGGCGCTGCTGCGCCGGCCGCGCAACGCCCACCCTGCCGCCACG
>NZ_NCKN01000016.1 GCF_002257455.1 Microbacterium sp. 13-71-7
GACGACTTCTGGGAGCGCAAGTTCGACGTGCTCGTCTCGACGACCATCATCGAGACCGGCCTGGACATCTCCAACGCCAACACGATCATCATCGACCGGGCGGACCGCTACGGCCTGAGCCAGCTGCATCAGCTGCGCGGGCGCGTAGGCCGCGGCCGTGAGCGTGCCTACGCGTACTTCCTGTACGACGAGATGAAGCCGCTGAGCGAGACCGCGGCAGACCGGCTGCAGACGATCGCGGTGAACAACGACCTCGGATCCGGCATGCAGGTGGCGCTCAAGGACCTCGAGCTGCGCGGCGCGGGCAACCTGCTGGGCGCGGAGCAGGCCGGCCACATCGCGGGCGTCGGATTCGACCTGTACCTGCGCATGATCGGCGAGGCCGTCGCGACGTTCCGCGGCGAGGAGACCGAGACCGGCGCCGAGCTGCGCCTGGAGCTGCCGGTGGACGCGCGGATCCCCGACTCGTACATCGACAGCGAGCGGCTGCGGCTGGAGGCCTACCAGAAGCTGTCCAGCGCGGCCACCGCGACCGCGGCGGACGACGCGATCGACCACGTCGTCGAGGAGCTCGCCGACCGGTACGGAGCGCCGCCGGCCGAGGTCGAGGGCCTCGTCGCGATCGCCCGGCTGCGGCGCCGCGCCGCGCGCGCGGGCCTCACCGACGTGGTGGCGATGGGATCCAACCTCCGGGTCGCTCCCGCCCGGTTCGAGGACTCGATGAAGGTGCGCCTGCAGCGGCTGTATCCGCAGGCGAAGCTCGTCGGCGGGGGAGAGGCGCTGGTCGTGCCGATGCCCGGTGCCGATCGGGTCGACCCCGTCGAATGGACGGGCCAGCTGCTGACCGCGCTGTTCCCCGAGCCCGCCCCGGCGGCGCCGGTCGCCGTGGCCGCATCGACGGGCACCGCGGGATGAGCGCCGAAGAGCCGCGGTGGCGCTGGCTGTCCACGCGCGAGGTGCACCGCGGTCGCGTGCGGATCGACGCCGACGAGGTCGAGCTCCCCGGTGGCGCACGCGCGGTCTACGAGGTCGATCGCAGTGCGCCGTACACGGTCGCCACGCTCGTCGTGCTCGGGGACGACGTCGTGCTGGCGCGGCAGTACCGCTACCCGATCGACCGCTGGATCCTCGACCTGCCCGGCGGGACCGGCACGTCGGCGGAGTCGCCCGAGGCCGCGGCCCGGCGCGAGCTGGAGGAGGAGCTGGGGCTCATCGCCGACGCGCTCACGCCCCTGCACGTCTTCGCGATGAACCCGGGGCGCAGCGTCGGGAAGACGCACCTGTTCCTCGCCACGGCGGCGCGGCGCGGGCATGCCGTGACCGACGATCCGGCCGAGCAGGTGCGCAGTGCGCGCATGCCGCTCGCCGAGCTCGACCGCCTCATCGCCGAGGGCGAGATCCTGGATCCCACGCTGCTCGTCGCACGCACGATGGCCGCGGCGAAGGGACTGCTGCCGCCCGTCGGGATCTGAGGACGCTCAGCGCCAGAGCCAGCGCAGGGCATCCGGCAGGAGCACTCCGCCATGGTTCGGGCTGTGACCGCCATCGCCCACGACGAGGCGCAGGTCATAGCCGTGCCGCGCCAGAGCCGCCGCCGTCTCCAGGGACTCCGCGAACCAGTTCGACTCCGCCTCGTTCCACTGCAGGTCGCGCTGCGCGGCGTGGAGGAAGACCCGCAGCGGACGCCGGTCCTCGTCCGCGATGCGCGCAGGGTACGGGTTGCCGTCCGGCATCTGCGCGAAGCTCGGATTGAAGGCGATCACGCGGCGGAGGGAGTCGGGCCGCTGCCACGCCGTGGTGAAGGCCGCATTGCCGCCGGAGCTTCCGCCGCAGATGCCCATCGCGTCGGGATCGGCCGAGATGCTCCATCGACGGGCGACCAGCGGCAGCACCTCCTCCCTCAGGAAATCGGCGTAGCGCGGGTCGTCGGCGTCGTATTCCTCGTTCCGGTTCTTCGGGTTCGGACGGTGCGGAAGACTCCGGGATCGACGAAGACGGACACGAGGCGGGGAATGCCTCCCCGGGCGATGAGATTGTCGAGGACCACTCCCGCCCTGACATCGCCCTCGGGGTCGAGGTACCACCAGCCGTCGTTGAAGATCATCACCGCGGACGCCGACCCCGCATCGTGACCGGCCGCCGTGTGCACCCAGACACGACGCGTGGTTCCCGGGTACGACCGGCTGTCCTCGATGTCGAAGTGCTCGACCGTTCCGCTCGGGACGCGCGAGTCGGGTTCCGAGTCCGGCCCGTACTCATAGCGGAGTGCGGGGTCGGGGAGGGGCAGAGGGCGGTAGCCGACCTCCGTGGCGGGTGCGGGATGATCCATGTCCGCATTCTGTCCTGCCTCGGCGGTGATCGCACCGCCGAGAGCGAGAGCGAAGGCCTGTAGCGCACCGCGTGGGCCGCGGTCAACGGGGTGGACCCCGGTGATCCCCGTGGCCAGGCTGGAGTCATGTGGACCCTTCTGATCATCCTGCTCATCGTGTGGCTCGGGCTCTCGATCCTCGGCTTCGTCGTCAAGGGCCTGGTCTGGCTGGCCGTCCTGGGGATCGTGCTGTTCCTCGCGACCCTCGTCATCGGTCTGATCCGCGGCAACCGCAGCAGGAGCTGACGAACCGCCGCTAGTCTGGCGGCATGATCTACGAGCACCTCGGGGCTCGGCCCCGCATCCACGACACCGCGGTCGTGGCGCCGTCCGCCGTGATCTCCGGAGACGTCACGATCGGGGAGAACTGCCAGGTGCTGCACGGAGCCGTGATCACGGCGGAGGGCGGCCCGATCACGCTCGGCGAGCACGTGATCGTGATGGAGAACGCGCTCATCCGCGCCACCGCGGCGAACCCGGTGCACATCGGCGACCACGTGCTGGTGGGACCGATGGCGAGCATCTCCGGCGCGACCATCGCCGAGGAGGTCTTCCTCGCCACGGGCACCCGGATCTTCAACGGCGCCGTGATCGGGGAGCGCAGCGAGGTGCGCATCAACGCCGTCGTGCACCTGCGCACGACCCTGCCGCCCGAGACCGTCGTGCCGATCGGCTGGGTCGCGGTCGGCGACCCGGTGCGCATCCTCTCGCCCGAGCGGCATGAGGAGATCTGGGAGGCGCAGCACGAGCTGGACTTCCCCGGCTACGTCTTCGGCGTGGACCGCTCGACCCCCGATCTCATGGTCCAGCTCACCGAGCGCTATGCCCGCTCGCTCGCGCGGCACGCCGACGACCACGCGCTCTGACCGGATCCCCCTCCCGCGCCGAACGAAGGAATCGCCCGTGCAAGAACAGACCGGGGGACTCGTGCGCCCCGACGTCACCGCCTCCGACGCCGTCGCGATCGCGCGCGACCTGTGGGGCATCGTCGTCACGGCATCCGAGCTCGGCAGCAATCAGGACCGCAACTTCCTGCTGACCGCGCCCGACGGATCCCGCAGCGTGCTCCGGATCGACAACCCCGCCTTCCCGGACAGCGCCAGGGACGCCCAGCACGCCGCGCTCGACGCCTACCGCACCGCCGGCGTGCCCGTGCCCGCGGCGCTGCCGGGCGGAGACGGCGCGCTGACGCAGCGGTGGCGCGGCTTCGCGGTGCGGCGGAGCGCCTTCGCCGAGGGCGAGGCGATGGTCGACGCCGGCTACTTCGCGCCGGTCGTGCTGCGGGAGTTCGGATCCCTCGCCGCCGCGTCCGTGAACGCTCTCGCCGGGCTGGAGCACCCGGGGCTCGACCGTCCGCAGATGTGGGACATGCGGGTGGCGGCGGACGAGGCGAGGACCCTGCTGCCGTCGATCGCGGATCCGGCGCTGCGCGCGCGGGTGTCGCCCGTGATCGCCGAGGCCGAGGGCCTGCTGCAGGCGGTCGCCGCGGAGCTTCCGGTGCAGCCCATCCACGGCGACCTCACGGACGACAACGTCATGGGCGTGCGCGGCGCGGACGCCCGGCTGCACCCCCGCACCGTGCTCGACCTCGGGGATCTCGCCCTGGGGTGGCGCGTGGCCGAGCTCGCCGTGTGCGCGTCCTCGATGCTGCATCATCAGCCGGAGCGCCCGCTGCGCGTGCTCGAGACCATCGCCGCCTTCCACGCCGAGGCGCCGTTGAGCGAGGCCGAGGCCAGGGCGGTCTGGCCGCTCATCGCACTGCGTGCCGCGCTGCTCGTCGCGAGCGGCTGGCGGCAGCTGGAGATCGACGGCGACAACGCCTACGCCAGGGAGCGGATCGCGGGGGAGCAGGCGATCTTCGACGCCGCGACCGCCGTGCCGCTCGTCGAGGCGGTCGAGCAGGTGCTCGCCGCGCTGGGCTTCCCGTCCGCGGCGGCAGAGCCTTCCTCGGGGGACGGCGCGGCTCCGCTCGCGTCCCTTCTGCCCGGGCTCGCCGGCGAGGTCGTGGTCCTGGACCCCGGCACGGAGTCCGAGGCGCTCGCATCGGGCGTCTGGCTCGCGCCCGACGCGGAGGACCGGCTCATCCGCACCGCCCTCGCGGACGGTGCGGCGGCCGCCGTCATGCCCTACGGCGTGTACCGGCTCACGCGCACGACGGTCGACACGACGGACGCGGCCGCGACCTGGCCGGTCGGCACCGCGATCCATCTACCGGCGGGCCCGCCCCTGGCGCTCGCGGCGCCGATCTCCGGGACGATCGTCGCGTCGGCGGACGGCGTCGTGCGCATCCTGTCCTCGGACGGCCCGCGCTGCGAGATCCGCGGTGCGCAGGCCTCGCCGGAGACCGGCGCCGCGGTGGTGCAGGGGGACGGCATCGGATGGGTGCCCGAGAGCGCAGGGCGGCGCACCCTCGTCGTCACCGTCATCGCCGCCGGTGCGGAGACGCCCGCGGCCGAGGCGGACGACGCGCCCCTCGTGGAGCCGGACCGCGTCCCGGCCTGGCGCCGGCTCTCGAGCGACCCCGCGGGGATCCTCGGCCTGCCCGCGCTGAGCCAGTCCGACGATGCGGCGGAGGAGCTCGCCCGGCGGGCGCGCATCTTCGCGAGCGCGCAGGAGCGCTACTACGAGCGCCCTCCGCAGATCGAGCGCGGCTGGCGGCACTACCTCGTGGACACCACGGGCCGTGCGTACGTCGACATGGTCAACAACGTGACGGGGCTCGGCCATGGGCACCCTGGCGTCGCCGAGGCGGTGAATAGGCAGATCCGGATCCTGAACACCAACTCCCGGTTCCTGTACCGCGAACTCGCGGAGTACAGCGAGCGGCTCCTCGCGCTGCTGCCCGACAGGCCCTCCGATGCGCCGGGCGACCGGCTGGACACCGTGCTGCTCGTGAACAGCGGCTCCGAGGCGGTCGATCTCGCCCTCCGGCTCGCGCAGGCGGCCACCGGGCGCAGGACGGTCGTGTCGCTGCGCGAGGCGTACCACGGCTGGACCATGGCCAGCGATGCGGTGACCACGAGCGCCTACGACAACCCCGACGCCCTGGCCACGCGCCCGGACTGGGTGCATGTGGCGGACGTGCCCAACCGCTTCCGCGGCACCTACCGCGGCGAGGGCACGGGAGCGCTCTACGCCGCGGATCTGGGCGCCGATCTCGACCGTCTCGCCGCCGAGGGCCGCCCGGTGGCGGGCTTCATCTGCGAGTCGGTGCTCGGCAACGCCGGGGGCGTGATGCTTCCCGAGGGGTACCTGTCGGAGGCCTATGCGCGGGTGCGCGGCGCCGGCGGTCTGTGCATCGCCGACGAGGTGCAGGTCGGATTCGGACGGATGGGATCCTCGTTCTGGGGATTCGAGCAGTCCGGCGTCCTGCCGGACATCATCACGATCGCGAAGCCGATGGGCAACGGATACCCGATCGGCGGGGTGATCACGTCGAAGCGCGTCGCCGATGCGCTCGCCGCGCAGGGGCAGTTCTTCTCGTCCGCGGGCGGGAACCCGCTCAGTTGCCGCGTCGGTCTCGCCGTGCTCGACGCGATGGCCGAGGAAGGCCTGCAGGAGAACGCCCGCGTCGTGGGAGCTCGTCTGGCCGAGGGCTTCCGGGCGCTCGCCGAGCGCCATCCGCTCATCGGCCCGGTGCACGGCGAGGGCCTGTATCTGGGCGTGGAGCTCGTCCGGGACCGGCAAAGCATGGAGCCGGCCGCCGCCGAGGCCGCCGCGATCTGCGAACGGCTCCGCGAACTGGGCGTGATCGTGCAGACCACTTCGGAGCGCTCCAACGTGCTGAAGATCAAGCCCCCGCTCTGCCTGACGGCCCGCAGCGCCGAGCTGGTCGTGGCGGCGGTGGACCGGGTGCTCGCCGAGGGCTGGTGACAGGCCCCTCATTCCACGGGGAGGGGTCCGTCACCTGGATCCGGCGGTCTCCGCCGGCGTCACGCCTGCTGGGTGGGCAGGACCACGACCTGGCGCAGATTGACGTTCGCCGGGCGGGTCACGACGAAGTCCACGAGGTCGGCGATGTCGTCGGCCGAGATCGCCTCGATCGCGGCGAACATCGAGGCGAGCTCGGCGCTCAGGCGCTCATTGCCGATGTGCATGCCGAGTTCCGTCTGAGTGAGCCCCGGCTCGACGTTCGTGACGCGCACGCCGTGGCGGGCCACCTCGGTGCGCTGCATGGCGGACAGGGCGGTCACCGCCGCCTTCGTCGCCGCGTACACCGCGTAGTCCGGGAAGGTGACGTGCGCGGCGATCGATGAGATGTTGACGATGTCCCGCGGTCCTCGGTCGGCCCCCTCGGTCAGGTCGGGCAGCACGGCGCGGGTGACGCGGAGCAACCCGGTGAGGTTCGTGTCGATCATGCGGCCCCATTCGTCGGCGCGGCCGTCGGCGAGCGGATTGGGCAGCATCACCCCGGCGGAGTTGACGAGGATGTCGACCGGGCCGAGGTCGCGGTGGATGCGCGCGACGGCGGCCTCGACCTCGGCGTCGGAGGTGATGTCCGCAGGGACGGCCAGGATCCGCCCTGCGGCCTCCGAGTCGGCGGCGGCGGTCGCAAGGGCCGTGAGGCGGTCCTCCCGGCGGCCGAGCGCGGCGACCGAGGCGCCGAGCGTCGCGAGATGCGCCGCGATCGCCGCACCCATGCCGCTGCCGGCTCCCGTGACGAGAGCGATGCGTCCGGAAAGGGGGAGTGAAGAAGAAGTGTTCATGCCGACCAGCCTGCGGACGCGGATCCGCCGGCGGAACGTCCCGGTGAACCTGGGTCTGGCAGGGCCACCCTCGTGCGAGGCGCAGCCGGGATACTGGGACCATGACATCGGAGATCGGCGAGTTCCTCCGCGCGAAGCGCGAAAGGGTCGCACCCGAGGAGCGCGGTCTGCCCGCCGGCGGCCAGCGACGCGTGCCGGGCCTCCGGCGCGAGGAGGTGGCGCTCCTGGCGGGGATCAGCCCCGACTACTACGTGCGCCTGGAACAGGGGAGGGCCCGGGCGGCATCGGACCAGGTGCTCGACGCGATCTCGCGCGTGCTGAGCCTCGACGACGTCGAGCGCGACCACCTCCGGGTGCTCGCCCGCCCCGGGACCCCGCTCCGGGCGGCCAGAGCGGTCCCGGGTCCCGGCACGCGTCCCGGACTCAGGACGCTGCTCGACGCGATGCCGCAGGTCCCCGCGTTCGTGCTCGGGCCCGCCATGGACGTGCTCGCCGTGAACCTGCTCGGCGACGCCCTCATCGCACTCCCCGAAGGGCCGCGCAACATGGCCCGTCACGTCTTCCTGGATCCGACCTCGCGCGCCTACTACCCCGAATGGGACAGGGTCGCGCGCGAGACGGCGGCCCATCTGCGTCGCATGGCGGGGCTGCTCCCCGACGCCCCGGAGATCGCCGCCCTGATCGGCGAGCTCACCATCGGCAGCGACGACTTCGTGCGCGCCTGGGCGCGGCAGGAGGTGGTCGTGAAGACCCACGGCCGCAAGCTCGTGGACCACCCCGAGATCGGGCGACTCCGCCTCGACTACGAGACCTTCGCGCTCCCCGACGAGCTCGCGCTCATGCTCGTGACGTACACGCCCGCCGACGAGAGGACGGCCGACGCGCTGCGCACGCTGGGATCCTGGGCGGCGAGCGGCGCGCCGGCCGGCGCCGTCGGGCGCCCGCGCCTCGCCGAAGACCTCGATCGCACCCCCTCCGGCGAGCACTGACCGCATTCCGGCAAGCGCCGACCGCACGCCAGCGAGCACCGACCGCACGGAGACGCGAAGCGCCGGCCCGCTCGAGGCAGGACCGGCGCTTCGTCGTTCAGCGGATGCGGCTCAGATCACGCCCTGCGCGAGCATCGCGTTCGCGACGCGCTCGAAGCCGGCGATGTTCGCGCCCGCGACGTAGTCGCCTGGAACGCCGTAGCGCTCCGCGGCGTCGAACGCGGCGCGGTGGATGTCGCCCATGATCTCGCGCAGCTTCTGCTCGCTGTCGTCGAAACCCCAGCGCTGCCGTGCCGCGTTCTGGCTCATCTCCAGGGCGGAGGTCGCCACGCCGCCGGCGTTCGCGGCCTTGCCGGGCGCGAACAGCACGCCCGCGTCCTGGAAGGCCGCGACGGCCTCGGGGGTGCTCGGCATGTTGGCGCCCTCGGAGACGGCGCGCACACCGTTCGCGATCAGCGCGGCCGCGCCGTCGCCGTCGAGCTCGTTCTGGGTGGCGGAGGGCACCGCGATGTCCACCGGCACCTCCCAGACGGATCCGCCCTCGACGAAACGGGCGCCAGGGCGGCGCTTCGCGTACTCGACGATGCGGCCGCGCTCGACCTCCTTGATCTGACGCAGCAGGTCCACGTCGATGCCCGCGTCGTCCACCACGTATCCGGAGGAGTCGGAGGCGGTCACGGCCACGGCGCCCAGCTGCGCGGCCTTCTGGATCGCGTAGATCGCGACGTTGCCGGATCCGGAGACCCCCACGCGCTTGCCGTCGAGGGACTGACCGTGCACGGCCAGCATCTCCTGGGCGAAGAACACGGCGCCGTAGCCGGTGGCCTCTGTGCGCACCTGCGCCCCGCCCCAGCCGATGCCCTTGCCGGTGAACATGCCGGACTCGTGCCGGTTGGTGATCTTGCGGTACTGGCCGAACAGGTAGCCGATCTCGCGACCGCCCACGCCGATGTCTCCCGCGGGGACGTCGGTGTGCTCGCCGAGATGGCGGTACAGCTCGTTCATGAAGGACTGGCAGAACCGCATGATCTCGGCGTCGCTGCGACCGTGCGGGTCGAAGTTCGAGCCGCCCTTGCCGCCGCCGATGCCCTGGCCGGTGAGCGCGTTCTTGAAGATCTGCTCGAAGCCGAGGAACTTGATGATCGAGATGTTCACCGACGGGTGGAAGCGCAGTCCGCCCTTGTACGGCCCGAGCACCGAGGAGTACTGAACGCGGTATCCGCGGTTCACCTGCAGCTTGCCGTGGTCGTCGACCCACGGCACCCGGAAGATCACCTGGCGCTCCGGCTCGACGAGGCGCTCCAGCACCCCCGCGTCGACGTACTCGGGGTGGCGCTCGAGCACCGGTCCGATGGAGTGCAGCACCTCGTGCACGGCCTGGTGGAATTCGGGCTCGTTCGGATTCAGTGCCAGGACGTCCTCGAAGACGGGCTGGGCGAGCGTCGAGAGGGTATGGAAATCAGCGGTGAGGGTGTCGGTCACGCGGGGGATGCTTTCTGACGGGGAGCGGGGACGAGCGCTGTCGATCGTGTCGTGCGCGACAAGCCGGATACGGCGGAATTCTCACTCTAACCGGCCCGCGACCCGCCCCGCGCCGCAGGACGACGGCGCGGAAACCGGGGGTCAGCCCGTGTTCTGCAGACCGGCGGCCACTCCGCTGACGGAGAGCAGCAGCAGGCGCTGCAGTTCGGGATCCGGCGCCGGAGCGGACTCGTCGGCGTCGCGCAGGCCGCGCAGAGCCCGCAACTGGAGCAGCGAGAGCGCGTCCACGTACGGGCTGCGCATCGCGACGGCGCGCTGCAGGATCGGCTTGTTCTCCAGCAGCCGCTCGCCTCCGGTGAGGCGGATCACCCAGGAGCGCGTGAGCTCCATCTCCTCGAGCACGAGCCCCGCGAGGTCGTCGCGATCGCCGAGGCCGAGATAGCGCCGGGCGATGCGCGGATCCGTCTTCGCGAGGCTCATCGCCACGTTGTCGACCATCGTGCGCAGCAGCGGCCATTCCTGGTACGCCGTGCGCAGCAGCTCCTCGTCGCCGACGGCCTCGAGCGCCGTGCCGAGACCGAACCAGCCGGCAAGGTTGATCCTGGCCTGCGTCCATGCGAACACCCACGGGATCGCCCTGAGGTCTTCGAGGGACTCGACCGAGAGCCCGCGGCGGGCCGGTCGCGAGCCGAGGGCCAGCAGCCCGACTTCCTCCATCGGGGTGACGGTCGCGAACCACGGGGCGAAGCCGTCCGCCTTCACGAGCGAGAAGAAGCGATCGCGGGAGGCGCGATCCATGGTCGCCGCGACCTCGGCGAAGCGCTCCGCGGCGGCGCTGTTGCGCTGCTCGACGCCGGGGGAGGAAGCGAGCAGGGTCGCCGCCGTCACCTGGTCGATGTGCCGCATCGCGATCGCGGGCTCGCCGTAGCGCGCGAAGATGACCTCGCCCTGCTCGGTGAGCTTGAACCGGCCGTCCACGGAGTGCGGCGGCTGGGCGAGGATCGCCGAGTTCGCCGGTCCGCCGCCGCGCCCGAGGGCGCCGCCGCGGCCGTGGAACAGGGTGAGCTCGATGCCCTCGCGCTGCGCCCAGGCGGCGATCTCGGCCTGCGCCTCGTACAGGGCGAGGTTGGCGGCGACGGGACCGACGTCCTTCGAGGAGTCCGAGTACCCAAGCATGACCTCGAGGCGGCGACCGGTCGCGGCCAGTCGCGCCGCGAAGGCCGGGTGCGTGACGATCTCGGCGAGGATCCCCGGAGCGGCCTGCAGGTCGGCGAACGTCTCGAACAGCGGCACCACGTCGAGCACGGGCCCGTCGTCGGCGCACGCGTGCTGCGCGAGGAGGTGCACGTTCGCGAGATCCTGGGCGGACTGCGTGAACGAGACGACGTAGCGGCCCGCGGCGCGCGGGCCGTAGGTGCGCTGGATGTCCCGCACGGCGCGGAAGACCGCGAGCACCTCCTCGGTCTCGGCACTGAGCGATCCGGATCCGCCCTCCGCCGCGTCCAGTTCCGCGAGCGCGCGGGCGTGCACCTGGGAGTGCTGGCGCACCTCCAGCTCGGCGAGGTGGAAGCCGTAGGTCTGCACCTGCCAGATGAGGTGCTGCACGCCGCCGAACGCGTGCCGGTGGGCGCCGGCGGTCTCGAGCGACGACTGCACGGTGCGGAGGTCTCCGAGCAGCTGCTCGGGATCCGTGTAGCCGCCCTCATCGCCGCGACGGGTGACCCCGACGCGGTGGGCGAGCAGCAGCAGGATCCGCCGGTGCGGCTCCGAGGGCGAGCGGGTGGCGACCTCGTGGGCGACGTCGGGGTGGGCGGCCTGCAGCTCGTCCCACAGCGCGGTCGCCTCCGCGGAGGGCGGCGTGCCCTCGGCATCGAGGGTCAGGGTGCGCCCGATCCGCTCCAGGGCGCGCTCGAGTCCGCGCAGGACGTGGTCGGCCGCGATCGCCGCGGCCTCGCGGGTCACCGCGGCGGTGACGAACGGGTTGCCGTCGCGGTCGCCGCCGACCCAGGTGCCGACGCGCACGAAGGCGGGCACGATCGGCGCGGAGGATCCGGACTCCTCGCCGCGCAGCACGTCGTCGATGCGGCGGTACACGTGCGGGACGGTCGTGAAGAGCGTCTCGTCGAAGACGCTCATGACGGTGCGCACCTCGTCGGTCGGCGCCGGCTTCTGCGCGCGCAGCGGCGCGGTGCGCCACAGGGTGTCGACCTCCTCCAGCATGCGCCGGCGGGCGCGGTGCGCCTCGGGGCCGCCCTCGGCTGCGGCGTCGTGCGCGCTCAGCAGCTCGGCGAGGCGCCGGATGCTCGAGGACACCGCGCGGCGGCGGGCCTCGGTGGGGTGCGCCGTGAACACGGGGTGGAACCGCAGCGCGGCCAGGCGGCGACGGGCCTCGTCCTCGCCGACCTCGGCGCTCAGCTGCGCGAAGGCTCCGGCGACCGTGTCGGTGGAGGTGGGGTCGTCGCCGCGCTCGCGGAGGACCCGCACGCGCTGGTGCTCCTCGGCGAGGTTCACGAGGTGGAAGTAGGCGGTGAAGGCCCTGGCCACCTCGTCGGCGCGCTGCACCGAGAACTCCTCGGCGATGCGGGTCGCGCGGTCGAAGGCCTCGGCGGACTCGTCGGTGTAGGCCTCGATCGTGGCCTGGCGCAGGCGCTCCACGTCGTCGAACAGGTCGTCGCCGCCGGATTCGCGCAGCACCTGGCCGAGCAGCGCACCGAGCATGCGCACATCGGCGCGCATCGCCTCGGGCAGCTCGCGCCCTGCCTCGAACCGGCCGACGATGCGGATGGCTTCAGTGTGGGTTGTGTCGGGGGTCACGGTTCGAGCGTAAACCGACCCGGCCCACCCGCCGACCGCGTGACGCCCCGTTCCGTCCGCCCCGCCCCCGCCCCGCCCCTGCCCCGCCCCTGCCCCATGACCGCGAGACTCCAACTGGGCGACGAGACTGCGCTCCGGAGATGCAGTCTCGTCGCCCAATTGGAGTCTCGCGGAAGTAGGGGGCGCGATACGGTGGAGGGGATGAGCCGGACGAGTCGCCTTCTGAGATCACCGCAGTTCCCTGCGATCCTGCTGCTGGCGACCGCGGGGCTCGGGCTGCTCCTCGCGAACCTTCCCACCCACGACGCGATCTCGGGCCTCCTCGGCGCGCACTTCGGGATCCCCGGCACGGCGCTGGATCTCTCGGTGTCGCACTGGGTGTCGGACGGCGTGCTCGCGATCTTCTTCTTCGTCGTGGCGCTCGAACTCCAGTACGAGCTCACCCGCGGCGAGCTGAACAGCGTGCGCGTGGCGATCCAGCCCGCGATCGCCGCCGCAGGCGGCATCCTCGTGCCGATCGCCCTGTACCTGTGGATCGCCGGCTCCGACCCGAGCGCGACGGGCTGGCCGATCCCGACCGCGACCGACATCGCCTTCGCGCTCGGCGTGCTCGCGGTGTTCGGACGCGGACTGCCCTCGGCGGTGCGCGCCTTCCTACTGGCGCTCGCGATCCTCGACGACATCGTCGGCATCGTGTTCATCGCCGTGCTGTTCGCGCACGGGCTGAACCTCCTGCTGCTGGGGCTCGGGGTGCTCGCGGTCATCGTCTTCGCCGTGCTGAGCCGGCAGCTGCGGGGGCGCGCGACCCCGGTCGTCGCCGTGCTGATGGTGATCGTCGGCCTCGTCGCCTGGGGGCTGTTCGCCGCCTCCGGCGTGCACGCCACGATCGCGGGCGTCATGCTGGGCCTGGTGATGGCGCCGCGGGCGGCGGATCCGACGCGCCATGCGCTGGAGCCCTGGGTCAACGGCCTCGTGCTGCCTCTGTTCGCCTTCGTGGCGGCGTTCGTGGTCATCCCGCAGGTGCCGCTGGACGAGCTGTCGCCCGCGTTCTTCGCGATCCTCGTGGCGCTGCCGGTCGGCAAGCTGATCGGCATCGGCGTGTTCGGCGCCCTCGCGCAGCTGATCCGCCCGCGGGGCGCGCCTCCGGCGATCCGGTTCCCCGACGTGCTCGCGGCCGGCGCCTTGGGCGGCATCGGGTTCACGGTCTCGCTGCTGCTCGCGAACCTGGCCTTCGCGGACGACGCCGCGGTGCGGGATCAGGCGATCCTCGCTGTGCTGCTGGGATCGGTGATCGCGCTGATCGTGGCGGCCGCGCTGGTCTCCTGGCGGGCGAAGGTGCACCGCGCCCTGGGCGATGCGGAAGACGAGGAGCCGGCCGACGAGTCGACCGAGGAGGAGGCGTACGGGGATGAGCGCTGATCAGGAGCCCCCTGCCGAGACGGATCCGCTCCGGGCGGCCGCGGAGGTCATGCGGCAGGTGCGGGAGAAATGCGTGTGGTCGCAGGCGATGACCCACCGCGAACTCGTGCCGTACCTCGTCGAGGAGTCGGCCGAGCTCATCGACGCCGTCGAGCGGGACGATCGTGCTGAACTGCGCGAGGAGCTCGGCGACCTGCTCTGGCAGGTGCTGTTCCACGCGGCGATCGCGGCACAGGATCCGGAGGATCCGTTCGACATCGACGACGTCGCTCGCGCCGTGACCGAGAAGATGACGCGCCGGCATCCGCACGTGTTCGGCGATGCGATCGCCCGCACGCCGGAGGAGGTGCTCGTGCACTGGAACGCCGCGAAGGCGGCGGAGAAGCACGAGCGGCGCAGCGTGCTGGACGGCATCCCGCCTGGCATGCCCGCGCTCGCCCGCGCGCAGAAGATCCTGGGCCGTGCCGCGAAGGCGGGCGTCGAGGTCTCGGAGGATCCCGCCGCGGACGCCGGGGACGAGGCGCCGCCGGCGATCGTCGGCCCCACCCCTGCACCCCCGACGGAGCCCGTCCCGCTCACCGAGTCCGAGCTCGGCGATCGGCTGCTCGCGCTCGTCGTGGCGGCGCGCACGCACGGCTGGGACGCCGAGCGCGCCCTGCGCGAGCGCATCAGGCTCCTCGAGGACGAAGTGCGTGCCGCAGAGGGATCCGCAGAAGGATCCGCGGAGGGATCAGAGGCGGTCTGACGGACCTGGAAGAATGGATCCGTGGCAACGGTCAATCCTCCGCGCGGGATGCGCGACGTCCTCCCCGCCGACAAGGCGCGCCGTGAGCGCGTGCTCTCCGTCATCCGCGAGCGCTACCGCGCGCACGGCTTCGACGAGATCGAGACGCCCGTCGTCGAGGAGTACGACCGGCTGCATGCGGGGATCGGCGGCGACAACGAGAAGCTGTCCTTCAACATCCTGCGCCGGGGACTCGACGCGGAGGGAATCCGCGAGGCCGCGGAGGATCCCGCCGCGCTCAGCGACCTCGGTCTGCGCTACGACCTGACCGTGCCGCTCGCGCGCTTCTACGCGACCAATCGCGGACAGCTGCCCGGGGTGTTCCGCTCGATCCAGATCGGACCGGTCTGGCGTGCCGAGCGGCCGCAGAAGGGGCGCTACCGCCAGTTCGTGCAGTGCGACATCGACATCATCGGCGATGACTCGGCGCGCGCCGAGGCCGAGCTCATCGTGGCCTCGCTCGACACGATCGACGCGCTCGGGCTCACCGGCGGCATGGTCCGGGTGAACGACCGCCGCGCCCTGGACTGGATGCTCGACTCCTTCGGCTTCGCCGAGGACGAGCGCCCTGGCGTGCTCATCACGATCGACAAGCTCGACAAGATCGGTGCGGACGGCATCGTCGCCGAGCTGCGCGAGCGCGCGGCGACGGCGTCCGCCGTCGATGCCTTCGCGGCCTTCCTGCACCGTCCGCAGACCCTCGAGTACAACCCCTACGGGGAGCGCCAGATCCGCAAGGCGCTCCCGGAGAACGCTCCGGACGACCTCGTCGCGCACCTGGTCGGCCTGGGCGAGGCCGTCGCGGCGGCCCGTCCCGCGGCCGAGGGCATCGATCCCATCCCGCTCCAGTTCGACCCCTTCCTCGTGCGCGGGATGGGCTACTACACGGGCACCATCATGGAGCTCGCGCACCCCTCCGTGGCGTACTCGCTCGGCGGCGGCGGACGCTACGACGGCATGATCGGGCGCTTCCTCGGGCAGCAGGTGCCGGCGGTCGGCTTCTCGATCGGCTTCGAGCGGATCGTCGACCTGCTGGAGTCCGCCGATGACGCGGCGGGGCGGTCCGTGGTGCTCGTGCACGACGCCGACGTGCCCGTCTCGGAGCTCGTCGCGCACAAGGCCGCGCTTATCGCCGGCGGCGCCAGGGTGCGCCTCGAGCGCCGCACGAAGAACCTCAAGGCGCTGCTCGAGCGCGCGGCGGCCGACGGCTACACGGCGTTCGCGGGCGTGCGCGCGGGCGACGCCTCCGACGCGCTCGAGGTCAAGTCGCTCTCCTGACGGCGCCGATTCGTCCACGGCCGGTCACGCGCCGTTCATGTCGATGCGATCTGATCGGCGTATGGACGCTGCTGATCGCCGTCGAGCCCGATCCAGGGGCGTCCCGGTGGGACTCCTCGGGGCCGCCGGACTCGCGATCGCGGGCTCCGCGGTCGCCGTGCCGCTGGCGCTGAGGCGTCAGGCGCGCATCGCCCGGCGCCGGATCGGCAAGCCGCTGGGGGAGGACGCGATCGACGCCGACCGCGTCTGGCGGCCGCGCCTGAGCGGGGAGCCGATCGAACTGCTCCTGCTCGGAGACTCGCTCGCGGCGGGTCTCGGCGCCGAGCGGCGCAAGGACACCCTCGGCGGGCGGCTCGCCAAGGGCGTCGCCCGGCGGACGCGTCGGCCGGTGCGGCTGCGGACGGTCGCGATCGTCGGATCCGAGTCGCCGGATCTTGACGCGCAGCTCGCGTCGCTCGAGACGGACTACCTGCCGCACGTCGCGGTGATCGTCGTCGGCGGCAACGACGTGACCCACCGGATCCCCGTCTCGCTGTCCGTGCAGCACCTCGAGGACGCGATCGGGTGGCTGCACGCGCTCGGCGCCGGCGTCGTGGTCGGCACCTGCCCGGACCTCGGGGCGCTGCGCGCCGTTCCGCAGCCGCTGCGCTCGATCGCCTCGCGGCTGTCGCGGCGGCTGGCGGCCGCACAGGCGCAGGCCGCGATCGAGCACGGAGCCACCGCGGTCGACCTGCGGCGCGCGGTGGGCCCGATGTTCTTCGACGAGCCGGAGGAGATGTTCAGCCTCGACCGGTTCCACCCGAGCGCCCTCGGCTACCGCCGCACCGCGGAGGCGCTGCTGCCGGCGGTCGCGGCGGCGGCCGAGGAGGCTTCGGCGATTGCCGTCGGAGGCGCGCTCAGCCCTCAGCTGCGCTGAACGACGCGGCCCATTCGGCGATCCGCGCGGCGCTCTCCGACTCCGAGAGGTCCTCGACCCGCGTCATGATCGACCAGCGCACGCCGAACGGATCCCGGATGCTCGCGTAGCGGTCGCCCGAGACGAAGGTCGACGGCGCCTCGCGGACCGTGGCGCCCGCGGCGACCGCGCGTTCGACGACCGCGTCCACGTCGGGGACGTAGAGACCCATCGAATAGCAGTCGGCATCGCCGGCCGGCGCGGCGATGAGCCCGTACTCGGGGTTGGGATCGCCCAGCTGCAGCACGCCGAGGCCGAAGTCGAGGTCGGCGTGCGCGACCACGCCGCCGAACTCGGTGATCTCGACGACGCGCGCGCCGAAGATCTCGCGGTAGAACTCGATCGCGGACCGGGAATCGGGAATGGCAAGGAAGGGGGTGAGGGACGTCGCCGAGTTCGGCCGGCCGTTCGTCGTGTACCGGCCGGTGACGCCCGTGGTCGCTGTCGTGGAGGTTTCTTCGCTCATGACCCCGAGGCTAGGCCCGGTGCGGGAGGCGGTTCTTGGAGATTCGCGCCAGGTTGAGTCGTTCGGCGGGCGTCCGGCGATCGGCGGATGTCCGCGGCGCCTTCTAGGCTCGAGGGATGGTCGATCCGACGCGCGGTGTGCTGTATCCGGCGCGCCTGCCGCAGTTCCACCGGCTCCCTCCGACGGCCGACGCCGCCGAGCTCGTGGAGTGGTGCTGGATCCCCGAGTGGGACATCGAACCCGGTCGCTCGTCGCGGCAGGACCTCGTGTCGTTCCCCGCGCTGAACCTCGTCGTCGAAGCGGGTGCCACGGTGCTGACCGGCGCCACCACGCGCGCGAGCTCGCGGGAGCTGACGGGCCGGGGGTGGGCCGTCGGCGCACTGCTGCGACCGGCCGCCGTGGCGGCGCTCACGGAGGCGCCCTCCGCCCTGCTCGACCGGGTGGAGGCGTACCCCGCACCGGGACTGCCGGAGGCGGTCGCGCACGCGATGTCCTCGGGCGAAGGGCATCGGGAGCGGGCCGTCGCCGTGCTCTGCGCCTGGCTGCGCGAGCGCGTCGGCGATGTCTCGGCGCCGGGCCGGCACGCGAACGCGATGGCGGAGCTGCTCATGTCGGCCGCCGACGTCCGCACGCCCGAGCAGGCGGCGGCCCGTCTCGCCGTCTCGGTGCGCACCCTGCAGCGCATGGCGCATCGCCACGTGGGGCTGTCTCCCGCCGCGATGATCCGGAGGCGCCGTCTGCAGGAGGCGGCGGAGCGGATCCGGTCCGACCCTGGCACGGATCTCGCGACCGTCGCGGCCGACCTCGGCTACGCGGACCAGTCGCACCTCGCGAACGACTTCCGCGCGGTACTCGGGTTCACCCCGTCGGCGTATCGTGCCGGCGCCGGTCCCGGCGGAGCCTGATCGCGCGGAGGGCGACGCCCGCGAGCACCACGGCCGCCCCGATCAGCACCGAGCGCAGCGGCAAGGACGCGGCCAGGGCGACGCACCCCACGGCGCCGAGCACCTGCAGCGGTCTCGGGTACCGCCGGGCGGCACCGCTCTGCCTGAGCGCGGCGGCGTTCGCGACGAAGTAGTACAGCAGGACACCGAACGAGGAGAATCCGATCGCTCCCCGCAGGTCGGCGAGGAGCACGACCCCGGCGACGACGGCACCCGCCGCCAGCTGCGCGCGCCGAGGCACCTGGTGCCGAGGATCGACCGCGGCGAGGAATCGGGGGAGGTCGCGCTCCCGCGCCATCGCGAGCGAGGTGCGTCCGATCCCGGACAGCAGGGCGAGCAGCGCCCCGGTCGCGGCCGTCGCGGCGGCGACCCGCACCACCGGCGAGGCGGCCGTCCACCCGGCCGCGGAGACGACGTCGGCGAGGGGAGCGGACGAGCCCTCCGCGGCGCCGCCGAGCGACAGCACGACCGCGCCGCCGACGAGCGTGTAGACCGCGAGCGCGACGATGAGCGCGATGCCGATCGCCCGCGGGATGACGCGCGACGGATCCCGCACCTCCTCGCCCATGGTCGCGATCCGCGCATAGCCCGCGAAGGCGAAGAACAGCAGCCCCGCGGCCTGGAGCACGCCGTAGGGGGATCCGGAGGGGAGAGGCGCCGGTGCGGCCTGCGGCAGGGCGGCCCCGGCCGCCGCGAGCACCACGATCAGTCCGACCAGCGTCAGCGCGACGAGCACTTGGGTGACGCGGGCGGTGCGCGTCACCCCCGCGCAGGTGACGGCGGTGAGGGCGGCGACCGCGACGATCGCCACGGGCTTCTGCCATCCCGCCGGGGCGACGTAGGCGGCGACCGTCATCGCCATGGCGGCGCAGCTCGCGAGCTTGCCGATCACGAAGCACCAGCCGGCGGTGAAGCCCCACCACGGTCCGAGCTCCGCACGGCCGTATGCATACGTGCCGCCGGAGACCGGATGCACGGCGGCGAGCTGCGCGGACGAGGTGGCGTTGCAGAACGCCACGAAGCCCGCCAGCACGAGGGCGATCAGGAGTCCGGATCCGGCGGCGCCCACGGCGGGGCCCCAGACGGTGAAGACCCCGGCGCCGATCATCGATCCGAGGCCGATCGCGACGGCGTCGGCGAGCGTCAGGCGGCGGGCGAGGGGCACCCCGTCATCGTGGCACGCCTGGGTGAACGGCGGATGCCACGTCCTCCGCGAGCGGCACGGTGAGCACGGCGGGCGTCGCGCCGCCGAGGAAGAGCGTCTGGGTGCTGGCCACCAGGCGCGAGTGGTCGCGCACCGGATCCGTGGTTCCCGGATTGCGCAGATGCAGCGGGTGCGCGCCCCAGGACACCTGCACCCGGAGACGGCTGCCCGCGGCGAAGCGGTGGGCGATCGGTGCGAGCACGACGCGGACGTGGCGCGGCTCGCCCGGCGCGGCCTGCGGCGACAGCCGCAGATAGCCATCGGTGACGGTGCGGGAGGTCCCCCGCCCGTCGACTTCGCACAGGCGCACGAAGACGTCGACCTGCGGGTTCGTGGAGGCGAGCGTCAGCGCGATCTCCGGCGCACCCATGACCAGCAGCGGGTCAGGGAGTCGCTCGCCCGTGAACACCAGGACGTCGTCGCGGCTCTCACGGCGGCGCTGATCGCGGCGCCCGGCGCTGAACGGGTTGAGCGTGCGGCCGCCGGCGTCGGGGGTGGGATCGGCGGGGTCGTAGCGAGACGTCAGGGCGGCGCCCTCGTGGGTGGTCCCGGGAGCGACGAGCCGGCCGTCGGCGGTCAACTCCCGCGGATGCGGAGCGCTCGGCGGCGGCCAGGCGGCCAGATCCCGCCAGCCGCCGCCCCCGCTGATCTCGACGCGCACCGGAGCCGCCTCGGGCTCGCCGTCGAACGCCCGCAGCGCCTCGCGCACCCCGATCACGGTGATCTCGGGAGCGCCGTGGATCCAGTCGCCCACGATCAGGCGCGTCCGCACACCGGCGCCCTGCAGCGTGGCGTGGTCCTGGAGCTGCCCGACGAGGAAGAGATCCTGCCACCCGGCCAGCAGCGTGACGGGCGGCACCGCTGCGGGATTAGAGGCGAAGTGCAGCGGATCCCACCAGGGGTCCCCGGGATCGCTGTGCTCGACCCAGTCGCGGAAGAACTGCGGGTCGTCGCCGAGCGCCGCGGGCACGGCATCGGACGGCGGCACCGTGCGTGCGCCCCGCGTGAGGGCCCCGCGCGCTCGCAGCAGCCTCCACAGGCGTGCCGGCAGCCGGCGTTCCT
This sequence comes from Microbacterium sp. 13-71-7, assembly GCF_002257455.1. Classification (GTDB taxonomy): domain Bacteria; phylum Actinomycetota; class Actinomycetes; order Actinomycetales; family Microbacteriaceae; genus Microbacterium. Next base: position 20,472 of record NZ_NCKN01000016.1, read on the forward strand.
GGACCCCGAGCGCGTACGCCCACGCGAGCGGAGTGTCGATCGAGAAGCCGCGACCGAGGTAGAGGATCGCCTCGTCGAAGCGCCGGGCCGACACCGCGATGCCCATCGCGTCGGGACGGAGCTCCCCGTCGCAGTACGCCCACTGCGTCACCCCGAAGTAGCTGCCGCCCCAGGAGTGCACGAGGCCGGTCGCCCACGGCTGCGCGCGCAGCCAGCGCAGCGTCGCCTGCCCGTCGGCGACCTCGTCGTGCAGCGGTCGGAAGCGACCGCCGGACCCGAAGGTGCCGCGACAGCTCTGCACCACCACGTGATGCCCGCGTTCCGCGAGGAAGCGCGCCACGGCGGCGGCGCCGTTCCGGTCGTAGGGCGTGCGGATGAGCACCGTGTGCGGGCCCGCGTCGTCCGCCGCCCAGTGGTCGGTGAGCAGCGGGACGCCGTCGTCCGCCGGCACGGCGATGCCCGAGGTCCGGTGCACGACCGCATGGGTCCGCGGCGGCATGTCCGGGGCCGAGCGCAGTCGACGGTACTCGGCGCGTGCCGTCCAGGGGAGCCGATCGTCCCTCGTCATCGCACGGCCTTGACCCGGGTGACCGCGAAGGCCGCGAACAGCGCCATCACGACCGCCCCCGCGTAGAGCGCGACGAAGTTCTCCCCCGTGGGCGAGCCGATGCGCGTCACGAAGAAGGCGAACACGGGCACCAGGATGCCCGGCAGCAGGTAGGCGAGCGCCACGATGCCGAGGTCTTTGCCGGCGTCCTCGGTCGAGGGCAGGCACTCGGTCATGAGCGCGACGTCGGCGGCGATGTAGGCGCCCTGGCCGGCGCCGACGATCCCGATCCCGATCAGGAAGAAGGTGACGTCGCCGACCGCGACGGCGACGACGAGCCCGACCGCGCTGGTGAGCGCGCCGATCACGACGGTCGGCTTGCGCCGCCCCGTGCGGTCCGAGACGACGCCGAAGACGAACGCCAGCACGAGGTTCATGATCGTGAACGCCGCCGTCGCCTGGGTCTGGACGGCCGCGATCCGGGCCGGGTCGTCGATGCCGAAGCGGCTGGAGATCGTGAGGTAGAGGTAGCTCGTCACCGACACGATGGAGGCGGTCATGAAGAAGCGGCAGATCCACGCCCACGCGAAGTCGGGGTGGCGGCGCGGACTCAGCCAGAAGGTCTCGATCACCCCGCGCCCGTCGAGCGGCGCAGCGGGGACCGTGCGGTGCAGGTCGCGCAGCGCGAAGAAGAGGGTGATCGCGAGCACGACGGCGATCCCGCCGGGGATGAGGAACATGCCGATCTGCCCCGTGCCCGCGACGGCGCCGGCGAGCGCGACGCCGCCGAAGATGCCCACGGTGGTGGCGGCGCCCGTCACGGCGGACATGATCGCGCGGATGCGGCGGCGGATCTGGTCGGCGAAGAGAGTGTGGATCGTCATCGACACGGCGCCCCACCCGACCAGCACGAGCACTGCGCCCGCCCCCAGCACCAGAAGCGAGGTCGCGAACGCCTGCAGGAGGTAGCCGATCGCGGCGATGAGCACCCCCGCCGCGATCCACGGGCGGCGGATGCCCAGACGGGACAGCGAGCGGTCGCTGAGGCGCCCGAAGACGGGCGTGGTGACCAGGATCGCCGCGCCGCCCGCGGTGAGCACGATGCTGAGGTTGCCCGTCGCCTGGTCCGGATCCCACTCCTTGAGGAGCTGCGGCACCGCGACGCCTGCCACGCCCTGGGCGATGCCGGTCGCGAGCCAGGTGAGGACGAACGCGACCCAGAACCACCAGGTCTGGCGCTCGCCGGGCACGGTGTCGTCGCCGAGTGCGGCGGCGGGCGGGATGGGGAACACGGGGTCTGCGGCATGGGTGGACATCATCGTCTCCCTCTCGGGTCGGTGGTCGGGTGCGGGTGTTCGGACGCGTAGGCGGCGGCGACCTCGGCGACGAACACGTCGCGCCACTCGCGGGCGCCCTGCCAGGCGGTGAGTCCCGGGGAGCCGTGGACATGGCCGGCGCCGATGCGGAGGGTCACGGGGACCTCCGCATCCTCCAGGGTCCGGGCGTAGGCGACGGCGCCGTCGCGGAGCGGATCGAACTCGGCGGCGAGGATCAGCGCGGGGGCGAGGCCGCGATGATCGGCCGCGTCGAGGGGCGAGCACTCCGCCAGCGTGGCGCCCGCGCGGTAGAGCTCGGCGAGGAGCTCGGCGCCGTCCATCCCGGAGGCACGACGTCGCCGCTCGGAGAGACCGGCGAGAGGGCGCAGCGTGGCGGGCAGCACCTCGAGCGCCTGATGATGCAGTCGGCGGCCCGCGTCCCGCTCCCGAAGGGCGGCGGATGCCGCGATCGTGGCTCCGGCGGAGTTGCCTCCGATGCCGAGACGCTCCGGGTCGACGCCCAGCTCGCCCGCCCTGGTGCGAAGGGCGACCAGGGCTGCGACGGCGTCGTCGACGGGGGCGGGGTACGGGTGCTCCGGCGCGAGGCGGTACTCGAGCGACACGATCTGCACGGAGGAGCGCAGCGCGCGGTCCGCGGTCGTGCTCTCATTGAGCAGCTCGTCGATCGTCCCCGCGATCCAGCCGCCGCCGTGCAGCCACAGCATGGTCGGGAGGGGGCCGGAATGGCGGGCCGGGCGGAATCGCCGGGCGCGCAGAGGGCCGGCGAGGCCGGCGAGCTGCAGATCCTCCGCCTCGATCCCCGCGGGAGGCGGATCGGTGAACTCGGCGGCCAGCAGATCGCTCAGGATCCTGGCCGCCCGACGATGCGCGGCGGGGTCGGGGGAGCCGTACTCGGGCAGATCGGCGACGATCTCGTCGATCCGGCGGAGCCAGTCCCGTACCGGTGCGTCGAGCGCGAGCATGTCGGCGGTGCTCATGAGTCCGCGCGCAGCCGGCGCAGCTCGGTCACGATCAGGCGGTGGGCGACGTCGGCGGCCGGGACGAAGCCGGTCGCGCCGAGGGAGCCGTGGGTCTGGCCGATGAACCGCACGGCGGTGACGTCGACTCCGGCATCGGAGAGCGCCCTGGCGTACGCCTCGCCGTCGCCGCGGAGGGGATCGAGTTCGGAGGTGATGATGAGCGCCGGGGGAAGGCCGGCGTGGGAGTCGGCGAGCAGCGGCGAGGCGTACGGGTCACGGGCCGCCTTCGCATCGTCGCCGATGTACTGTCGCACCAGCATCCGGCCGGCCTTGCGCACGATGACGCCCGGCATCCGCGCGCTGACACCGCGCGCGTCGGCGTGCCCGATCGTGAGGTCGAGTGCCGGGTTCTCCAGCAGCTGCAGGGCGATCGGTCGTGCTGCCCTGTCGCGGTTCATGAGCGTGACCGCCGCGGCCAGGTCGCCACCGGAGGACGCGCCGCCCACGGCGAGCCGGTCGGGGGATCCGCCCAGCTCCTCCGCGTGCGCGCAGACCCATTCCCACGCGCTCCAGCACTGCTCCGGCTGGGTGGGGAAGCGCTGCTCGGGCGCGTGCGCGTAGTCCGCGGCGACGATGATGATCCCGGCGTCCCGCGCGCGCTCGCGGAACCGCGCATCCCACGAGACCCAGTCGATCCCGGCGATCGTGAAGCCTCCGCCGTAGAAGTACACCAGGATCGGGAGCCCCGCGCCGTGCGGTGTCGCATCGGGGCCGGGCCAGTAGACGCGCACCCGCACGTCGGGGTGGCCGGCGACGGGCACGGTGTGCTCCGCGGTGGCGGTGTCCAGGGGCGCGATCCCCAGGGCCGCGCTGACCGCGGTGTCGTTCTCCCCGGCGACGCGGCGCCGTCCCGCGGGATCGCTCGGCTCGGGCGCGAGAAGCGCGGCGGTCCTCGCCTCATGCGCCGCGACGGCGCGGTCGAGCATCGGGCGGCGGTAGCGGGAGCCTCTCGGCATCGGTCATCTCCTTCGACGGGCTGCGGACTAGTCTGAGCAATCGAAGAACTTCGATGAAGAGGGGATCCGGGCCATGCGCGCACGTCCAGGGAGGGTCACGATCTACGACGTCGCCACGCGTGCGGGGGTGAGCATCTCGACGGTCTCGCTGGCGGTGAGCGCGCCGCACCGGGTGCGCCCTGAGACGCGCGAGCGGATCGTCGCGGCCGCGACCGCGCTCGGCTACCGGATGACGCAGGGGCGCCGGGTGGGCGCATCCCGCATCGCGGTGGCCGCGCCGTTCACGAGCTACCCGTCCTATCTGCGCCGATTGGCGGGGATGCTGCGGCGGGCCCGCGACGTGGCGGTCGACATCATCCCCTACGACCTGGATTCGGCGGCGGCGGCCGACGAGCCGCTGCTGGATGTGCTGCCGGCGCGCACCGACGCGTCGGGGCTCATCGTCATGGGCGTGCCTCTCGGCGGCGCCGCCCGCCGGGCGAGCAGAGCGGCGAGGATCCCCGTCGTCTATGTGGACGTCGTGCCGGCGAAAGGCGACATCGGCGGCCCTGTCGTCCTCGTAGACGATCGGGACGGAGGCGAGCAGATCGGCCGCCACCTCGTCGAGCTCGGCCATCGCAGGGCGCTGTTCGTGCACGAGCCGCAGCGCTCGCCGGCCTATGTGTCGGCCGGGATGCTGCGCATCGAGGGGCTGCAGCGGCACGTCTCGGTGGCGCCCTGGGCGGTGGACGGGCCCGCCGAGATCGACCAGCGGCTCCTGCGGGCCGCGCGGGAAGCGGGGGCCACCGCCATCGTCGCGAATCACGACCGGTTCGCGGCCGCCGTCCTCGATGTGCAGCGCTCGCGGCCGGAGGACGAGAGGCTGCCCGTGGTCGGTTACGACGACGGGGAGCTGGCCGAGGGGCTCGGCCTCACCACCGTGCGGCAGCCGTTCGAGGAGAGCGGCCGCACCGCGCTCGAGCTCGCGCTCGGTCTGGTCGCGGGCACCTCGAGCTCCCGGGACACCGTGCGCCTCGCGCCGGCGCTGGTCGAGCGGGCCTCGAGCCTGCGCGGGGTCACGCTTTCGCGGCCGTGACCCGCTTCTTCTCCCGCACGTACACCTCGCGGCGCACGCGCGCGACGACCTCGCCGGCGCCGTCGGTGATCTCCGTCTCGAACCACTCGAGCACCTTCGCGCCGCCGGCGGCGCGCGCCCGGATGTCGGCGATCCGCTCCGCCGGCACGTGGAAGCGCGCGGTGAGGACGCCGCGGCCCGGCGTGAGGAACTCGATCTCGCCGCGGGTGTCCCACACCACGTAGTCGCGGCCCAGCTGATGCATGACCAGCATGAAGAAGTACGGATCCGTCATCGCCTGCATGGATCCGCCGAACGCCGTCTTCACGTAGTTGCGGGTGAACACGTTCACGTGCAGCTGGACCACGGCCTGGGTCCAGTCGGCGCTGAACCCGCGCACCCTGATGCCGCTGAACAGGTTCGGGATCCACAGGCTCATGCCGACGGCCAGCCGGCGGGGAGTGATGCGCATGCGGCCAGTCTTCCCGGTGCGCGCCGCCGGGGATGAATCGGCTGGACCTCTTCCACAATTGATCTAGTTGACATAGAATAACTACACAGGAGGTGAGCGCGATGCTGATCCGTATCGACGCCGACAGCGCGCAGCCGCTGTTCGTGCAGATCGCGGCCTCGGTGCGGGCGGAGGTGCTCGCAGGGCGCCTGCGCCCCGGCGACCGGCTCCCCGCCGCCCGTGAGCTGTCCGACGCCATCGACGTGAACGTGCACACCGTGCTGCGCGCGTATCAGGAGCTGCGCGACGAGGGACTCGTGGATCTGCGCCGAGGGCGTGGAGCGGTGCTCTCGGCCTCCGCCGCGCCTCTCGCCGACCTCGCAGAGGACATCGGGGCGCTCGTCCGTCGTGGCGCCGCTCTCGGCGTCGGCCCCGCGACCCTCGCCGCGCTGATCGCCGCCCAGGAATGAGGAGGATCCCATCATGAACGCCCGTTCCACTCCTGCCGCGCAGGACGTGACCGCGATCCCGGCCCGCGACCTCCGCAGGGCCCGGCTGATCGCCCTGACCCTCGGCGTCGCGGTGCCGCTGGTGCTCTCCGCCGTCGTGCTCGCACTGGTCCTCGCCTGGCTGCCGGAGCTGCCATCGCCCGCCGCCACGCACTGGGGCCCCTCGGGCGTCGACGGCTTCGGTCCGCCGGTCACGTTCGTCTGGCTGTCGATCCTGCTCGGCTTCGTCCTCCCCGCGGCGCTCACCATCACGACGGTCATCGGGGTGCGCGACCACTGGGGCGGTGGTGCGAGGCTGATCGTCGGGATGGCGCTGGGGATCTCCGGACTCAGCGCCGTCATCAACCTGGGTGCCGTCGGCACGCAGCGGGGCGTCGCCGATGCGAAGCAGGCCGAGGATCTCGGCGGCCTCATGTTGCTGGGCTTCGCCGCGTTCGTCGTGCTGATCGGGGTCGGCTGGCTCCTGCAGCCGCACATCCGTCCTGCTCCGGCCGCGCCGCTGCAGCCCGCTCACGTCGCCGCGATCACGAACGGCGAGCGCGTGGTCTGGCTGGCCACGGCGTCGCTGTCCCGTCGAGCCATGATCCTCATCTCGCTGCTCGTGGTGGTGGTGGTGGGCGTCACCGCATTCATGGCGATCCGGTTCACCGACCGGATGTGGGTGCCGGTGCTCACCCTGGTGCTCATCGGCGGCGCGTTCGCGTCTTCCGCATCGTTCCGGGTGCGAGTCGGGCCGGACGGACTGTCGGTGCGGTCGCTGATCGGCTTCCCCCGCGTGCACGTGCCCCTCGACGAGATCGTCTCGGTGCGCGCGGTGGACTGCAACCCGTTCGGCGAGTTCGGCGGCTTCGGCTGGCGGCTCGGTCTCGACGGCCGAACCGGGATCGTGCTCCGCCGCGGTCCCGCGATCGAGGTCGAACGCCGCGACAAGCGTCCACTGGTGGTCACGGTCGACGGTGCGGCGGTCGGCGCCGGTGTGCTGCAGGCCTACCTCGACCGCGGGGTGTCCACCGGAGCGGGCGATGAGTGAGGACAACGGCGGGATCGCCGGGGTCCAGGCGACAGGGGAGCGGCAGCCTCAGGGCGCTCCCGTGCGCATCGGGCTCGGCGCGATCGTCGCCTACGTCGTGCTGGCCTGCGGGCTGGCATGGCTGGTGGCGCTGCCGCTGTGGCTCGGCGACGGACTGCGGGAGCCGTACGCCCTCCCGCTCATGAGTGGGATGATGTACATGCCCGCCGTCGCCGTCGTGCTCGTCCTGCTCGTCCTCCGGCCGATCCCGAAGGGGCAGCGACTGCGGTTCCTGGGCCTGTGGCCCCTGCGCCCCGTGGCGCGCGTCGTGTGGCTGATGGTGATCGGGGTGCTCGCCCCTCCGCTGCTCGTGCTGGCCTCGACTGCGGTCGCGGCGCTCTGCGGCTGGTTGAAGGTCGACCTCGCGGGCTTCTCGGGGTTCACCGAGCTGCTCGCGGCGAGGACTCCGGCGGGCACGCCGCTCCCGCCGGTGGGCGTGGTGATCGCCGCACAGGCGATGAGCATCCCGGTCGCCGCCACCACGGTCAACGCCCTCGCCGCGTTCGGCGAGGAGCTCGGCTGGCGCGGCTTCCTCGTGCCGGCGCTGCGCCGCTACGGCACCTGGGCGTCCCTGCTGATCAGCGGGGTGATCTGGGGCCTGTGGCATGCGCCGATCATCCTGCTCGGCTACGACTTCGGCCGTACGGATCTCAGCGGGGTGCTCCTCATGATCGGAGGATGCGTGGTGTGGGGCGTGCTGCTCGGCTGGCTCCGGCTGCGCTCCGGTTCGATGTGGCCCGCGGTGTTCGCCCACGGCGCGCTCAACGCCTCGGCGGGGCTGTATCTCTGGTTCTTCGCCGCGGGCACGCACCCGGATCCGGCCCTCGTCCTGCCGCTGGGGGTTGCGGGCTGGATCGTGGGCGCCGCGGTGATCCTGGTCCTGATCCTCACCGGGCAGTTCCGCCGGCAGCCGGCGCTCGCCGCCGACCTGCCGCGGACGCTCCCCGCGCCGTTCCCGGAGCCGCCCCTCGAGGATCCGCGGGAAGAGGCGGCCTCTCCGCACGTGCCGAGCGGATCGGAGCTGGAACGGTCTTGATCGCCGCGACGCGAGGGGCGAAGCTGGGCGCATGGCCCAACCGAACCTCGCGAACTGGCGCGCCGCCGACGACTATCTGTCCGAGACCCTGGTCGGGCACGACCCCGCTCTCGAGGCCGCTCTGGCCGCGCAGCAGGCGGCGGGGATGCCCGCGATCGAGGTCGCACCGGTCAGCGGGAAGCTGCTGAACCTGCTGGCCCGGATCGCGGGAGCACGCAGGGTGCTCGAGATCGGCACGCTCGGCGGATACTCCACGATCTGGATGGCGCGGGCGGTGGGGGCCGGCGGCCGCGTCGTGACGATCGAGGCGGAGCCCGACAACGCCGCCGTCGCGCGCGCGAGCATCGACGCCGCCGGCGTGGGGGAGCGGGTCGAGATCCGCCTGGGACGCGCGGCCGAGGTGCTGCCGGCGCTCGAGGACGACGACCCGTTCGACCTGATCTTCATCGACGCGGACAAGGAGTCGAACACGATCTACCTGGACTGGGCGGCGCGGCTCGGACACCCTGGGTCCGTGGTCGTGGTGGACAACATCGGCCGTGACGGCGACATCGTCGATCCTTCCTCGGCCGATTCCATGGTGGTCGGCACGCGCGAGGCGCTGGAGATGCTCGGCCGCGATCCCCGCTTCGACGCGACGGCGCTGCAGACGGTCGGCGTGAAGGGCTGGGACGGCGTCGCGATCGCACTGGTGGTGTGACGCCGCCGGGATGAGCGGGATGATCGGGTCCGGGCGGATCCGCATCCGGACACACCCGTCCTTGGCCGTGCGGATATCGGCGTCACGGGTCACAATGGACGCGTGACGCAACCAGTGGGTCTGGGCGGGCGGCCGATGACGCCGCCGCCCGGCGTGCCCGCGGAGGAGCGCCTCATCGCCCGGTTCCACCCGCACGCGCGCCACCTGTTCTGGTCGGCGCTCGTGCTCATCGTGGTGGCGGGCGCGACCGGATACTTCACGGGCAATCTCCCGGCTCCCGTCGCGGGCTGGGCCAAGGACTGGATGCTGTGGGCCGCGGCCGGCGCGCTGGTGCTGGTGTTCGTCGTGGCGCCGTTCTTCGCCTGGTTGTCGCGACGGGTCACGATCACGACGCGCCGGGTGATCGTGCGCGACGGCGTCGGATCCCGCAACAGCATCGAGATGTCGCACGCCCGCGGCTACACGATCTCGGTGCGCCGCGGCCCCCTGCAGCGCCTGGTCGGAGCCGGCACCGTGCTGCTGTCGAACGGCGTGGACGCGCCGCTGCGGATCCGCGACGTGCCGAACGTCGCCCTCGTGCAGGAGACCCTCGCGGACCAGGTCGAGGTGGGTCAGATCCTCGCGCACCGCGACGCCCAGGCCGCGCAGAACCCCTACACCGCCTGACCCGTCCCGCCCCCCAGTCGCAGGCCCGGCTCGTCGACGCCCCCTCGCGCTCGCGCCGACGCCCCGCCCCACCTTCGAGTCGTCCCTACCAGCGCACGCCATGGCCTCCGCTGGTGGGGACGACTCGAAGGTGGGAGGGGTGGGCGGCGAGAGCGGGGTGGAACGTGCGGAAGAATGGGGGCGAGGAACGGAGATCCGATGGCGTTGCGTGTGGGTGTGATCGGCGGCGGACAGCTGGCGCGGATGATGATCGCCCCGGCGGTCGAGCTGGGCATCGACATCCGGGTGCTGGCGGAGGACGAGGGCATGTCGGCGCAGCTGGCGGCCACGGCCGTGGGCGACTACCGCGATCTCGACACCGTGCGCCGGTTCGCGGCGGACGTGGACGTCATCACCTTCGACCACGAGCACGTGCCGCAGGAGGTGCTGCGCGCGCTCGTCGCGGACGGCGTGGCCGTGCACCCCGGACCCGACGCGCTGCGCTTCGCTCAGGACAAGCTCGACATGCGCGCCCGCCTCGCGGACCTCGGCGCGCCCCAGCCGGACTGGGCGCGCGTCGCCGATACCGGCGAGCTGGAGACCTTCCTGGACGCGCACGGCGGCCGTGGCGTCGTGAAGACGCCCCGCGGCGGCTACGACGGCAAGGGCGTGCGCGTCGTGTCCGCAGCCGATGAGGCGTCGGACTGGTTCGCGGCGCTCGCCGAAGGGGACGCCCTGCTCGTCGAGGAGCTCGTGCCGTTCGTGCGCGAGCTCGCGCAGCAGGTCGCCCGACGTCCGAACGGCGAATCCGTGTCGTACCCCGTCGTGGAGACCGTGCAGAAGGGCGGGGTGTGCGCCGAGGTGATCGCGCCCGCGCCCGGCGTCGACGCGGAGCACCTCGAGGAGGCCGCGCGGATCGGTCGGGAGATCGCCGAGGGGCTGGGCGTCACCGGCATGCTCGCGGTCGAGCTGTTCCAGACCGAGGACGGCCGGATCCTCGTGAACGAGCTCGCGATGCGCCCGCACAACAGCGGTCACTGGAGCCAGGACGGCGCCGTGACGGGGCAGTTCGAGCAGCACCTGCGCGCGGTCGCCGACCTGCCGCTGGGGGAGACGACCCCGCACGCGGAATGGTCGGTCATGATCAACATCCTCGGCGGCCCCGCGGACGCCGGGATGCTCGATCGCGTCCCCGCCGCGCTCGCCGCGAGCCCGCAGGCGAAGGTGCACACCTACGGCAAGGCGCCGCGCCCCGGCCGCAAGGTCGGACACGTGAACGCGAGCGGATCCGACCTCGACGCGGTCCTCGCCGAGGCCAGGGCCGCCGCCGACGCCTTCGCCTGAGCCGGACCCGTGCCCGCGCCGTCCGCGGACACGGGCGACTGAGCCGGCTCCGGCCGGGGTTCTCGCGGGCGAGGGCGCGCCGCAGCGGGGTTCTCCCAGCAGTCGCCCGTAGCCTGTACGGGTGACTGGGACACTGCACGCATCCGCCGCGCCCCTCGTCGGCGTCGTGATGGGATCCGACTCCGACTGGCGCGTGATGAGCGCCGCCTCCGAGGCGCTGACCGAGTTCGGCATCCCGCACGAGGTCGAGGTCGTCTCCGCGCACCGCACGCCGGAGAAGCTGCACCGCTACGGCACCGAGGCCCGCGAGCGCGGGCTCAAGGTGATCATCGCCGGGG
>NZ_NCKN01000216.1 GCF_002257455.1 Microbacterium sp. 13-71-7
GATCGAGGCGAGCTGCGGATCCCGGTGGGCGAGCGCGTCGATCGTCTCCAGCAGCTGCTCCCGCGCGGCCACGTCGAGCCCGGTCATCGGCTCGTCGAGCAGGAGCAGCCGCGGCCGGCAGGCGAGCGCCCGTGCGATGAGCGCCCTGCCCCGCTCCCCCTGCGAGAGCGTCGGCCACAGCGCATCCCGGCGGTGCGAGAGCCCGACGTCGGCGATCAGCTCATGCGCGAGAGCGATCTGCACCGGCTCCGGCATCCAGCGCATCGGCATCTCGATCGTGCCGGTGAGGCCGGTCAGGACGACCTCGGTCACCGTGAGCGGCGAGCGCAGCGGGTGGCGCGGATCCACATGTCCGATCCGTCGCCGCAGCTCCTGCAGGTCGACGCGGCCGATGCGGTGGCCGAGCACCTCGGCGGTGCCGCTCGACGGATGCGTGCGGGCGCCGCAGATCCCGAGGATCGTGCTCTTGCCCGCGCCGTTGGGCCCGAGCAGCGCCCAGTGCTCCCCGGCCCGCACGACGAGACCGACCTCGTGCAGGATGTCCCTGCCGTCGCGACGGAGCGTCACGGCGTCCAGGCGCACGACCTCGGCGCTCACCGCAGGCCGTCCTTGAGCGAGGCCAGGTGCTCCCGGCTGAGCCCCGCGGCGAGCGCGGCATCGCCCGCACGGATCGCGTCGGCGAGGCGCTCGTGCGCCGCGTGATCCTCGGCATCGCCGAAGGCGGAGCGGATCCGCAGCATCGCGATCATCGTCTGGCGCAGCCGCGGAGTGAACCCGTCGAACAGCTCGGTGAGGATCGGATTCGCCGCAGCGACCACGATCGCCCGGTGGAACGCGAGGTCGGCATCGACGTGCTCCTCGAGATCCGAGCGGTGCTGCTCCCTGACCTTCAGGGCGCGCCGGATCGCGCGGAGGTCGTTCGCGGTGCGCCGCTCGGATGCGAGAGCGGCAGCCTCGGTCTCGATCGCCGTCCGCGCCTCGATCACGCTCACGATGTCGGCGCGCTGCAGTACGGCGTCCCAGTCGTCGCGCACGTCGAGCGCCGCGACGAAGACGCCGGCGCCCTGCCGCGCGGTGAGGACCCCTCGCCCCGACAGCTGCCGGATCGCCTCGCGCACGGTCGAGCGGCCGACGCCCAACTGAGCCGCGAGCGTCGTCTCCCCCGGCAGCCGCGCGCCGAGCCCCCATTCCTCGGCGCGAAGGCGATCGAGGAGCACCTCCGCCGCCTGATCCGCCATCGACGTGCGCTGCACGGCACCGCTTCCCGACATCACTACTCCTCAACTTGTCTGAGGAGTTAACGCTACACTGCCTCCATGCTCGTGCGCGCCCTCCTTCTCCTTCGCCGCCACGACGGGGTCTGACCGGACCGGCTCCCCCGTCGTGGCTGATGCGTCGCGCCGGTCGCCGAAACCGCAGTCGAAGGAACCGAGAACATGAGCAGCACCGCCTTCCCCGGCATCTCCACGCCGGCCGGCCTCCGGACTTGACCCAGGGATCCGGGGCGCTCGCAGGCCCGCGCGGGCTCAGCCCCCGGTCGAGGTCCGCACGACCAGGGCGCCGTGCTCGGGCGGCGGCACGACGAGCGCGAGGTCCGGTTCGAGCAGGGTCAGCAGGGCGGCCGCCGCCTGGCGCCCCAGCGCCTGCGGCTGCAGGTCGACCGCGGTGATCGTCGGCGCGGAGCTCCGGAGGCTGTCCGCGTCGGATCCGCACACGACGCGCACGTCCTCCGGAACCCGGACCCCGCGCTCGACGAGCCGGTCCACGAGCGCCCTGGCGTGGTCGCTGGTCAGGCAGTACACCCCATCAGGGGGCTCGGGGAGGGCGAGCAGCTCATCGGCGGCGACCGCGCCCTCCCCGTGCTCCGAGCGCTCCGCCACGTAGCGGACGCGCTGGGCGCCGGGGGGCGTCCGCTCCCGGTAGCGCCGCTCCGTCGCCTCGTTCCACTCGATGGCATCCGTGCCCACGACCAGGGCGATGCGCGTCGCCCCCGACTCCGCGAGGTGGTCGAGCACCCGATCCGTGATGAACGCGGTGGCGATGTCGATGACGTGCGGGTCGTCCGGATCCGCCGGATCCGCGCCGACCAGCGTGTACGGCATGCCTCCGGCGCGCAGCGCGGCGACGAGAGGGTCCCGCTCGACGGGATCGGTCACGATGATGCCGTCGCACGCCCAGGCCGTGGTCGGGGCGTCGGGCACCGCGGGATCCGCGACGAGCATGAGCGCGTACCCCTGACCGAGCGACGTGAGCGCCGCGGCCCCGGCGAAGCGGGGGAAGTAGTCGACGTCCTGGATGTGCTGCGGCTCCACGCCGACCGCCGGCCGCAGCACCAGCCCGATCACTCCGAGCCTGCTGCGGCGCAGCCCGCTCGCCACCACGTCCGGGTGGTACCCCAGCGCGGTCGCGGCCGCGCGCACGCGCGCCTGGGTCGCCGGGTTGACCACGCCGTTGCCGGAGAAGGTGTGCGACACGGTGGTCACCGAGACGCCCGCCCGACGGGCCACGTCGCGGATCGTGGATCGCTGTCTGCGCATGTCGTGATGATAATCGCGGACTCCGCTTGTCCAAATCGTTTTGGATCCTTAGCGTTGCGTGTCGAGCGCGAACAAGGACGTCGCGCACCCGACCTTTCGCCCTGGAGGATCCATGTCGCAGACGACGCCCCCCGTGACCGATTCCGCTCCCGCCCTGACCCACCCCGTGCCCACCGACAGCGCCGTGCGCGTCGAGACCCACGGCATCGACTACATCCCCGACGCCGAGCGCCACGGCCGCGCCCGCGACCTGTTCGCCGTGTGGGCGGCGCCCAACGTCAACTTCCTCGCCGTCGTCATCGGCGCGACCCTCATGCTGCTCGGGCTCACCCTGTGGCAGGCGCTGCTCGTGATCGTGATCGGCAACCTGTTCTCGATCATCACGGGCATCGTGGCCGCTTCCGGCCCCGCCGCCGGCACGCCCAGCGAGGTGATCACTCGCGCGATGTACGGCGTCACCGGGAACCGGTTCAACGTCGCGATCGCGGGCTGGCTCATCAGCGTCTGCTACCTCGCGATCAACTGGGCCGCGGCCACGACCGTCGCCGTCGGGCTGCTCGGGCGGCTCGGCGTCCCCTCGAACGGCTGGACCATCGCGATCAGCGCGATCGTGATCGCCGCGGCCACCATGGTGATCAGCGTCTACGGACACGGCCTGATCATGCGCCTGTACCAGCCGCTCGCGATCCTGCTCGCGGTGATCTTCGCCGTGATGGCGGTCTTCGTCGTCGGCGGCGCGCGCTGGAGCTACACTCCCGCCGAGCCGCTGCACGGCCTGGGGCTCGTCGCGATGATGGCCGCGGGCATCGCGCTGGTCGCATCCGGCCCGCTGTCCTACACGAACAGCGCCGACTTCGCGCGCTACCTCCCGGCGAGCACCCGGGTGCGCGACGTCGCCCTGTGGACCACGCTCGGCATGGTCATCCCCGGCGTGCTCGCCACCTTCGTCGGCGTGCTGGCCGCGAGCGCGGTGGACATGACGGATCCGGAGGCCGGCCTGGAGAAGTTCCTGCCCGGCTGGTTCGCGCCGGTCTTCCTCATCTCGGTGATCGTCGGCACGATCGCCAACAACGCGATGACCGCCTACAGCTCCGGCCTGGCCCTGCAGGCCGTCGGGATCCGCCTTCCGCGCTCGCGCACCGTGCTGCTGGACGGCACGGTCGGCGTGCTGATGACGCTGTTCGCGCTCCTGGTGTGGAACTTCCTCGACAGCGTCTCGAGCGCCCTGCAGCTCGCGGTCACGATCCTCGCGCCGGTCATGGGCGTCTACCTCGCCGACATGCTGTGGCGCCGCAACCGCTACGACGGATCCGCACTGGCCGACGACAGCCGCGGGAGCCGGTTCTGGTTCACCGGGGGCGTGCACGTCGCCGGCGCGGTCGCCGTGCTGGCCGGCATCGGCGCAGCACTGCTCTGCAGCGCGACGCTCGTCTACGTCGGCCCGGTCGCCGCTCTCCTCGGCGGCATCGACCTGTCGGTGCCCGTCGGCCTGATCGTGCCGTTCGTCGTCTACCTCGCGCTGGTGCGGCGCTCCGCCCGCTCCCAGGCCTCGCTGTGACCCGCGGATCCGGAAAGAAGGAACAGAACGCATGACCTCCCCCGACACGCACACGACCCACTACCGCGGCGGTGCGATCTTCACCTCCGACACGGACCCGTGGGCGCAGTCGATCCTCGTCGAGGACGGGCGCGTCGTCTTCGTCGGAGACACAGCCACCGCCGACGCGCTCGCGGCGGACGCCGTGGTCGAACTCGACGGCGCGCTCGTGATCCCGGGAATCGTGGATGCGCACACGCACCTGATCGGTCTCGGCGAATCGCTCGAGCAGGTGGATCTGCACGACGCCGCCGATCTCGCCGAGATCCAGAAGCGGGTCGCCGCCGCAGCCGCCGCCGATCCCTCCGCGGCGAGGATCCAGGGCCGCAGCTGGCTGTTCTCGAGCCTCGGCGGAAGGGCTCCGCACCGCGACATGATCGATGCCGCCGTCGCCGACCGGCCCGTGTACCTGCACGCGAACGACAACCACTCCGCGTGGGTCAACTCCGCCGCCCTCGCCGAGCTCGGCATCGACGACGAGACGCCGGATCCCCTCGGCGGCACGATCCAGCGCGACGCCGAGGGCCACGCCACCGGCATGCTGCTCGAGAACGCGGTCTTCGCCTTCCTGCGCACGCGGCTGGACGCCCTCACGAGCGACGACGACAGGGAGGCGCACTTCGCGCAGGCGCTGCGCACCTACCTCGACGCGGGCGTCACCGCAGCGGTCGACATGGCGCTCACCGAGCCCGACCTGCGCGCGATGCTCGCGGTGCAGGAGCGTCACGGCGGAACCCTGCCGATGCACGTGGCCGCGCACTGGGCGGTCTACCGCACCGGGACGGCCGAGGGCGACGCCGCCGCCGTGGACCGGGCGATCGCGCTGCATCGCGCGCACACCGGGCCCGGGCTGCGGATCTCCGGCATCAAGCTCTTCGTGGACGGCGTGATCGACAGCTGCACGGCCGCCATGCACGCCCCCTTCGCCGACGGCTCCCGGCCGGAGCCGCTCTGGGACCTGCCCTCGCTCACGGCCGTGGTCACGCGCGCCGATGCGGCGGGGCTGCAGATCGCGATGCACGCGATCGGCGACGCCGCCTCCGCACTCGCCCTGGACGCGCTCGAGGCGGCGGTGGCCGCGAACGGCCCGCGCGCCGAGCGCCGTCACCGCATCGAGCACCTGGAGACCGTGGACCACGCGACCCCGCTGCGTCTGGCACGGCTCGGGGTCATCGCGTCCATGCAGCCCGTGCACTGCGACCCCGCGATCCAGGACAACTGGAGGGCGATGCTCGGCGACGAGCGCGTGGAGCGCGGGTATCCCTGGGCCGAGTTCGCCGAGGCCGGCGCGACGCTCGCGCTCGGCACGGATGCCCCGACCGCGCCGTTCGACCCGCTGCCGAACCTGTTCATCGCCACCACCCGGCGCTCGGCGTTCGACCCGGCGCTCGAGGCGAACGTCCCCGGCAATGCCATGGCGATCGCCGACGCGGTGCGCCGGGCGACTCGCGACGCCGCGTACGCGTGCGGCTGGGAGGGCGAGCTCGGGGTGCTGCGGGCCGGGGCGGCGGCCGACTTCGTGATCCTGGACGGGGATCCGTTCCGCGACGGGCCGGAGGCCTTCCTCACCGCGCGCGTGCGCACGACGGTCGTGCGCGGGCTCGACCACGCCGCGGCCCTCGCCTCCCTCCCCCGGGGTCGCTGAGCGAGGACGGCGAAGCCGACCGCCCCCAAGGACGTTGAGCGAGGACGGCGAAGCCGACCGAGATGAAACGCGGCGCTCTCGCAAGGGCGCCGCGTTTCGTCTCGCGGAGACCCGCACTGAGCGAGCGCAGCGAGTCGAAGTGTCGCTCAACGACCCCGGGCGGGGGCGGGGGCGGGGAAGAGACCCGCGGATCACCGCTCGTAGAGCAGGATCACGCTCCCCGCACCGTCGACGCGGCGCGTCTCGTGGTAGCCGAGCGACTGCAGCTGCTCGAGGCCCCAGGTGTCCTCGACCCCGGCGAACTTCAGCTCGACCACCCAGACCCGGTCGACCCCGTCGAAGCGCCCCATCCCGGACGCGCGCGGGATGCCGTAGGTCTGGTCGTACCAGGTGTAGGACTTCTGGAACGGGGTCTTCAGCAGCAGGTCGGTGACGTTGCGGAACGCGGTCGGATCCGTCGCCTTGGCGAGGCGCGTGCGCTGGGACGGCCGCGCGCCGTCGTCGAACACGATGCCGTCGCCCGGGACGGCGTGTGCGCTGATGTAGGCGGCGATGTCGTTCCAGTCGGATTGGTTCTTGGCGTACGGCCCGCGCTGCAGCGCCGCCACGGGGACCGCCGCGATCACGACGGCGGCGACGGAGACGGCCGCGAGCACGACGCCGAGCCGAGGGCGCGGAAGACGGGCGAGCCGTTGTACGCCGAGGGCCATCACGATCGCGACCGCGGGGGCGGAGAACGTGCCGTAGCGCGCCGTGTAGCCGGACACGAGCGGGCTCGCGGCGATCAGGATGCCCATCGGCAGGACCATCCAGCTCAGCGCGACGGTCTCGAGTCGCATGCCCAGCGGGGCCCCGGAGCGTCGCGCATGCAC
>NZ_NCKN01000217.1 GCF_002257455.1 Microbacterium sp. 13-71-7
CGAAGAGCAGAGACACGGAGCAAGCCCGCCAACTGTTCAAGGAAGCATTTCGCATTTCGGAGCAGCTACTCGACGGATCCCGCTACCCCCGTCCATCTCTGCCCGTCGTTGAGGATCGCGAGGAGGAACTCGGCGCCGACCGCATCGAGGAGATCGCTCAAGAGGTGCGAGCTCTCTGGGCATTGGACGGCACCTCACCCATCAACCATCTCGTGCGCACGATGGAACGCCGCGGCATCGTGGTCTGCCCGCTCGTGTTGCCTAGTGACGATGAGCCGCTGTACGGAGAGGGAAAGTCACAGCACTTCGGCGCGTCATTCTGGCTAGGTGTCGGAGAGACGGCAGTGGTTTCGCTGTTCCCCGGGTCATCCGGGGATCGCGATCGCTTCACTGCCGCGCACGAGGCCGGCCATATGGTGCTTCACACGTTCCGCCCCTGGGTGGATGCGGACGTGAAAGAACGCGAGGCAAACCTGTTCGCCGGCGCCCTGCTCGCACCCGAGCGCGCAATCGCCAGCGCGTTCGACGAAACCATGACGCTCAAGACTCTCGCGCAGCTCAAGGCCAAGTGGGGCATGTCAATGCAAGCGCTCGCCATGCGCGGCCGCCAGCTCGGGCTGATCTCTCCCGACCGTTCCCAAGCACTTTTCCGACAGATCTCGGCGCGAGGCTGGAGGAAGAACGAACCAGTTGAGGTCCCGCACGAAGCGCCGAAGCTCATGCGCAAGCTGATCGAGATGAAGTACGGACCCAACCCGTTTGCCGAGGACAGGATCGTCGACGAGCTCGGACTTCCCCCTGCGATTCTTCGTTCGCTCGCCCCTGACGCCCTGGGCGCTCCTGAGTCTCCTCGTGACAACGTGACGCACATCGACTTTCGAGCTGAGAGAACCCCCGGCGCTCGGACGGATCGTCTGCGGATGTAGCACCAGACCTGGGCGGCCGCACCGCGCCCCCGGTCTTTGCTCCCCGCTGGGAGAGGCCGTGGTCCGACCTCTCCCATGTCGCGTTGTTATCGGCGTTCCGGTCTGATCACCTGTTGCGCAGCTGCTCAGTACGCGACGCTGATTTCCATGAGCACGCACAAGACGAAGGAACAAGCGCTCCGAGACCTCGGCGAGGTCGTCGCCGAGGAAGTGGCGATCATCCGCACTCTCACAGTCCGCGAGGCGGCCGAGCGAATCTGGTACCCCGGCGGGCCCTCGATGGAGCAGCTCATCGAGCGTTGCGCCGGCACAGGTCTCTGCAAGCCCGACTTGGAGGCGCCTGCCGCCGACGTCACGCGGGACGAATCAGCTCACGCAACTGGAGCGCAGCGATCGAACCTGCCCTCCGAGTTCCCGCCCGTCATGTCCCCTAAGACTCTGGCCGCATTTCTCGAGGTCACCCCTCTGACGCTTCAGCGGTGGCGTAACGCGAAGACCGGACCCGTTCCGGCTCTGGTTCCCGACTCGAACGTGATCCGCTACACCCGTGAGGATGTCGTCGCCTGGCTTGCGCGCCATCGCGCTGATTGGTCGGACTCGTGAGCGCCGAGCGAGCCCGCCTCCTCACTCCTGATGTAGTCGCGACTTGGCTACACATCTCCCGCGGTCAGGTGCAGGAGCTCGCGCGCAGCCGGGAGCTCCCGGCGCCGAAGATCGGCCGCTACTGGCGGTTCGAGGAGGGTGCGATCAGACGACACTTGGACGAACGCCGGAGGCCGGCATGACAGATCGGGACCGTCTCCTGGCTG
This sequence comes from Microbacterium sp. 13-71-7, assembly GCF_002257455.1. Classification (GTDB taxonomy): domain Bacteria; phylum Actinomycetota; class Actinomycetes; order Actinomycetales; family Microbacteriaceae; genus Microbacterium. The sequence continues at coordinate 1,736 of NZ_NCKN01000217.1, forward strand.
AGCTCGTCGACCTGATCGCTGTACGAACTGCCGAGAACGTGATCCGGGCTCTGGAAGCACGCGAAATAGGTCCGACTCCGTCTACCTCCGCGCTCGCCCCGATCTTGCTGAATACCAAGGCCGCTGCTGCCATGCTCGGCATGTCACCGCAGAGCCTGCGGAACCTCCGATCGGCCCAGCAAGGGCCTCTGGCCGTCAAGCGGGGCGCGTCCGTAAGATACCGACCGGCTGATCTCGAAGCATGGGCCGCCGCGGAGTTCAAACCGGCATGATCAGTCCCGAAACCGGTGCCGTCATAGCGACACTAGATTCATGAGCCAGTACAAGACGAAGGAGCAGGCGCTCGTGGACTTCGGACGGGTCGTGGGCGAGGCGGCCGCGATCATCCGCACTCTGACGGTCCGCGAGGCGGCGGAGCGCATCTGGTATCCGGGCGGCCCCTCGATGGAAGAGTGCATCCGACGCGCCGAAGCATCCGGCCTCTGCAAGCCTGATCCCGTCGACCCTCCGGCCGCCGCGCCGAACGTTCCACGTACGCCGCCGACGGCCGCGCCACGATCGCACAGCGCAGCGCCGACACAGCTCGATCGCATCGAACACCTGCTCGAGCATCTCGTCTCAAGCGGGAAACAGCGCGTGTACTCCACACGGGCGGCCGCCGACTACTGCGGTATGTCCTACGGCACCTTCCGGAACCGGCTCGCCGCCAAGACCGGGCCAGCACAGCACAAGGACGGCGACTCGAACGGTTTCTTCGAGGCGGACCTTGACGCCTGGAACGAGACGCGGCTGCAGCCTATTGGGCCACGATGATCGCGGCTATCGCCGCGCCGAGCGATGCAACTGCGACGCCGAGAGAGCACCAAGCCATGATCCGAGTGAACCGCTCTGAACGCTCCGCATCGGCGCGTGTGCTCTCGGCGAGGTCGAGCTGACGCCGCATCGCTTCGGCGATCTCCTCCATGGTCGATTCGGTGCGACGGGCCGCATCCGCAGCAGCGCGCGTGTTGTGCATCGTCTCGCGCTCATGAAACTTGGTGTCGGGGAAGCCGAAGCCCGGAGAGCTCATGGGCACATCGTAGCTAGTCCGCAGAATTCCCCTCGGAGCACGACAACGGACACCGCTAGACGCGCCTAGATCCGCGGGATTCCGCGGCGGGCATGACCGCTCACAAGTGGACAAGCACCTGGTTGCGATTCATCAACTTCCGCTGATCCGGCACGCGCCGCCTCGAATCCGGGGCGGCCTGTCGATCGCGCGCCTCCTCGATCGTCACCTCACTGAACGGAACCTCCGTTCCGGAGAGGAAACGTCATGGACAGCACACATATCACCGGCGTCCGCACGGTCAGCGTCCCCGTAGACGACCAGGACGACGCGCTGCGCTTCTATCGCCGCCTCGGCTTCGCCGTGCTGCGCGACGCGCCGACGCCGAACGGGCGCTGGATCGAGCTGGCTCCCGGCCGCGGGAACGTGATCCTCACCCTGGAACCGGCTGATCCCGGCGTTCACCGCGGACCGATCGGGATCCGCTTCACCTCCGCCGACGTCGACGCGGCCCACGCCGCGATGCTCGCGGAGGGCGTCGACGTGGACGAGATCCTGCGGTGGCCCGGAGTGCCGGCGATGTTCGCGTTCCGCGACCCGGACGGCAACGCGTTCTCGATCACGGGCGAGGATCCTGCGACGGATCCCGGAGCCGATGAGAGGATCGCGTCATGAGCAGGATCGTGCCGCTGGACATCGCCTTCACCGCCACGCTCGGACGCGTCCGCGAGGGCGACACCTGGATCTGCGTGCAGCTGCCGGATTCCGCGACGGTCTTCGGGACACGGGGGCTCGTCAAGGTGTCCCGAACCGTCGACGGGCACCCGTTCGACGGCGCCTTCATGGCCCTGGGCGACGGCACCCACAAGCTTCCGGTGTCGAGCACGATCCGCCGGGCGATCGGCAAGGCCGAGGGCGACGAGGTGGCCGTGCACCTCACGCGCCGGCGCAACTGAGCCTTCGCCTCCGACGGCCCCTCCGAGCCCCCACACGGCCGGAACGTCGCGCAAACGCCGCTCGATGTCGCCGAATGCACGGCTCGTTCATCACTTCGATACCGGTATTTGGGTTTGCCCCCTCCCAGTGAGATAGTGCTGTTCTGGGGTAACTACTTGGGGGTAGTGATGGGCGAACGCGGTCCGTTGACTGGCGTAGTAAGGTCGCCGCTGGGGGCGACGAAGCAACTCCTCGCGGAGGAGGTGTATCAGCAGGTCGGTGCGTCGATCATCGACGGCACGCTGCCGGCGGGATCGCGCATCCGGGATGCGGATCTGGCAGAGAAGTTCGGCGTCTCGCGGATGCCGATCCGGGAGGCGCTGCAGCGACTCGAACGGGTCGGCCTGGTCGAGATGTACCCGAGCCGGTACACGCAGGTCACCGAGGTCCCGCCCGAACTCACGGCGAAGACCCTGGAGTACGCGGGCTATGTCGGCGGAGCGGTCGCGGCGATCGCCGTGCCGCGGCTGAGCGCCGCAGAGCGCACGGAGGCGGCGGCCCTGGCCCGCGCCCTCGACGACGGCCTCGACGACCCCGCCGCGCTCTCGGCGGAGCGCTGGGCGCTCCTGCACTATCTGGCCGAGCGGTGCGACAACGAGATCCTCAGCTCCGTCCTGGACGAGACCAGCATGCCGCTGTCCCGCAACCTGCGACCGTGGTCGGTCGACGCCTCGCAGCGCGACGTCATGCGCGCGCGGCACGCCGCCCTGGCCGAGGCGATCCTCGCCGGCGACGGCCACTCCGCGGAGCACCTCATGCGGGCCATGCACCTCGTGGAGTGAGCCAGGGCCGGATCCGCGTCCGCGGAGGCGGTCAGGCCTGCGCCGGGCGCCGGGCGGCGCGATCGGCCGCGGCCCAGCCGTCGACCCAGTAGCCGAGCCGATCGTAGGCCTCCTCGCGCGCCTCGTGCCGGGACAGGAAGACGTCGTGCAGTGCACCGTCGATCCGCTCGATCGTGACCGAGGATCCGATCTTCAGCGCGGCTCGGGCGATGTCGTCGACCACCAGCACGCTGTCCGCGCGCGTGAGGTCGTCCGACCATGCCGTCGGCACGGCGCTGCGCGCCGACAGCAGCACGCACACGGGAGCGCCGACCGCGATCCCTCCGGCGATCGTCGCGTGCCCGGCCAGGATCGCGTGCAGCCACCCGGCATGCACGGCCATCGTCTGCGCCGGCCGCCAGGCGAGGTTCACGTCCATGGGATCCGCCGGGTCGGCGGCCTCCTGCTGCGCGCGCGTGTAGTAGCCGAGGTCGACCTGCGGGGCACGGTCGAGCGGACGGTACTTGGCGCGCAGCTCCACCAGCGGCGCGATCGTCTCACGCGTGAAGCGCGGCAGCTGGAACTCCAGCCACGGGCTGTTCAGGATCAGCGCCGAGGCGATGCCGGGGTTCCGTGCGGCCCACAGGCTGAGGATCAGGCCTCCCGTGGAATGGCCGAGCAGCACCAGCCGGCGGCCGACCGCGTCGGAGTCCGCCTGCATGGTGGCGAGCGTCGCCCCGATGTCCTGGTCGTACTCGACGAGGCTCCCGATATAGCCGGGCGTCTGGTAGTCGCGGAGACTCCGTCCGTACTTGCGCAGATCCAGCGCGAAGAACCGCGCGCCGCGGCCGGTCCAGAACCGCGCCAGCCGCTTCTGGAAGAAGTAGTCCGACCACCCGTGCACGTAGAGCACATCGGTGTCGGCGAGCTGCCGGCCGTCTCCGAAGAGCCGCTGCCACACGGTGCGCTGCGGCAGTGCGCGCACCAGGGTCGCGACGATCTCTCCCTCGTCATCGGATCCGAGCGGCAGCGTGAGCTGCTCGAACTCGTCGCCGAGCACGTCGGTCGTCCACGCGGCGGGATCGGAGCGGCTCATGGACCCAGGGTATCCGCGTCGCCCCGCGGTGCTCGCGGGTCCCCTCCCCTACGCTGGGCACACCGACGCGCACGGCACGGACCGCTCAGGAGGAACCATGATCCGCACTCGACTGCACCGTTCGATCGCCAGCCTCGTCGCGGGCGCCGCAGTCGCCACCGCATCTCTCGGGCTCGCCGGCTGCTCCGGCGGCGCGACGCCCGCCGTCAGCGCGAGCAGCGCCCCCGCGACCACGGCGGCCGGTGCGCTGCCGCCGATCATCGCGGACCTCGGCTCGATCGACGGGACCACCGTCCAGGTGCCCCTCGGCAACACGATCGACCTCACCGGCGATGACAAGGACTTCACGCACTGGACGGCCGAAGTCGCCGACCCGAAGATCGTCTCCTTCGTGCCGGGCAAGGACGACGGATCCGCCCGGTTCAACCCGGGCCTCGACGCCCTCGCCGAGGGCACGACGAAGGTCACGATGGACAACAGCGCCTCGGGTAAGCACCTGGCCTTCACGGTCACGGTGACCGCGAAGAAGTAGACGCTCCCCGCTCAGGGACCGGGCCGGGCCCGGGGCGTCACTCCCCGCGGGAGATGCGGACCATGTCCTCGCGCGGCACGAGCTTGACGCGGGCGCGCTCCTCGGGGGCGCCGAGCGCGATCTCGTGCTCGTCCAGCCGGTGCCAGCCGTCGAGGTCGGTCCAGCGCACGCCGCGCTCGGCGAGCAGTGCGGGGATCGCCTCCTCGGACGGATCCTCCGGCTGCCACCAGGAACCCTGGTCGTTGATGAGGTGGCGCACGGTCTCCATCGCGTCCGACTTGGTGTGGCCGATGAGCCCGACCGGCCCCCGCTTGATCCAGCCGGTGGCGTAGATGCCCGGCACCCGCTGGTTGGAGTCCTTCGCGAGCACCTGGCCCTCGCGGTTCGGGATCACGCCGTGCTTCTTGTCGAACGGCACGCCGTCCAGCGGCGATCCGAAGTACCCGACCGC
>NZ_NCKN01000017.1 GCF_002257455.1 Microbacterium sp. 13-71-7
CGGTGCAGGACCTGGTCGCCGAGGCCACGAGCGACCTGGGATCCCGGCCGGCGCGCCTGCTGGCGACGATCCTGGGCACGGTGCTCGGGATCGGCGCCCTCGTCGCGACCGTCGGCTTCGCGCAGACCGCCTCCGCCCAGATCGCACGGCAGTTCGACACCGCCGCGGGGACCCAGATGGTGGTGTCTCCCGCGCAGGCGCAGACCGGGGGCTCGCAGAGCAAGAGCGTGGCCACCGGGCGGATCCCGTGGGACGGCGCGGAGCGCGTCGACCGCCTCGCGGGTGTGCTCGCCTCGGCGCTCATCGCCGAGGTGCCGCTCGGGGACTCGGATTCGATCACGGCGGTGCCGGTGAACGACCCCTCGGCGGCGCCCGCCTCCTCGCCGGCGCTGTTCGCCGCATCCGCGGGGATGCCGGAAGCGCTCGAGGCGCGGGTCGTCTCAGGGCGGTTCTTCGACGGAGGGCACGACGCCAGGGCCGACCGGGTCGCCGTGCTCGGGGACGAGGCGGCGAAGCGGCTCGGGATCGCCGAGGTCGGCGCGCGCCCCTCGCTGTTCATCGACGGGGTCGCCTATGCGGTCATCGGGGTGCTGGGCCCGATGCAGCGGTCGGATCTCGCCGATGCGGTGCTGATCCCGGTGGGGACGGCGCGGAGCGACTTCCGGCTGGCCGCGCCCGGCGAGCTCGACATCCGGATCATGCCGGGAGCAGGGCCTCAGCTCGCGAAGCAGACGGTCGTCGCCCTCCAGCCCGATGCTCCGGAGGGACTGCAGGCGCAGGCGCCCTCGGTCAGGGGGGACCTCAGCCGCAGTGTGCAGGGCGACGTCAATCTGGTGCTCCTGCTGCTCGGCGGGGTGGTCCTGCTCGCGGGCGGCTTCGGCATCGCGAACGTGACCCTGCTGGGGGTGATGGAGCGGACGGGGGAGATCGGGCTGCGTCGTGCTCTCGGGGCGACCAGCCGGCAGGTCGGGCGGCAGTTCCTCGTCGAGTCCCTGGTGATCGGCCTGGTCGGCGGGGTGATCGGCGCGGCGGTCGGCGTCAACGCCGTCGTGCTCGTGGCAGCGCTGCAGGGCTGGGCACCGGTCGTGGATCCGCTGGTGGCGATCGCCGGGGTCGTCGTCGGGGTGCTCGTCGGCGCGCTGTCGGGCTGGTATCCCGCACGGCGGGCATCGCGCATCGAGCCGGTGGAGGCGCTGCGCGGCTAATGGTTTGAAGTCAGACCATTGACAGTCGAGGGGCGTGAGCGCCAGAATCGCTGCACACGCTCCCTCCACTGAAAGCAGGCAGCATTCCATGAGCGATACGACAGAGGCGCCGGGCTCGCACCCGATCGACGACGACGCCGCAGCCCTGGCCGCCCTGGGCTACAAGCAGGAACTGCATCGGGGGATGTCGGGGTTCAGCAACTTCGCCGTCTCCTTCTCGATCATCTCGATCCTCGCGGGATGCATCACGTCCTACGCCATCGCCCTGAACTCGGGCGGCCCCTCGGCGATCACGATCGGCTGGCCGGTCGTCGGCGTCTTCGTGCTCATGGTCGCCCTGGCCATGGCCGAGGTCTGCTCGAAGTACCCGACCGCCGGCGGTCTGTACTTCTGGGCGGGACGGCTCGCCAAGCGGAACAAGCGCCAGTGGGCGTGGACCGTGGGCTGGTTCAACTTCCTCGGAGAGGTCGCGGTGACGGCCGCGATCGACTTCGGCGCGGCGACCACGATGATGGCGTTCGCGAACCTGGTCTGGGGCGTCGAGCCGACGCCGCAGACCACCTTCCTCCTCTTCATCGCGCTGATCGTGGTGCACGGGCTGCTGAACACCTTCGGCGTCAACATCGTGAGCCTGCTCTCGAACGTGTCCGCGTGGTGGCACATCGTCGGCGTTCTCGTCATCGTCGGCGCCCTGTGGATCATGCCCACCCAGCACCAGGACGTCGGGTGGACGTTCACGCACTGGTACAACGGCACCGGCTGGTCGTTCGGTCCGTACGTGTTCCTCATGGGTCTGCTCATGGCGCAGTACACGTACACCGGCTACGACGCCTCCGCCCACGTCGCGGAGGAGACCAAGAACGCGTCGATCGCCGCGCCCAAGGGCATCGTGATGAGCGTCGTGATCTCGATCATCGGCGGCTGGATCCTTCTCTTCTCCATCACCGCCGCCATCCAGGACGGCAGCGACAAGGGGATCGCCGGCCTGCTCGGATCCCAGACCGGTCTGCCTCCCGCGCAGATCTTCCTGGACGCGCTGAACAACCCGACCATGGCGAAGTTCCTGCTGTTCATCGTCTGCGGCGCGCAGTTCTTCTGCGGCATGGCCTCGGTCACGGCGAACTCGCGGATGAGCTACGCCTTCTCGCGGGACAACGCGATCCCCGGTTCGCGGATCTGGGCGAAGGTCAACAAGCGCACCGGCACGCCGACCAACTCGATCTGGCTGTGCGTGGTGCTGTCGATCATCCTGACCACGCCGGCGCTGTTCAACACCACCGCGTACCTCGCCGTCACATCGGTCGCGGTCATCGGGCTCTACATCGCCTACGTCACACCGGTGTTCCTGCGCCGGCTGGACAAGAGCTTCGTCCCGGGCCCCTGGAACCTGGGCCGGTGGAGCGCGGTCGTCGGCTGGATCGCCGTCGTCTGGGTGGTGCTCATCATCATCCTGTTCGTGCTGCCGCCGGTGAACCCGATCACGATCGACACGTTCAACTACGCGCCCGTCGCCGTCGTCGTGGTCGCGCTCCTCTCGATCGTCCTGTGGTTCGCGTACGGCAAGCGCGACTTCATGGCGTCCAGCGTCGAGGCCGAGCACCTCACCCTGGCGCCGGAGAAGCTCCTGGAGGAATGATCACGACATGACGGATGCGATGGACTCTCCTCTGGTGGATGCGGCGCTGCACCCGGTCCGCGGCCACATGGCCTTCGAGAGCTGCGTGGAGCAGCTCGGATCGGCCATCAGGCTCGGGATCTTCCGGGTGGGGACGAAGCTGCCCGGCGAGCGCGAGCTCGCCGAGAAGCTCAGCGTCTCCCGCGCCACCCTGAGAGAGGCCATCAGTGCCCTCCGTGCCGCCGGGCTCGTCACGACGACCCGGGGGCGCGGAGGGGGCACCGTCGTCCTGCCGGCCGCCGAGCAGTGGCCGGCCGACCAGACCCCGCCGCGCCGCGCCGAGATCGACGATGTGATCGTGTTCCGCTCCGTCATCGAGCCGGGCGCCGCCTACCGGGCGGCGCTGACCCCGCTGGACGAGGCGCAGCGCACGCTCCTCGCCGAGAGCCTCGCCGACCTCGCGGCCGCCGAGACGCCGGCCGACTACCGCCAGGCCGACGCCCGGCTGCACCTCGCGATCGCGACGGTCTGCGGATCCGACGAACTGTCCCGCTCCTGCAGCGCGGTGCAGGTGCGGATCCATCAGCTCCTCGCAGAGATCCCGTTCCTCAAGACCAACATCGACCATTCCGAGACCGAGCACCGCGCGATCGTCGCCGCGATCCTGGACGGCTCCGCCGACCTGGCGCGCGACATCATGACCGCCCACTGCGACGCGACCGCCGCACTCCTCAAGGGCCTTCTGAAATAAAGGACACGTTGCACATGAACTCCTCCGACCTCATCGTCCCCGCCCGCAACGACCGCATGCTCACCGTCGAGCAGCTGCGCGGGCGCATCCTGGACGGCTCTCTCGACACCGTGATCCTCGCGTTCACCGACATGCAGGGACGGCTGCAGGGCAAGCTCCTGCACGCGCGCTTCTTCCTCGACTCGGTGCTCGGCCACGGCACGGAAGGGTGCAACTACCTGCTCGCCGTCGACGTCGAGATGAACACGGTCGACGGCTACGCGCACGCGTCCTGGGCGGACGGCTACGGCGACATGGAGTTCGTGCTGGACCTCGCCACCATCCGGCTCCTGCCGCATCGGCCGGGAAGCGCGATGATCCAGTGCGACCTCGCCGGGACCAACGGCGCGTCCGTGCGGGTCTCGCCGCGCGAGATCCTGCGCGCGCAGACCGAGCGCGCCGCCGCCCACGGCTGGAAGGCGCTCGCCGGCACCGAACTGGAGTTCGTGATCTTCAACACCCCGTACGACCGCGCGTGGGACTCCGGCTATCGCGACCTGGAGCCGGCCAACCGCTACAACATCGATTACTCGATCCTCGGTTCCACGCTCGTCGAGCCGCTGCTGCGCGAGATCCGCAACACGATGTACGCCTCGGGGCTCAACGTGGAGTCGGCGAAGGGGGAGTGCAACTTCGGTCAGCACGAGATCGCGTTCCTCTACGACGAGGTCATCACCACGGCGGACAACCACTCGTTCTACAAGACGGCTTCGAAGGACATCGCCCGTCAGCACGGGCAGTCGATCACCTTCATGGCGAAGCCGAACCAGCGCGAGGGCAACTCCTGCCACGTGCACATGTCGTTGCGCGGCAAGGACGACGACGCCCTGGTGTTCTGGGACGAGGAGCGTGGCGCCCGCTCGGCGCTGTACGACCACTTCATCGCCGGCGTGCTCGCGACCATGCGCGACTTCACGCTCTTCTACGCGCCCAACATCAACTCCTACAAGCGGTTCGTGAAGGGATCCTTCGCGCCGACCGCGGTCGCCTGGGGCATCGACAACCGCACGAGCTCGGTGCGCCTGGTCGGGCGCGGCGCGGGGGCCCGCATGGAGAACCGGCTGCCCGGCGGGGACATGAACCCGTATCTCGGACTCGCCGCCATGCTGGCCGGCGGACTGTACGGGATCGAGCACGAGCTGCCGCTCGAGCCGGAGACGAAGGGCAACGCGTACGAGTCCGGCGCTCCCACGGTTCCCTCCACGATGCACGAGGCGCGCGAGGCGCTCGCACAGTCCGCCATCGCGGACGAGGTCTTCGGCGAGGATGTGGTGCGCCACTACGTGAACTACGCCGATGTCGAGATCGCGGCCTTCGACGCGGCGGTCACCGACTGGGAGCTGCGTCGCGGCTTCGAGCGGCTGTGAACGGGTTCATCAGAGATTTCGAGAGGCTGAGCGCATGAGGATCCCTTCTTCCCGCTACGGCGCCGCCGGCGCCTTCACCGTCCTGAATCCCGCGACCGGCCGGCCGGTGGGCGACGTCGGGCTCGCGGACCTCGCCGAGACGGATGCGGCGATCGAGCGCGCCCATCGCGCCTACCCCGCGTGGCGGGCGATCGCACCCGGCGACCGCGCCCGGCTGCTGCGTTCGTTCGCGAGCGTCGTCGAGGCGCACATCGACGAGCTCGCCGCCCTCGAGGTCGCGAACGCCGGCCACACGATCGGCAACGCCCGCTGGGAGGCCGGCAACGTCCGCGACGTGCTGAACTACTACAGCGCGAGCCCCGAGCGGCACTTCGGCAAGCAGATCCCCGTCGCCGGCGGGATCGACGTCACGTTCCACGAGCCGCTCGGCGTGGTCGGCATCATCGTGCCGTGGAACTTCCCGATGCCCATCGCCGGCTGGGGCTTCGCCCCCGCGCTCGCCGCAGGCAACACGGTGGTGCTGAAGCCCGCCGAACTCACCCCGCTCACCGCGATGCGCCTCGGCGAGCTCGCCCTGGAGGCGGGACTCCCGGAGGGCGTCTTCACGGTCATCACCGGCAAGGGCAGCGTGGTGGGCGACCGTTTCGTCACGAACCCGCTCGTGCGCAAGGTGTGCTTCACCGGGTCCACCGAGGTGGGCAAGGGGATCATGCGCGGATGCGCCGATCAGATCAAGCGCGTCACGCTCGAGCTCGGCGGCAAGAACGCGAACATCGTGTTCGACGACGCGGACCTCGAGGCGGCGGCCGCGGCGGCCCCGGGCGGGGGCCTCGACAACGCGGGGCAGGACTGCTGCGCCCGCTCGCGGATCCTCGTGCAGGAGAACGTCTACGACCGGTTCCTCGAGCTGCTGCAGCCCGCGGTCGAGGCGTTCCGGGTCAAGGATCCGTCGGCGGAGGACGCCGAGATGGGGCCGATGGTGTCGGCGCGGCAGCGCGACGCGGTCGCGGCGCACCTGGACGGCGCCGACGTCGCGTTCCGCGGCCAGAGCGCCGAAGGTGCGGACTGGGACGGCGGGTTCTGGCTCGCGCCGGCGGTCGTGCTGCCGCGCAGCGCGAGCGATCCGGTGTGGGCGCAGGAGCTCTTCGGCCCGGTGCTCGCGGTGATGCCGTTCCGCGACGAGGCCGATGCGATCGCGAAGGCCAACGACACGGAGTACGGCCTCTCCGGATCCATCTTCAGCCGCGACGTCGGCCGCGCCCTGCGCGTCGCCCGCGGCGTCGAGAGCGGCAACCTCTCGATCAACTCGCACTCCTCGGTGCGCTACTGGACCCCCTTCGGCGGGTTCAAGCAGTCCGGGCTCGGGCGCGAGCTCGGACCGGACGCGCCGGACTCCTTCTCCGAGGTGAAGAACGTGTTCATCTCCACGACGTACTGAACCCTCCCCACACAGCGAAAGGCAACACAGGAATGGGAAAGCTCGAAGGCAAGGTCGGCGTCATCACCGGCGGCTGCAGCGGTATCGGACTGGCGACGGCGAAGAAGTTCGTGGCGGAGGGGGCGAAGGTCGTCATCGGCGACCTGGACGAGGCGAACGGCCCCCGCATCGCGGAGGAGCTCGGCGGCGTGTTCGTGAAGGTGAACGTCACCGACCAGGCCGAGGTGGAGAACCTCTTCGAAGTCGCGCACGACACCTACGGCCGCATCGACATCGCCTTCAACAACGCGGGGATCTCGCCCGCGTCGGACGACTCGATCCTCAAGACCGGGATCGACGCGTGGAACCTGGTGCAGGACGTCAACCTCACCAGCGTCTACTACTGCTGCAAGGCGGTGCTGCCGTACATGCTCGAGCAGGGGAGCGGATCCATCATCAACACGGCGTCGTTCGTGGCGATCATGGGCGCGGCGACCTCGCAGATCTCCTACACCGCGTCCAAGGGCGGCGTGCTCGCGATGACCCGCGAGCTCGGCGTGCAGTTCGCCCGCAAGGGCATCCGCGTCAACGCGCTCTGCCCCGGCCCGGTGAACACCCCGCTGCTGCAGGAGCTCTTCGCGAAGGATCCCGAGCGGGCCGCGCGCCGGCTCGTGCACGTCCCCATGGGGCGCTTCGCCGAGCCCGAGGAGATCGCGAACGCGGTGGCGTTCCTCGGCAGCGACGAGTCGAGCTTCATCACGGCGATGGACTTCCTCGTCGACGGCGGACTCTCGAACGCGTACGTGACGCCGCTGGATTCGGACTTTGACTGAGCCGCGCCCCGTCGTCGGACTCACGACCTACCGCCAGGAAGCCTCCTGGGGCACCTGGCGGCAGGTCGAGGCCGACCTCCTCCCGAGCGACTACGCGCGCTCGATCGAGCGCGCCGGCGGTGTGCCGCTGCTGCTGCCTCCGGTCGCGGCTCCTGGTGCGGCGGGCGACGTGCTCGCGCGCCTGGACGCACTCCTCATCGCGGGCGGAGCGGACGTGAACCCCGCCCGCTACGGGCAGGAGCCCGACCCGAGCGTGGTCCGCTGGTACGACGACCGCGATGCGTGGGAGCTCGCGCTGCTGGCCGAGGCCGAGCGGATCCGGCTGCCCCTGCTCGGCATCTGCCGCGGCATGCAGCTCATGGCGGTCGCGGCCGGGGGAACCCTCGTGCAGCACCTCCCCGACGTGGTCGGTCACGGCGCGCACGGGGGAGGGCCGACGTCCTACGGCTCAGCCGCGGTGCGCGTCGATGCCGAGGGTCGGGTCGCCGGCCTGGTGGCGCCCGAGATCACGGTCCCCGTGCACCACCACCAGGCGGTCGCGCGGCATCCCGGCTATCTCCCGGTCGCCCATGACACGGACGGGGTGCTCCAGGCGATGGAGGCCGAGGGCGAGCGGTTCGCGGTCGGAGTGCAGTGGCATCCGGAGACGGATGAGGATCCCGGACTGTTCGACGGGCTGATCGCGGCCGCGAAGGAGAGGATGCGCACCCGCTGATCCGGCGGACCGGCGTGTGGGGCCGGGGCCGGAACCTCGTCGGCGGCTATGATCGATCGAGCACGACGAGCAGGAGAAACGTGGCGAAGAAGACGAAGGACGACACCCCGATCGGGCCGACCGGGCGTCCCTACCAGGGCTTCCCCATCCCTGCTCCGCTGAAGGCGCACGGTCCCGCGCGGATCATCGCCCTCTGCAACCAGAAAGGCGGCGTCGGCAAGACCACGACGTCGATCAACCTCGCCGCCGCCTTCGCCGAGTACGGGCGCAAGGTGCTCGCCGTCGACTTCGACCCGCAGGGCGCTCTTTCGGCCGGCCTGGGGATCCCCACGCACGACATCCCCACGGTCTACGACCTGCTGCTGGACACCAAGCGCGACGCGCACGAGGCGATCGTGCACACGCACGTCGAGGGCCTGGATCTGATCCCGGCGAACATCGACCTGTCCGCCGCCGAGGTGCACCTCGTCAACGAGGTCGCCCGCGAGACGATCCTCTCCCGCGTGCTGCGTCAGGTGGCGGGGGAGTACGACGTCATCCTCATCGACTGCCAGCCGTCCCTCGGCCTGCTCACGGTCAACGCCCTCACGGCCGCGCACGGCGTGCTGATCCCGCTGGAGTGCGAGTTCTTCGCGCTGCGCGGCGTCGCCCTGCTCATCGAGACCATCGACAAGGTGCGCGACCGCCTCAACCCCTCGATCACGCTCGACGGCCTGCTCGCGACGATGTACGACGCGCGCACGCTGCACTCTCGCGAGGTGCTGGAGCGCGTGGTCGAGGCGTTCGGCGATGACGTGCTGGAGACCGTGATCGGCCGCACCGTGAAGTTCCCCGACGCCTCGGTGTCGGGAGTGCCGATCACCGAGTTCGCGCCGGAGCACCCCGCCGCACAGGCGTACCTGCGACTGGCCCGGGAGCTGGTCGCCCGTGGCGCCGTCGCCTGACGCGATCCCCGAGGACGCCCCGATCCCCGAACCCGAGACCGGGTTCCGTGTCTCCCTGTCGAACTTCGACGGGCCGTTCGACCTGCTGCTGAACCTCATCTCGAAGCACGAGATGGACATCACAGAGGTGTCGCTGAGCAAGGTGACCGACGAGTTCATCGCCTACCTGCGCGAGCTCGGCCCGGATGAGGACCTCGACGAGACGAGCGAGTTCCTCGTCGTCGCGGCGACCCTGCTCGACATGAAGGTCGCAGGGCTCCTGCCCCAGGGCGAGCTCGTCGACGCCGAGTCGGTCGCGCTCCTGGAGGCCAGGGATCTGCTGTTCGCGCGGCTGCTGCAGTACCGCGCGTTCAAGGAGGTGTCGACCTGGTTCGCGCGCAGCCTGCAGTACGAGGACCGGCGTCACGCCCGCGCGGTGCGGCTGGACGAGAAGCACCGTGCGCGCACGCCGGAGCTGGTGTGGACGCTCAGCGCCGCCGACTTCGGCACGCTGGCCCTGCTCGCGTTCGCGCCGAAGGAGATCCCCACGGTCGGCCTCGACCACCTGCACGCCCCGCTCGTCAGCATCCGGGAACAGGCCGCGATCGTGGTGACGCTGCTGCGCAGCGCGGAGTCTGTGACGTTCCGTGAGATCGTGGCGGGGGCCGTGGAACCGGGGATCGTGGTGGCCCGCTTCCTGTCCGTGCTGGAGCTGTACCGGCATGCGGCGCTCTCCTTCGAGCAGCTGGAGCCGCTCGGCGAGCTGACCCTGCGGTGGTCGGCCGAGCAGTGGACCGACGAGATGCTGGCGACGTTGGGAGCCGACTATGACCGATGACACCCTGACCGAGGACTCCGTGACCGTGGCGCTGCCCCTCACGGAGAAGCTCGAGGCGATCCTGCTCATCATCGACGAGCCGCACAGCCTCGTGTCCCTCGCCGCCGCCGTCGGCGCACCCGTGCCGGCCGTGCGGCAGGCGATCGAGTCGCTCGTCGACGAGTACGACGGCCGGGGACACGGCCCGCGGCGCGGCTTCGAGCTGCGCGAGGTCGGCGGGGGATGGCGGCTCTACGTGCGCGAGGACTACGACGATCTCGTCGCGGACTTCGTGGGCGGGCAGGCCCCGGCGCGACTGTCGCAGGCGGCGCTCGAGACCCTCGCGGTGATCGCGTACAAGCAGCCGGTCACCCGCAGCCAGGTGGCTTCGATCCGCGCGGTCAACGTCGACTCCGTCGTGCGGACGCTCCTGGGGCGCGGGCTCATCACCGAGCTCTTCCAGGACTCCGAGACCGGTGCGATCAACTACGGCACGACGGACGCGCTGCTGCAGAACCTCGGCATCAACTCGCTCGACGAGCTGCCGCCGATCTCGCCGCTGCTCGACGACGGCTCAGAAGGATTCAGCGAAAGGGCATGATGTCGAACGAAATCCCCCCTGCCGGCTTCTCGGAGAACGGCGTGCGCCTGCAGAAGGTGCTCGCGAACGCGGGCGTCGCATCGCGACGCGTGATCGAGCAGTACATCGTCGAGGGACGCATCCGCGTGAACGGATCCGTCGTCACCGAACTCGGCCGGCGGATCGATCCGGAGAACGATCTGGTCGACGTGGACGGCACCGCCGTGCAGCTGGACACCGGCAAGCGCTACGTCATGCTGAACAAGCCCACCGGTGTGGTCTCCTCGATGAAGGACGAGAAGGGGCGGCCGGATCTGCGCCGCTTCACGAAGGACTACGAGGAGCGTCTCTACAACGTCGGGCGCCTGGACGCGGAGACCAGCGGGCTGCTCATCCTCACGAACGACGGCGACCTCGCGCACGTGCTCGCGCACCCCTCCTTCGGGGTGACCAAGGTCTACATCGCCAAGGTCGAGGGTGTCGTGACCGCGCAGACGATCGCGAAGCTCACCAGGGGCATCGAGCTCGAGGACGGACGGATCGTCGCCGACAAGGCGCGGCTGCTGGACTCGTCCGCGGGATCCAGCCTCGTCGAGCTCACCCTGCACTCCGGGCGCAATCGCATCGTGCGCCGGATGCTCGCGGCGGTCGGGCACCCGGTCACCGAACTCGTGCGGCGCCAGTTTGGCCCGCTGCACCTGGGAACGCTCCCTGCGGGGAAGTCCCGTGAACTGACTAAAATCGAACTCGGCGCGCTTCTGACCCTGTCGCGCCAGGATTCCCCCGCGGACGGCGCTCCGGACCCTTCGAGAGCCTCAGGGACCGAAGCCGACCCGGGAGACGCGCAGGAGAACGAGTGAGCGACACGAGCAGGACGCCGAACGAGCGTGCCGCGCGGCTGTCCGGAACCATCCGGATCGTCGGCGCGGGGCTTCTCGGCGCCAGCATCGGGCACGCCCTGACCGCGAAGGGCGTCGACGTCGCCCTCGCCGACACCTCGCCCGCCCAGCTGCGGCTCGCGATCGACTACGGCGCGGGGCGCGCCGCCCGCGAGGACGATGCGCCGTCGCTGGTGGTCGTCGCCGTGCCGCCGGACGTGACGGCCGACGTCATCGAGGCCGAGCTGGAGCGCTTCCCGGACGCCGTGGTCACCGATGTCGCGAGCGTGAAGCTCGAGCCGCTGCGCGTGCTCCGCGAGCGCGGCGTGGATCTGACGCGGTACATCGGATCCCATCCGCTGGCCGGTCGCGAGCGCGGGGGCGCGATCTCGGCGCGCGCGGACATCTTCATCGGCCGCCCGTGGGTGGTGTGCCGCGACGAGGAGACCCGTGCGGCGGATCTCGCGCTCGTCGAAGGGCTGGCTCTCGACCTCGAGGCGATGCCGCTCGAGATGACGCCGGAGGAGCACGACCGCGCCGTCGCGCTGACCTCGCACGTCCCTCAGGTCGTCGCGAGCCTGCTCGCGGCCCGTCTCGCCGACGCCGAGGACGGCTCGCTCCGCCTCGCCGGCCAGGGCGTCCGCGACACCACGCGCATCGCCGCCTCCGCCCCCGAGCTGTGGGTGCAGATCCTCGGCGCGAACGCGGCGCCCGTCGTCTCGGTGCTCGACGCACTCGCGGCGGAGCTCGCCCAGGTCGCCGACGCCTTGCGCGACCCCGACCGCACCGGATCCCGGCGCACGGTCGCCGAGGCGATCCGGCACGGCAACGAGGGCGTCGAGCGCCTGCCGGGCAAGCACGGCCAGAACCGGCGGTTCGAGTCGTTCGTCGTGATGATCGACGACACCGCGGGGCAGCTCGGCCGCCTCTTCGGCGAGCTCGGCGAGCTCGAGGTCAACGTCGAGGACCTGCGCCTGGAGCACTCTCCGGGCGCGCAGTTCGGCCTGGCCGAGATCAGCGTGACGCCCGCCGCCCTGCGCGGCGCGGTCGAAGGACTCGAGGCCAGGGGATGGCGGATTGCGAGCATGCCCGATGACTGACCCTTCGACCGGCTCAGGGGCCGTGGCGCACACGCCGTTCATCGTCGCGATCGACGGCCCTGCCGGATCCGGCAAGTCCAGCGTGTCCAAGGCCGTCGCCCGACGCCTCGGCTACGGCTTCCTCGACACGGGCGCCGCCTATCGCGCGCTGGCCTGGCACGTCCTGGACCGCGGCGACGACACCGCCGACGAGGCCGCGGTGCTGGCCGCCGCCGCCGACTTCCCGTTCGCCCAGGGGCTCGACCCCGACGACCGCCTCGTGCACGTCGGAGCGACGGACGTGACGGACGCGATCCGCGAACCGCGGGTCTCGGGCGCCGTGAGCGGCGTGGCGCGCGTGCCCGCCGTGCGCGTGCAGGTGAACGACGCGTTCCGCCGGATCGCCCGCGAGGCCGAATATCCGGCCGTGGTGGTGGAAGGGCGCGACATCACGACCGTGGTCGCCCCCGACGCCCCCGTGCGGATCCTGCTCACCGCGGCCCCCGAGGTGCGTGCGGCGCGCCGGGCCGCGGAGCTCGACGCGGAGGATGCCGGGGCGGTCGCCGCCGCGCTGCACCACCGCGACGCCAAGGACAGCGCGGTGGTGGACTTCCTCACCGCCGCGGAAGGAGTGGAGGTCGTGGATTCGACCGACCTCGACTTCGAGGAGACCATCGATGCCGTGATCGCGGTGATCGAGCGACGTGCGCCCGGAGCGCAGCGAGGAGCCGACAATGGCTGACGAAGAAGAATACGAGGGCGGCGAAGACCGTCTCGCCGAGAAGCTGGACGCGATGGACGAGGAGCTCGTCGAGTCGCGCGCCGCGACCCTGCGTGCGGGCCTCGAGGACTACGACCTGGACGACGAGGACGCCGAGCTGCTCGCAGGCCTCGTCGCGGGCGAGGACGGGATCGAATTCCTGCCCGCCCTTCCGGTCGTCGCGATCGTGGGGCGGCCGAACGTCGGCAAGTCCGCGCTCGTGAACCGGATCCTGGGCCGTCGCGAGGCGGTCGTGGAGGACACCCCCGGTGTCACGCGCGACCGCGTCACGTACAAGGCCGAGTGGATGGACCGGCGCTTCACGCTGGTCGACACCGGTGGCTGGGAGCCCGACGCGAAGGGCATCGACCGCTCGGTCGCCGCGCAGGCCGAGGTCGCGATCGATCTCAGCGACGTGGTGCTGTTCGTGGTCGACGCGATGGTCGGAGCGACCTCGACCGACGAGCACGTCGTGAAGCTGCTGCGCAAGAGCGGCAAGCCGGTCTTCCTCGTCGCGAACAAGATCGACGACGCCCGGCAGGAGCCGGAGGCCGCCGCGCTGTGGAACCTGGGTCTCGGCGAGCCGTACCCGGTGTCCGCGATCCACGGACGCGGTGTCGCAGACCTCCTCGACGCGATCATGGAGAAGCTGCCCGAGGTGTCCGCCGTCGCCAAGGGCGAGATCGGCGGACCCCGCCGCGTCGCGATCCTGGGTCGGCCGAACGTGGGCAAGTCCTCGCTGCTGAACAAGGCGGCGGGGGAGGAGCGCGTCGTCGTCAACGAGCTCGCCGGCACCACGCGCGACCCCGTGGACGAGGTCGTGGAGCTGGGCGGCAAGCTGTGGCGCCTCGTCGACACCGCCGGCATCCGCCGCCGCGTGCACCTGCAGCAGGGCGCGGACTTCTACGCGTCGCTGCGCACGTCGACCGCGCTGGAGAAGGCCGAGGTGGCCGTGGTCGTGCTCGACGTGAGCCAGCCGATCAGCGTGCAGGATCTGAACATCATCGACATGGTGCTGGAGTCGGGCCGCGCACTCGTGCTCGCTTTCAACAAGTGGGACCGCCTGTTCGACGACGACATGGAGAACCAGGACCGTCGCCGGTACCTGGAGCGCGAGATCGAGCAGGACCTGGCGCACGTCGCCTGGGCGCCGCGCGTGAACATCTCGGCCAAGACCGGCCGTCACCTGGACAAGCTGGTCCCGGCGCTGGAGACCGCGCTGGAGAACTGGGACCGCCGGATCCCGACCGGCAAGTTCAACGCGTTCCTCTCCGAGCTCGTCGCCGCGCACCCGCACCCGCTGCGGGGCGGCAAGCAGCCCAGGATCCTGTTCGGCACGCAGGCGACCACGCGTCCGCCGACATTCGTGCTGTTTACGACCGGGTTCCTCGACCCGGGCTACCGCCGGTTCATCCAGCGGCGCCTGCGCGAGCTGTACGACTTCGAGGGCACCCCGATCGTGATCAACATGCGGGTGCGCGAGCGCCGGCAGCGCTGACGGTCACGGCGCCGACCTCAGGGGCGGCGCCGTTCCTGTTCCGTCAGCCCTGGCGTGACGCGCGCACCATCGCCGTGCGGTCGGGTTCGGTGAACCCGAACTGCCGGTAGAGGCCGTGCGCGTCGCTCGTGAACAGCGTCCAGCGCATGTCGGCGCCAGGGCCGTCATCGATCATGAGCTGCATCATGCGCTTGCCGAGGCCGTGGCCGCGGTGCGCGTGATCCACGTAGACGTCGGCGAGGTAGGCGAACCCGACGCCGTCCGAGACCGCACGAGCGAAACCCACCTGCTCGCCGGTGCCGGCGCGATAGACGCCGACGACGCGCCAGGCGTTCGCGAGCTGGGCCTCGACGTCGGCGCGCGTGCGCCAGCGACCCCAGTAGACCTCGGTCGAGAGCCAGGTCCACACCGCGTCGGTCTGGATCCGGGAAGGGTCGTCGTCCACTTCGTAGGCGTCGTTCATGCACACCATTCTCGCAACGGTGGCGGCGTGCAACGATCCGTCGCACAGAGCCATCGATGGGCGGCGTGTGAAAGGCTGGAGGGGTGACGATCGTTCCCCCGGAACCCGGCGAGCCCCGGCGCCCCCACGGGCCGCTGAACAGCGGCGATGCCTGGGTGGTGGCGCCGACGGGGGAGCGGTACTGGGGCCGCTACGGCGCCGCGGGGCTGCTCGCCCACGACAGGGAGCGCGGCGTGCTGCTGCAGCACCGGGTCGCCTGGAGCCACCACGGCGGCACCTGGGCGCTGCCCGGCGGGGCGTTGCACGAGGGCGAGTCGGCCCGTGAGGGCGCGATCCGCGAGGCGCAGGAGGAGGCCGGCGTGCCGGACGGCGCCGTCAGGGCGCAGTTCGAGAGCGTGCTGGACCTCGGGATCTGGAGCTACACGACCGTCGTCGCCGACGTGGTCACGCCGTTCGAGCCCGTGATCAGCGATCCGGAGAGCCTGGCGCTGCAGTGGGTGCCGGTCGACGAGGTGGACCACCGCGCGCTGCACCCGGGCTTCGCCGAGGCGTGGCCGGAGCTGCGGGCGCTGCTGGACGTACGGCCGGTCGTGGTGGTGGATGCGGCGAACGTGGTCGGATCCGTGCCGGACGGCTGGTGGAGGGATCG
This sequence comes from Microbacterium sp. 13-71-7, assembly GCF_002257455.1. Classification (GTDB taxonomy): domain Bacteria; phylum Actinomycetota; class Actinomycetes; order Actinomycetales; family Microbacteriaceae; genus Microbacterium. The sequence goes on from NZ_NCKN01000017.1 coordinate 15,590, forward strand.
GGCGGGAGCGACCGCGCGCCTTCGCGACCGGCTGGATGTGTGGGCTCGGCGCGGGGTCTCGGCGGAGCGGGTCGCGCTGGATTCGACGCGCTGGCATCCGCGGATGGTGCTCGTCGCGGAAGGCGCGGCGCGGGAGGTCGCCGACCCCGCCGACAGCGACGATGTGGCGTGCGCGGTCGAGATCGTGCGGGCTTCCGCGGCCGGCGACGATGCGATCGTCGACGTCGCGCGCGAACGCGTGGCGGCGGGGGATCGCGTGTTCGTGGTCACGAGCGATCGCGGCCTGACGGCGCGGATCGAGACGCTGACGGGCGACGGCGGTCCGGCCGAGGTGCGGCCCGTGCGCTGGCTGCTCGACCAGCTCGATCAGCTCGACGAGCTCGACGAGCCAGATGGGGCGGCGCTGTCGGCGGAGTAGCACCGGCAGTACCGGAAGAACTCAGACGAACATGACGCGCCGCGGCGCGCGGTCGTCGTAGGCGCGGCCGATCGGACTCGTCCAGCGCAGGGTTCCATCGGGGAGCTGATGCGCGGTCCAGCGATGGCCCTCGCCGAGATCGGGGTGCTTGAGCGCGTGATGCCCCGGACAGAAGCCGCTCAGGTTGGTGATCTCGGTGGGCCCGCCCAGGGCGTAGTCCGCATTGTGATCGATGTCGCAGCGGCGGGCCGGAGTGTGGCACCCCGGGAAGCGGCAGCGCTGATCCCTCGCCCTCAGGAACCGCTTCATCGCGGTGGTCGGCGTGTAGCGGTCCACCTTGGTGACCATTCCGGTCTCGTCCAGGAACAGCCGGTTCCATCCGCTCGCGTGACGTGCGAAGTCGCGGGCGATGTCCGGATGCAGCGGACCGTGTCCGTCGAGTTCGGCGAGCCGGTCGTCCTCTCCGGCGAGGGTGGTGGCGGCGATCGTCACCTGCACGGTCGCGGTGATCCGGTCCAGGCCCGTGCCGAGCGCCTCGGAGGGGGTCGCGGCGAGCAGCAGGTCGATGAAGGCGTCGGCCTCGATCTCGCGGCGGGTGCGTCCGTCGGCAGTCAGGGACTCGGGGCGGGCGTCGGACTCGGGGCGGGCGTCGGACTCGGGTCCGGCGTCGGGCTCGACCGGCGTGGACGCGCCGGCGTCGGTCTCGGGGTCGTGAAGGGCGTGACCCGTATCCGCGGCGGCGACGGCCGTTGCGAGGCTGCGGAGGCGATCCATGATCGCGACGGCATACACCTCCGGCAGCACCGCCGTGAGCAGCGCCAGCCCGTCGTCGAGGGGACGGATCGTGATCTCGCGTTCGGCTGCCGCTCTGGCGTGGCGCTCTCGGATGCTCTCTCCCGCGAGGGTCGCCGCGATCTGTCGAGCGTGCGGCCGGGTGCGCGCCGGCGACTCCTGCTCGGCGATCGCGAGGGCGGCGGTCTCGTACACGGCAAGCGTCTCGGCGTCGAGGTGGCCGTTGAGCACCGCCTCGCGAACAGGTGCGGCGGCGGCGACCAGCACGCGGACGTGCTGCACCGTGATCGCGCCCTGGCGCAGGGCGTCGCGCAGCCCGGGGAAGAACTCGTTCAGAGCCTCCGCATCGTTGAAACCGAGTTCGGCGGCGGTCTTGGAGATGTGCCCTGCGGCCGAGTACTCCGCGATCATCGAGCGGCGGATCATGTCACGGTGCTGCGGGTCGGCGCGAACATCCGCGTCGAAGAGTTCGGCCCTGGCGGTCAGCAGCTCGGAGGCCTCGCCCTCGAGCCGTGCGATCTCGGCCCGCTTCACCACCCACGCATCCAGCAGCGCGCCGCGATCTGCGGCGGGAGGGAGCGGGGCGTCGGCCATGCTCCCATTATAGAACAAAGCTTCGATCTCAGGAGGGGGTGTGGAAAACTCTTCTCCCTGATCACAAGACAATTCTCGATCACCGGTCGGTGCGCTCTCCGGCCTGGTCGCGCCCGCGCAGCCGGTCGATGTCGCGGCGCTCCCGCTTGGTCGGACGACCTGCTCCGCGATCCCGCAGGCCCGCGGCGGCCATCGGATCGCGGGGCGGTGTGCGGTCCTCGGCGGCGACGGCCGCCAGGGGAGCACCGACGCGCTTGACCAGGGTCTGGCGGACGATCAGGATCCGGTCGAATCCGCTGATCCGGATCCGCAGCTCGTCGCCGATCTTCACGGTCTGCGCAGCCTTGACCCGATCGCCGTTGAGCCGGACATGGCCGGCGCGGCAGGCGGTGGTCGCCGCAGAACGGGTCTTGAACACGCGCACGGCCCAGAGCCAGCTGTCGATGCGGACGGGGCCGCTCGCCCAGGGTTCCGTGTTCATGCGAGGGACTCCGTGCCGCGGTCGACGACGCCGGTGGGAGCGCCGGCAGGTGCCGGGGCGGTCCCGCCATGGCGCAGGGTCAGGAGTGCGCCGGCGACGATCAGCCCCTGTCCGATCGTGTAGGTGATCATGACGGCCGGGCTCGTCCAGTCGGGCATCGCGTCGGGCAGGAACAGACGGAAGGCCAGGATCGAGTCGCTCGAGAGGAAGAACACGCCGCCCCAGGCGATCATCGCGCGGCAGCGCGCCGAGGTCGCGGCCGTCCCGGCAAGCACGATGCCGTATGCGGCCACGGCCGCGAAGAGGGATCCGGTGTGCGGTCCGAGGACGGCGATCATGAACAGCCACCAGAGCACGTACACGACGGTCCACAGCGGCAGCCGGCGCACGCGCAGATGGCGGAGGAACAGCACGATGTAGGCGACGTGCGCGAGCCCGAAGAAGCCCAGCATGAGCGGCAGCTCCGGCGCGAACGGGAAGAACAGCCCTGCCTCGTCGCCGAGCCAGGAGAAGAACAGGGCCACGGTGAGCAGGACGGCGCCGCCCCGTGGCGCCAGGGCCTTCCAGGCGAGCACCACGGGAATCGCGAGCAACGGCATCAGCAGCGCCTTCGTCGGCACCGCAAGAGGGCTGTGTGTGGCGAGGGCGATCACATGGACCAGGGCGACGACGGCGTACGGCGCGAACGGCCACAGGGCGCGAAGTCGGGTGCGGCTCTGCATCCCTCCATCGTAGGAGCGAGGAGACTTGCGGCCCGCCGCCGTATCGGCGGTCATCATCATCCCGCGAGCTCGAGGCTGACCAGCGGGCGTCCGGGCCGCAGCTCGCCGACGATCGAGAACCCCGCGGCGAGGAAGGTCGACAGCGCGCCGTGGAAGAGCTCGTTCGACGACACCTTCACCGCAGCCGTGTCGACGGGGTAGCCCTCGACGACGCGGGCGCCGGACTCGCGCGCATGGTCGACAGCCGCCGCGAGGAGGGCGGCGTTCAACCCCTGTCCGCGATGGTCGCGGCGCACGGAGAAGCACGTCACCGCCCACACGCTGCCATCGTCGAGCGGTTCTTGCGTGGCGGCGACGATCGTGCGCGTGTAGGCGAGGCGGGCCTGGGCGGGGCGTGGGCCGATGCGGATCCAGCCGGCGGCCTCGCCGTCCCGATACGCCACGATGCCGGGCGGGGGACCGGTCGTGATCTCGTCCCGGAGGATCCCGACCCGCTGATCCTTCGTCGTGGCGTTCCAGTCCTTGTTGCGCAGCACCGGCCAGACGCACTGGCACGAGGCGCCGTCGCCGCCTCCGGTGAGCGCGCGCTGCACGTCCTCCCACTCCGTGGGCGTCGCTGCCTTCGTCGTGATCGTCGACATGGTCCGACCCTACGCGGGGCGTCGGACGTTCGCGCCCGGGAGGGGCGACGTCGGGGCCGTGCCGCGCGCGAGCGGTCGAAAGTCGTGAGTCTGCGGCTGGTAAGGTGATCGCGATGGAAACGATCGAGGTCGACAGAGCCTAGCCACCGAACCGCCGGTGGCTTTCGCGTGTGCGGTCGTCGGCCGCATCAGTGAACGAACTTCTTTCGCGCACGAGTCCGTCTCCTTCTGAGACGTCGACACGGCGTGTTCCTCGCCGGCAGGTTTCCCCTCGCACCGACCTCGGTCTTGAGTGCCCGAATGCGAACGCATGACCCCGTCGCGGTTGCGCGTGCGGACGCAGTGACGTCCCGCGCCGCCCCTTCGGCGCGTCCTCTCGCGTGATCGGCACTCGCCTCCGTGGTCGACTGACCTGCCGGCCTCGCCGGCGCCCCGCAGAACTGCTCCCGTCACGCCCCTCGGCGCATGACGGCAGAGAAGAGAGAAACACCGCAATGTCTACGAAATCCGCCATCACCCTGCGCGACCTGACCTTGGAATGGCCGGACGGCACGGTCGCGCTCGACCGCGTCAACGGCACGTTCGGCGTCGGCCGGACCGGGCTGATCGGCCGCAACGGCGCCGGGAAGTCCACGCTGCTCCGCCTCATCACGGGAGAGCTGCGCCCCACCTCAGGGCGCGTCGAAACCAGCGGCGAGGTCGGTCACCTGCCGCAGACGCTCACGCTCCGACAGGACACGACGGTCGCGGAGTTGCTCGGTATCCGGTCGATCCTCGACGCGATCACGGCGATCGAGTCCGGCGACGTCGATCAGCGCCACTTCGACGCGATCGGCGACGACTGGGACATCGAGTCCCGTGCGGCGGAGGCGCTGGATCAGATCGGCTTCTCGGCCGCCGATCTCGACCGCCGGATCGCTGAAGTCTCCGGGGGAGAAGGCATGCTCATCGCGATCACGGGATTGCGCATCCGCCGCACCCCGATCACCGTTCTCGACGAGCCCACCAACAACCTCGATCGCCTCACGCGCGCGAAACTGGCCGAGCTCGTGGACGAGTGGCCTGGCGCTCTCGTCGTCGTCAGCCACGACCTCGAGCTGCTCGAGCACATGGACGACACCGCCGAGCTGTACGGCGGGAGGCTGGAGACGTTCGGCGGCCCGTACAGCGCGTGGAAGGAGCAGCAGCAGCAGGAGCAGGCCGCGGCGGTGCAGGCCGCCCGGTCCGCCCAGCAGACGCTGAAGGTCGAGAAGAAGCAGCGCGTCGAGGCGGAGACCAAGCTGGCGCGCCGCGAGCGGACCGGGAAGAAGACGCAGAAGGACGGCGGCATCCCGAAGATCCTCGCCGGGAACCGCGCCAGCAAGGCACAGGCGTCGGCGGGATCGCTGCGGTCGACGCTCGACGACAAGGTCCAGGCCGCGCAGGCCGCGGTCGATGCTGCCGACGCGCGGGTTCGCGACGAGGAGCACATCCACCTCGTCCTGCCCGATCCCGACGTGCCACGTGGCAGGCGCCTCGCCGAACTGGAGGACGAAGGCCGGACGATCGTGGTCCAGGGGCCGGAGCGCGTCGCGCTCATCGGCGCGAACGGGGCGGGGAAGTCGACCCTGATCGAACAGCTGCTAAGTCGGACCGAGCCGGTACCAGGGCGGCCTCATGGCCGACTCGTGACCGAGCTCGTCGGCTTCCTTCCGCAGCGTCTCGACGGTCTCGACGACGACGCCAGCGCGATGGACAACGTGCAGGCCGTCGCTCCCGGCACGCCGGCCGGAACCATCCGCAACCAGCTCGCGCGCCTGCTCCTACGCGGTGACAGCGTCGATCGCCCTGTGCGCACGCTCTCCGGCGGCGAGCGATTCCGCGTCTCGCTCGCCCGGCTGCTCCTCGCCGAGCCGCCCGCCCAGCTGCTGATCCTGGACGAGCCGACCAACAACCTCGACATCTCCAGCGTCGAACAGCTCGCCGAGGCCCTCGATGCGTACCGCGGGGCGCTGCTCATCGTCAGCCACGACTTCGCGTTCCTGGAACGGATCGGCATCGACACCATCATCGAACTGGACTCCGACGGACGGATGCGTCAGCGTCGGGAATTTGGCGACTGAGCGGGGTCGGATAACGGGTAGACGCAAGAGGAGGGGGGATCCCTGAGGATCATCCCTCCTCATGTGGTCTGGTCGGGGTGCTGCATGTTTACCTGCAAATAGCGCGTCGGTGCGTCGATCTGCATGCGCTGCTGGGTACTGCGCTCTCAGAACGCAACACCCAGAGGCAGCTTGTGGACGTCAAGCAGGTGGCGCTGCCGCGCGCGACCATACAAGCGCTGATCGATGGATATCATGCTGGCGAGTCGACGTATCGGCTCGCCGAGCGCTTCGGCATCCTGCGCAACACGGTTCGTGATGCGCTGCGGCGGCACGGCGTGGCGGTCTCAGGCGCCAAAGTGCAACTCCTCAGCGAAGACGACAAGGCGGAGATCCGCGAACGTCGCCAGCTCGGAGAGACGATCGCGGCTCTCGCCTACGACTTCGCGGTGAGCCCGATCACGATCCGCCGGGCGCTTCGCTAGCTCGAGGCCATTGCTTCGCATTCACCAGAGGACGAAGTCGAGCCGTGTTCGGACACCGGGCGGGGGCCGAAGATGCGACGCTCTGGCTCGGAGGAGCCGACAATGCACTATAGAGGAGATCCCCAGTAGGCGGAGGCGTTCGCGACGAGGTATTGCTTCAGGTTGTCTGTCTCGTCGGGATGAGCATCGCCTGGCATCGCGAAGCCGAAGCCGGTCAGCAGCTCCTTCAACGTAATCTGAGTCTCATTCGCCGAGTGCAGTAGTTCGTTGAGGGCTGTCAAGTGCTCGATAACTACGACCATCGCCAGGAACTCGTCGAATTCGCGGTAGGCGGTCAAGACGTAGCGCCCCATCGGGTCGCCCATGTGGTACATCGTTGGCGTCATCTTGAGTCGGCCGGTAACTCGCGACCGCTTGAAGGCGGTTCGTGCGTCATCGCGCGCCGCTCCCCGAATAGCCTCCCGCATCACAACGCGATGCCGGTTCGTCGAGTCCCTAAAGGCACCAGTTGTGGTCACTGCGCGGCGTTGCGCCAATGCCGAGATCCGCTCGAAGGCGCTCTTGTCGAGCACACGAGATGACGGCACTAGAATCTTCGAACCGCCGGTTTTCGTTCGCTCGATTGTTTCGGCCTCGACCTGGACCCAATACGTATTTCCGTCCCGCTCATCGTGTAATGCGAGAATCACTGGCAGTGAATGCCCGAGCCAATAGTTCTCATGCCTCTTGTCGATGTAGAACCACCAACCGCCGTCGGTCGCATTCGCGAAATAGGAGCTGCCGGTCTTGACCTGAATAGCAAGAAGCCGCCCGGTGGCATCCCCCCGCGAGTCCGTGAACTCGAAGTGAATGTCGACGCCGACGTCGTGCGTTGGCTGCTCGCGGCTGATGACTCCGGCCTCTAGAGCGGCCTTCCGCACGGCGAGGACTCCAGCATCCTCCGTCTTCCACTGATTCGCCACCCGGCCAGCCTACAAGTCGGCAAGAACGCTGGCAGATCGCCTTCAAAGTCACCGCAGCGATGGCTCCAACCACGAGCCTGCCAACGACGATCCATGGCCACAGTCTTCACCTCGTGAATACACGAGTCACGGTGAGTGATCGCTGGCGCCGTCGTCTAGCCGGCTACGCTCGCCAACGTTGATCGTCGTTGAACAAATTGTCGCGGCATCGAGGGTTCGGTGTCGGATATGACCCTAGCTCCCGCGACCTTCTTACTATCGACGTAGGTCGCCGACGTTCTCGGCAATCGCTCTCAGCGCGTTGACGGCATTTCGAAGGTCTGCGTCCGACCCGCTGGCATCCTCCCCGCTGTACGCGCGCGGAATGAGTTTCAGATGCTCCCTCAGGTCGTATCTGGCCGGCTCGGCGTACTCCCGAATTGGGCGTGCGTCTCCCGGCATCCACCCGTAGCGCACGATGACGCTACCCCGTTCTGGTGCGCCCAGATCGCCTCGTGGTTCTGCGTTCTCCTGATCGGGAAACCGCCACAGCACACGCAATTTTGCCCCAGGGGCCAGGTCGATACCAGAAGAGAACAGTCTCCCGAGGGCTGGACCAATCTCGTCGTGCTCCGACAACGCTCGGAAGCCACCATCGGTGAGTTCAAGGGTCAAGCCGCGCGCCATCGTCTGCCCACGGTTGGTGACGACGATGTCGAATGAGGGTGCTCCGCTGATACCAGGCACAAAGTCCACTGACACATACGGTCGGGTCCGATCCTCGCTGTCCTGCGCCTGTTGCGCCGCGCTGGCCCGCATCTGAGTTGAAGTAAGCGCAATCTGTCGGTAGGCGAACCAGAGTGCCAACCCGGCGACAATGACCCCGGCAGCGGTAGCGACGGCGACAACCCACGAGGCCGCGAGCGACGACATGGCAACCTTGTCGGCAAAGGATGCAAGCTGATGGAGCATTCAGCGAGACTATCGAACGCAGTCCGCGTCAGCGATTCGAGATCGCCCGGCGTTGGACGGCCACGAGAGACTAGGCGGAATGTTCAATCCGATTCGCGCCCAGGGTGTCGCGCTGACAGCTGACCACGCAAGAGTCCTGGACGACGAGTTCTTTCTGTCGAACCCGCTCGCGCACTTCTCTTCCCGAATCGCCGCCCTTCTGGACCCCAGCGTGAGTTCCGAGCGGCCATTACCCACGGACCAGCCGAGTTCTTCGACGTGCTCGGAGTAGCGGGCGAAGAACAGCTCCTAGCATTCGATGCAGAGCAGCGTCGCGTGCAAGTCGCGGTTGATGGCTTGTCGCTTCGCCATCAGGTAGCCAAGGCGCTCGCTAGATTCCTCCACGCACGGGCGGTCGCCGCACCCGATGGCGGCGCCGCCCGCTCGATCTGGCTGACGATCGCCGACAGCCCCCGCAACATCGTCGACGTCGTTTCCATGGCTGCCACGGCGCTGAAGCACGAGCCGACCCTGTTCGCCAACGTGTTCTTGCCTCCGGGCACGTTGTCGAAGGACCCACCTACACCGCAGTGGAAACCGCGGTCGCGTGGGTGAACCACGCGTTCGCGCTGCTTACGGATGACGAGCTCTCGATCAACGCCGCGCACAACAAGCTCAAGCATGGGCTTGCTGTGAGCGCGCGCGGTGACGTGCGGATCGAATTCACCACGACGCCTCCGAACCCAGACGGAACGATTCCGCTGAGCGCCTTCGGCGATGGCAAGTCGGTGCCCCACAGCGCCCTCCACGCGCCGCAAGTGGGCGAGGCGGCACACGCCGCGAAGGCGACCGGCGCGCGGAGCCTCCTGCGTTGCGGGGCCCCACTGCAAGTGCTCGGGAATCCGAAAGGGACCGGCCTTCGGCCGGTCCCTTTCGTGATTCTGTCGGGCTGACAGGATTTGAACCTGCGACCCCTTGACCCCCAGTCAAGTGCGCTACCAAGCTGCGCCACAGCCCGTCGACCGCACCGGAGCGCGGGCAACTCCACAATCCTAACCGACTCGAGAGGTCACCGCGAACGCGGACGCGCCCGGGCGCGGCGAGCGTCGGTGCAGCGCCTGGCGTCCGCACTCACGTCAGCGTCCGTCCCGCACGAACGTGGCCAGCCGTGCACTCATCGCCGCGGGATCCCAGCTGTGCCAGGCTCCGGCGAGGCTCTCGCTCGCTCCGGCGGCTGCGGCATCGGCGATCGCGTCCGCGGCCTTGGCCATTCCGGGGAAGGTCTCGGTGCCCACCAGCGCGAGGAAGGGCGCGGTGACGCCGTGCAGGCGTGCGGCCACGCCGTCCTCCTCGATGCGCGCGAGGGCGGTGCCGTCGGGGATCCAGGAGTGGATCAGCCCGGGATATGCCGGCGAGCGCCGCAACTCGTCGAGCCACTCCGGCGGCATGCCGACCATGTACGCGGCCACCGCGTCTTCCAGGCGGCCGGCGGAGATGTGCGCCGCGACGCCCGCCCACCACGCCGGCGCCCCCTCGGGGAACTGGCCCAGGGGTGCCTCCCAGAGCACCAGACCGCCGAGGTTCGGCACCTCGCGCGCGGCGATCATGGCGATGGCGCATCCGGACGAGTGCCCGACGAGCACCACAGGCCCCGGCATCGTCGCGGCGAGCGCGGTGATCGCGGCGAGCTCGCGCTCGAGGGAGATCGGTCCCGCGGCGGGGGAGTCGCCGCGTCCGACCCTGTCGTGCACCACGGCCTGCACGCCGCTCTCGCCGAGCAGACGTGCGGTCTCGGCGGTCACCGGATCATCGGCGCGCGTGGGCCCGGCGCCGGCGATGAACAGCACGCCTGGGGCGTCGGTCGGTCCGTAGTGGTCGTAGGTCACGGTGTCGCCCGCGGCCGTGGTCAGCGTGCTCATGACGCCCTCCCGTCGAGCCGGACACGGACTTCATCGCCCGCGGCCTTGCCGATGGCCTTGCGCAGCTCTGCCTTGACGGGGCCCACGTGGGCCCCGTTGCCGGTCGGCATCAACGTGATCGCCATGGGGTGCCCGTCGATGGCTCCCGTGATCTTGACGGGGTTGCCTGTGCCGAAGATCTCCCGGGAATCGGGGACGTCGAAGACGGTCCAGGATCCGGTCTCGGGAGCGATCCGCAGGGTCGCGTCGAACTCGACGGGGGTGTCGGGTTGGGTCAACATCGCATTCCTCCAGTTATTAGACTCATCGGTCTTGTTTGGAGATTAGACTCTTCGGTATGATTTTGACAAGGGGGTGAGCGGATGCGACCGAGTTCGAAGCTCAAACGCGAAGCCGCACTGGAGGCGGCGGAGAAGCAGTTCCTGGCGACCGGATACGAGTCGGTGACGATGGAGTCGATCGCCCACGACTCGGGGATCGCGAAGCAGACCCTCTACAGCTACTTCGGCAGCAAGAGGGCGCTGTTCCTCGAGCTCGTCACGACGAGCACGACCGGTGCTAGAGGGGCGGCCTTCGCCGCGTCTCCCGGCACGGACGAGGCGGCGGATCCCCGGGAGCTGCTGCGCGATCGCCTGGTGGTCCAGCTGGCTCAGGTGCTCGATCCCCGCGTGCTCGCCCTCCGCCGTCTGGTGATCGGCGAGCTCACGAGGTCTCCCGAACTGGCTGAGGCGCTCTACCGCAACGGCCCGGCCTACGCGATCGAGGTGCTCGCGGACATCCTCACCACGATCGCCGCGACGGGCGCGCTGGACATCGCGGACCCGCAACAGGCCGCGACGCAGTTGAACTGGCTCGTCGTGGGGGAGCCGATCAACCGAGCGATGCTGCTCGGCGACGACGCGATCCTCACCCGCGCCGAGGTCGAGAAGCACGTCGAGAGCGCCGTCGACGTGTTCTTCCGCGCATACGCGCCGAAGGATCCGTCGCAGAGATAGGGGGTTGTCGCGATCTGCGTTCTCCGTCAGGCTCGGGGCATGTGGATCTCCGGGGTGCTTCCTCCTGACGCTCCCGATCCGAGGATCGAACGCGCGGAGATGGTGCGTGCACTCCCGTTCTCGATCTATGGCCTGGTGCCGCAGCCGTCGCTCGAGGACCTCGACAGTCTCGGGGTCATGGGCGCGCGCGGAAGCGACGGGCCGACGCAGACGACGGTCACGCTCGTCTACACGCTGTGGCGAAACCCGGACGACCACGACGACCCGGTGAACCTCGCCGAGCTCGACGAGTCCACCCGCGAGGCCCTCGACCGGGAGCCGCCATGGCCGCGTCCGCCGTGGATCGTCGAGTTCAGCAGACGCATGCGGTACCGGATGCTCTGGGAGGCGGTCCGCACCACGTGGACGGCCGACCCGCAGGAGTACCAGTCGCTCCCGAACCAGCTCGTGCAGCACGTCAACTACATCCTGATGAATCGCTTCCGCGCCGAGCTCGGCATCCCCGACGGCCCGCCCAACGGCCCGCCGGGGGATGAGCCCTGGCACGCGCGGCTGTCCGCCGTGAACCAGCGAGCGCGGCTCGAGGTCGATGGGCACGAAGTCGATGCCGTCGAGATCGACACGGATCCCTTCGTGTACGGCATCGGCGCCCAGCTCTCGTCCGAGATCGTGGTCACGGTCGTGATCCCGCGTGCCGACCTGCCCCTGATCCGGCTCGCGCTCGCCACTCGAGATCCGCGCGGCGCCGCCTGATCCGGCCGGGGCGGCGAGGGGAATAGTGTTCTCGCATGACTGATGTCGCGCTGATCACCGGAACCTCCTCGGGCATGGGCCTGCATGCCGCTGTCGAACTCGCCCGCCGCGGGCTGCACGTCGTCGCGACGATGCGCGACGTGGGCCGCGCGACTCCGCTGCAGGAGGCCGCGGCCGCCGCCGGCGTGGAGATCGACGTGCGCGCGCTCGACGTCGTGGACCACGAGGCCGCCGCCCGGCTGGTCGCCGAGATCGAGGTCGAGCTGGGCGGGATCCACGTGCTCGTGAACAACGCGGGGCAGGGGAGCGTCGCGACGGCCGAGCAGCTGAGCATGCAGCAGATCCAGGACCAGCTGGACATCAACTATCTGGCGCCGGTCAACCTCACCAAGCTCGTGCTCCCCGGCATGCGCGAGCGCGGCAACGGGCGGATCCTCACCGTCACGAGCGTCGGCGGAACCGTCGGCCAGCCCTTCGCGGACGCCTACTGCGGAGCGAAGTTCGCGGTCGAGGGCTTCATGCAGTCGCTCGCCGTCGTCGCGGAGCGCTTCGGGATCCGGGTCAGCGTGATCGAGCCGGCCGCGGTCGCGAGCTCGTTCGTGGCGAACGTGGTCCGGCCGGAGGAGGGCGGCCCGTACGCCGCGCTGCTCGGCGCGTACGTGAGCCGGACCTCCGGTGCCTTCGCGAACGCGCAGACGCCGGAGTCGGCAGGTGCCGCGATCGCCGCGTCCGTGATGTCGGACGAGTACCGCTTCCGCTGGCAGAGCTCGGAGAGCGCGACGGCCTTCGCGGGCGTCTCGCTCGCCGACCTCGACGGCGAGCGCGTGCTCGGCTTCACCCGGCCCTGGATCGCGGCGAGCTGACGGGAGCGGCCGGGGCGCTCGTTCAGCGCGCCTCGGCGACGACGTCGAGGATCGCCGTGATGACGATCGAGGGGTAGTCGAGCGGGATGTCGTGGCCGCTGTGCGTCTCGGTGATGTGCACGGCACCGGGGACGAGATGGGCCTGGAAGTCCTGCGACACCTTCTGCGCCCGGTCGACCGCCGCGCCGAGGTCGCTCGGCGTCCCTGGAGGCAGCTGGCCGGAGTCGATCATCGCCTGCCACTGCGGCGCGATGAGCCGGTCGGCCGAGAGCACGGTGAGCGGCATGGGCCGGATCGGCGGTGCCGAGCGCAGCTGGGCGTTCACCGCGTCCGCGTCGAGCCGCTCGATCCCGGGATAGGCGGCGATGTCCTCCGCGGGAACCTGCTGCGACGTCTGCAGCTGCGCGTACTGCTCGGGCGACATCGCGTCCGCGACCGCCTCGGAGAGCGCGTCGACCAGCACCATCCCGTTCACCTGATCGGGGTAGGTCGAGGCGTACAGCCGCGCGATGCTGCCGCCGTACGAATGGCCGACGAGCACGAACGGACCGCGCACGTCGGCCACGGCGAGGAGCGTGTGCAGGTCGGCGACCGCGGAGCGCTCGCTGGAGGGCTGGGGGATCGGATCCGAGCGGCTGAAGGCGTTCCCCTCCCGGACGGTACCAGGGCGGTCGTAGGAGCAGACCCGCGCCTTCTCGCCGACGCCCTGCATCACGGTCGTCGGCCTCGTGTCCGTGCGGTTCCAGTAGTCCGCGGCGGCGCGCAGCCCGCCGATCAGGATGACCGTCGCCGGTCCGTTCCCGCGGCACTCGAGGTAGATCCTGCGTCCGTCGCCGACGTCGAAGAGGTTCGCGATCGGGGCCGGATCCGTGGGGGGCGCGGTGGGCGTCGACGCCGTCGAGCGCGGGTCCGGGCGGGCGCCGCCGACGGAACACGCCGTCAGCAGCAGCGCGATCACGGCCAGCGTGCCGGCGCCGCGCCGACGGATGCGGATCCGCGGGATGGCCGGATCACTGCCCATGACGACGTCCCCTCGTCCAGCCCCCGTACGCCGCATTCTGTCACCCGCCTCGCTCGCTGTCGACGGGGCGCCGGCGAGCACGCGAGGTCCACCGGGACAGGACTCGATAGGGTGGCGCGGTGACGAGCGCACAGGATCAGGGGGACGCGGTGCGGATCGCGAAACCCGCGGGCCCGCCGTGGCGCGAGCCCGGCATGCCCGCACTGCTCGCGATGACGACGTTCGCCTTCGCGGGGTTCGCGGTGATGCTGCCGGTCGCGCCCATGCACATGGTCGCGCTCGGCGGAGACGAGTTCCTGGCAGGGCTGGTCAACGCCGTGCTGATGGCGGCCACGATCCTCACCCAGCTCGTCGTGGAGCGGATGCGCTCGTGGATGGGCTGGAGGGTCAGCCTCGCGCTCGCGTGCCTCCTGCTCGGTCTGCCGGCGCTCGGCGAGATCCTTGCGACGGCCCCGGGGCAGGTCCTGGCGCTTGCTGCGGTGCGCGGGATCGGGTTCGGCATCGTCACGGTGAGCGGATCCTCCGCGGTCGGTGCGCTGTTCCCGCCCGAGCGGCGCGGCCGGGCGATCGGCGCGTACGGGCTCGCGGTCGCCGGTGCCCAGCTCGTGCTCACCCCGATCTCTCCGTGGATCGCCGATCAGGCAGGGCTGCCGGTCGCCCTGGCCGTCGCGGCGCTGCCGCTCGTGGGGATCCCGTTCGCGCTCGCCGCAGGCGGCGCGATCGCGAAGCATGCGCGCGCCGCCGCCGAGGCCGGGGCGGGCGGGACGGGATCCGCGCCTGTTCCGCACGCGAGCCCGCGCGAAGAGCGCCGCGCGCTCGCGCGGCTCTGGCCGCCCATCCTGGCGCTCACCGCCGTGACGTGCGCGGGCGGTGCCATCACGACCTTCACGCCGCAGTTCGTGCCCGATGCGGTGCTCACGGTCGTCGCCCTGTTCCTCTACACGGCCGCTGCCGCCTTCGCGCGGTGGGCGGTCGGAGGTCCCGCCGACCGGTTCGGCGCGGATCGATTCATCCTGCCGGGGCTCGCGATCGCGGCGCTCGGCCTCGGATCCATCGCGGCCGGCATCTCCGGGCTCCTCGGATCCGCAAGCCCGGTCCTGCTCATCGGCGGCGCGGTCCTCGTCGGAACGGCGTTCGGCACCATGCAGAACGTGACCCTGGTGCGCGCGTTCGAGGTCGCGGGGGAGCACGCCAAGGGCGTCGCCAGCACCGCGTGGAACGTCGCGTTCGATGCGGGAACGGGAGTCGGCGCGCTCGCGATCGGCGCTCTCGCGGCGGGGACGTCGTTCACGCTGTCCTTCCTGGCGCTCACCGCGCTGTGCCTCGTCGTCGCGGTGCTCCTCGCCGTCGTCCGCAGGGCCACGCGATCCGCCTGATCCATTCCGTCGCAGCCGCGAAACTCACAGTCCGCGCACAGCTTCACGGGACCAAAACCGGCTCGTTCCTCGTTCTCTCCAGTGACGCCGCAGCCAGCGGCGGCAGCAGAGGAGCATCACGATGAACCCCACCGACTACCGCAGGACCCCTGAGGCCCTGAACGCGCTCACCGCGCACCAGTACACGGTGACGCAGGAGGGCGGCACCGAGCCGCCGTTCCGCAACGCGTACTGGAACAACCACGATCCGGGCATCTACGTCGACGTGGTCTCCGGTCAGCCGCTGTTCTCGTCCACGGACAAGTTCGACAGCGGAACGGGCTGGCCGAGCTTCACCCGGCCGATCGACCCGGACGCCGTCACCACGTCCACGGATCGCACGTTCGGCATGGTCCGCACCGAGGCGATCTCCGCCGGAGCCGGCAGCCACCTCGGCCACGTGTTCGACGACGGCCCGCGGGACGCCGGCGGACTGAGATACTGCATGAACTCGGCGGCGCTGCGCTTCATCCCCGCAGCCGAGCTCGAAGAGCAGGGCTACGGCGCGTACCGTGGACTGTTCGAGACCACCAC
>NZ_NCKN01000218.1 GCF_002257455.1 Microbacterium sp. 13-71-7
GCGTGCTCCCGGTTCAGCACCGTCCGGGAGTGATATCCCGCCTCGGCCGCGGTGATGGCGAGCAGCCGCTCCTGCACGCGCGTCAGCTCGATCCAGCGCGCGCGTCGCGCACGGTGGTAGTCGCTCACGGTCCAGCCGCGCTCCACGAACGCCCGCAGCGCCTCGGGCCGTGCGATCCACATCCCGCCGAAGGGCGCGAGCGGGGAGACCTCGTCCCGCGGGACCTTGATCCCGAGCTCTTCGATCAGCTGCTCGGCCGGCTCCCGATAGGTGCCCCAGCCGCGCCCCATCGTGCCGTAGCCGATGTGCACCATGGGCGGGAAGACCATGCCCAGACCCGGCTCCCGCCGGAAGAGGTCGTAGATGCCCTGCACGTACCCCGGGCTGCTCAGCAGGTTCTCGAGCTGATAGCGGCGGCTGTATTCGCGCACGTTGAGAGTCTTGCGACGCGGGTCGCGTCCGTGGATCCGGATCACGAGATCGTATGCGTCGGACAGCATGATGTCCTTGCAGCCGATCAGCATCGCGCCCATGTCGCGGCCACCGGGGACCCAGGTCACGCGGACGACGGCACGGCGCGCCCACTCGCGGTTGCTCTTGCGCAGCCGCGCGCGCAGCTTCGTGGCCTTGCGTCCGTCCGTCGTGGTCACGACGAGATCGAACTCCCCCGGGATCTGACGCAGGTGCTCGGCGAGCTCGTCGACGAAGTCGAGGTGCGGGATGTGCGCGATCACGCAGACCCGCAGCGGCGTCAGGGTCGCGTCCTCGTCCACGGACGCCGCATCGGGGAGCACCTCGAGCATGCCGGCCAGCGCGTTGAGCGCCGCGGGAGCCGTCGTCCGCACCACCGAGCGCCAGAGCTCGGCGACGGGATACCCTCGCCGCTCGATCTCGGCGATGATGGGGCGCACCAGCACCGCGAAACGATCGAGAAGCGGCGGGTACTGCGCGAAGACCGACCGGAGCAGCACAGGGCATCCGGCCTGAATCAGGATCCCCGGTGCGAGCAGACCGGGGTTCCCGCGCGGACCGAGGGTCGCGGGGAAGCCAGCTCCGCCGCGCGCGCCCCGCGCGAGGAAGTGCTCGGCGAACTCGTCCTCCGAGTGCGCGGGCGGCGCCGCCCAGTACTCGCGCCAGGGCGAGGTGTCGACGAGGGCGCCGCGGACGACCGTCCAGGTCCAGGGCGCTCTGACCTCCGGGAACCCCTCGAGCGGGAAGGACTCGGGGTGGCGATCCGTGGTCTCGATCAGCCTCCAGACCCCTGCATCCGCCATCGCGGGCTGCTCCAGGACGTCGTCGAGCGTTCCGATGGGGCCGAACCAGCTGTTGCCGGTGAAGACGATCTCGTCGCCGGCGCCTGCGCGCTCCGTGCGCACGGCCTCGCGATACGCGCGAGCGTCGACGGCGGGCCCATCGTGGTCCACGATGCGATCGCACAGCAGGGCCACCGCCGCGCGGTCCTCGATGCCGAGGTTCGGCTCGACGACGACGACGAGCCGATCCGCCACGTCGCGCAGCGCCGCCAGCTGGTGCCGCGTCGCGCCGTCGGCGTCGCCGCGCTCGGAATGCAGGGCGAACAGCACGAGGCGCCGGGACGACGAGTCCTTCATGACGTCCCCCTTCGTCGCGATCCCGGTCATGCCTTCGGAGCGATCGGTTCCCGGCCCTGGGCGAGCGCCTTCAGCAGATAGGCGCCGTAGCCGCTCTTGATGAGCGGCTCCGCGCGCTCGCGCAGCTCGTCGTCGGTGAGGAAGCCCATCCGCCACGCGACCTCCTCCGGGCAGCCGATGGAGAGACCCTGGCGCTTCTCCACGGTGCGGATGAAGTCGGTCGCCTCGGCGAGCGAGTCGAAGGTCCCCGTGTCGAGCCATGCGGTGCCGCGGGTGAGCAGCTGCACCTGGAGCTTCCCTCGGTCGAGGTACTCGCGGTTGACGTCGGTGATCTCCAGCTCGCCGCGCGCGGAGGGCTTGAGGTTCTTCGCGATCTCGATCACGTCGTTGTCGTAGAAGTAGAGGCCCGGCACGGCGTAGTTGCTCTTCGGCTGCGCGGGCTTCTCCTCGAGCGAGACCACGCGGCCGGCGTCGTCGAACTCGACCACGCCATAGGCGGTCGCGTCGTCGACCCAGTAGCCGAACACGACACCGCCGTCGAGCTCGGTGTACTTCCGCAGCTGCGTGCCCATCCCCTGGCCGTAGAAGATGTTGTCGCCGAGCACCAGCGCCGCCGAATCGGATCCGATGTGCTCCTCGCCGAGGATGAACGCCTGCGCGAGTCCGTCGGGGGACGGCTGCATCTTGTAGGTGATCGAGACGCCGAAGCGGGAGCCGTCGCCGAGAAGGCGCTGGAACGACTCCACGTCGTGGGGGGTCGTGATCAGCAGGATGTCGCGGATCCCCGCCAGGATGAGGGTCGACAGCGGATAGTAGATCATCGGCTTGTCGTACACAGGGACGAGCTGCTTGGACGTTCCGAGGGTGATCGGATGCAGCCGGGAGCCGGTGCCGCCGGCCAGGATGATTCCACGCATGCCCCTATTCTCTCGCATGACCGGCTCGTTCCTGTGAATTCGCCAGCACGCGCGCCCGGTGCGGGGCGACGCGCCCCGCTACCCTGGAAGTCATGCAGAGACTGCTCGTCACCGGCGGCGCCGGCTTCATCGGCTCGAACTTCGTCCACCACGTCGTGGAGAACACCGATCACCACGTCACCGTGCTGGACGCGCTCACCTACGCCGGCAACCGCGCCTCTCTCGACGGCCTCCCCGCGGAGCGGGTGACGTTCGTGCACGGCGACATCACCGACGCCGAGCTCGTCGACACGCTGTTCGCCGACGCCGACGCCGTGGTGCACTACGCCGCCGAGTCGCACAACGACAACTCGCTGCACAGCCCGCGTCCGTTCCTGGACACCAACATCGTCGGCACCTACACGCTTCTCGAAGCGGCCCGGAAGCACGACCGCCGCTTCCACCACATCTCCACCGACGAGGTCTACGGCGACCTCGAGCTCGACGACCCGGAGCGCTTCACCGAGAACACGCCCTACAACCCGTCGTCGCCCTACTCGTCGACCAAGGCCGGCTCCGATCTGCTCGTGCGCGCCTGGGTGCGCTCCTTCGGCGTGCAGGCGACGATCTCGAACTGCTCCAACAACTACGGCCCCTACCAGCACGTGGAGAAGTTCATCCCCCGCCAGATCACCAACGTGATCCGCGGCATCCGACCCAAGCTCTACGGCGCGGGCGAGAACGTGCGCGACTGGATCCACGCCAACGACCACTCCTCCGCGGTGCTGACTATCCTGGACAAGGGCCGGATCGGCGACACCTATCTCATCGGCGCCGACGGCGAGCGCAACAACAAGGACGTCGTCGAGCTCATCCTCGAGCAGATGGGGCAGCCGCGCGACGCGTACGACCACGTGACCGACCGCGCAGGCCACGATCTGCGCTACGCGATCGACTCCACCAAACTGCGCACCGAGCTCGGCTGGACGCCGCAGTACGCGGACTTCGAGTCCGGCCTCGCCGCCACGATCGACTGGTACAGGGCCAACGAGGCATGGTGGGCGCCGTCCAAGGACGCGACAGAGGCGTTCTACGCCACCAAGGGGCAGTGATGGCGGTCGAGTTCGGCAAGCAGCTTGCCGTCGTGGAGACCCCGATCCCGGGGATGATCGTCCTCGAGCTGCCGGTGCACGGCGATGCGCGCGGATGGTTCAAGGAGAACTGGCAGCGCGAGAAGATGACCGCGCTGGGGCTGGCGGACTTCGGTCCGGTGCAGAACAACATCTCCTTCAACGACGCCGTCGGAACGACGCGGGGAATTCACGCGGAGCCGTGGGACAAGTGGGTCTCGGTCGCCACCGGACGCATCTTCGGCGCCTGGGTGGACCTGCGCGAGGGCGAGAGCTTCGGCACCGTCTTCACGATCGAGCTGGATCCCTCCCGCGCGATCTTCGTGCCGCGCGGCGTCGGGAACTCGTACCAGACGCTCGAGCCCGACACCGCGTACACCTACCTCGTGAACGACCACTGGTCCCCGGACGCGAGCTACTCGTTCCTCAACCTCGCCGATGAGACGGCCGCGATCGACTGGCCGATCCCGCTCGCCGAGGTGGAGATCTCCGAGAAGGACAAGAACCACCCGCGCCTCGCGGACGTCTCCCCCATCGCGCCGCGCAAGACGCTCGTGGTCGGTGCGAACGGCCAGCTCGGCCTCGCCCTGCGCGCCGCGCTCGGCGACGCCACGCACATCGAGTACGCCACGCGCGCCGAGCTCGACCTGGCGGACGCCGGGCTCGAGACAGCACGCCGGTGGCGCGACTACGGCACGATCGTCAATGCCGGCGCCTACACGGCGGTCGACCTCGCGGAGACCCCGGACGGACGCAGGGACGCATGGGTCGCGAACGCCGAGGGCCCTGCTCGCCTCGCGCGCATCGCCGCCGAGAACGGCATCACCCTCGTGCACGTCTCGAGCGACTACGTCTTCGACGGCGCGGCCGACCGCCCCTACCGCGAGGACGACGCCCTGGCGCCGCTGGGCGTCTACGGGCAGTCCAAGGCCGCCGGCGACGTCGCCGTCGCGACCGCGCCGCGGCATTACATCCTGCGCACCTCGTGGGTCATCGGCGAGGGCAAGAACTTCGTGCGCACGATGGCATCGCTCGCCGAGCGCGGCATCGATCCGAAGGTCGTGGACGATCAGACCGGTCGCCTCACGTTCACGGAGGACATCGCCCGCGCGATCGTGCATCTGCTGGCTTCGGAGGCGCCGTACGGCGTCTACAACGTGACCGGATCCGGTGAGCCGGCGACCTGGGCGGACATCGCGCGCGCCGTGTTCTCCGCGACCGGGCACGACCCGGCCAGGATCACCGGCGTCAGCACCGAGGAGTACTTCGCGTCCGCGACGGCGCCCGTCGCACCGCGACCGGCGTGGAGCGTGCTCGACCTCGCGAAGATCGAGGACGCCGGCTTCTCCCCCTCGGAGCAGTTCGCGGCGCTGGCCGACTACCTGTCCTGAAGTCCGACGCGCCCCGGGAGCGCGTCCCGGTCGGCCTCGAGGCCCGCGACGAAAACGGAGACCCTGCGGCCGACCGTGCGGGAGAACCGCGCGGACGGCTGCTCCACGACCCGCATGAAGATCCACGCGACGACGAATGCGACCGGGATCGCGATCAGCAGCGCCCGATGCGGTGTGCCGGGAGCGACGTGCACGGCGGCGATGAGGATCGGGACGTGCACCAGGTACAGGCTGAAGGAGATCCGCCCGAGGAAGCGCAGGGGCGCGGATCCCAGGAGGCGTGAGAGCAGGGAGCGTCGCGTCAGCGCCAGCACGATGAGCGCGGCGCCGACCACGACGAGCCCCTGAGTCCCCGCGCGCACCGGCGCGGGGATCGCGGGCAGCAGGACGCGGACGGCGTCGGGGACGCCGATCAGGAGGAGCCCGCCCAGCGCCATGGCTCCGTTCGCGACGGCGCTCCGCGGCCCGGCGTCCTGCCGCAGCATGACCGCGACCACCCCGCCCGCGAGGAACACCGCGCCGTAGGTCAGCGCGGGCACGCTGAAGGCGTTGCCGACCGCGACCGCCAGGCCCGGCACCAGCAGCCACAGGCCATGCCGCCTCCGGATCCGGACCACGAGCAGGAAGGCGACCGGGAGGAGGAGGGAGAACAGCAGCTCCCAGCGCAGCGTCCACAGCGGATTGTTGAGCTTGGTGTCCCCCGTGAGGAGGAAGAAGGAGTTGAGCACGTCGCCCGCCGACAGTGTCGGGAAGCTGTACGTCCTGCCCCACATGCTGGGCGCATCCTCGGGACGCTGCGCGGTCACCAGGATCAGGACCATGGCCAGCACCATCGCCGCCGCCGACGGCAGCCAGAGCCGGAGGATGCGCCGCGGGTAGTAGCTCCACAGGTCCAGCCCTCGTCCGCCGAGCATCGGCCAGGTCAGGACGAACCCGCTGAGCACGAAGAAGACGATGACGGCCTCCGGACCCATGACGAGGTAGCGCACCGGGGTGTTCGCCACGATGCCGACCAGCGGGGAGTCGGGGACGCCTCCGCCGAGCACCACCTGGAATCCGTTGCCCCACGCGCTCGCGAGCAGCGCGTGGTAGATCACGACGATGACCGCGGCCAGCCCGCGCAGCCCGTCCAGCGCGGCGAAACGGTCCCCTTCGGGCGCTCCCGCGACGAGGCGTCCGCCGCCGATCAATGCACCACCATCGCGGCGCGTGCGACCGCACGCACCGCGATGCCGCTGCTCAGGGCGACGTCGCGGGGCGAAGGGACGCGGCGGATCAGAAGGAACGGCATGCCAGCAGTGTATTGTTCCCGACCGCGTCGTTGATCGCGTAGGCGCACACCAGATGGCTCCCCGATCCCGCCGGGATCATCGCGGAGAAGCCGTGCTTGTCCCCCGATCCCGGATATGCGGCCGCGACATCGGGACGGCTCTGATCGGCGGTCTTCGCGACCCCGACGCCGTCGATGTAGAAGTGCACCGCGATCGGGGACGAGGTGTCGGGGTCGATCGCCCAGCCGCTCACCTGCACTCCGCCTGGCACGGCGAC
>NZ_NCKN01000219.1 GCF_002257455.1 Microbacterium sp. 13-71-7
GACCACCGAAGTCCCCCTGACCACGACCACCACCAAGGGCCTGCATCCCGGGCTCACCCGCCGGCAGATCTCCATGATGGGGCTCGGCGGCGCGATCGGCGCCGGCCTCTTCGTCGGATCCGGCCAGGCGATCGGCATCGCAGGACCCGCCGTGATCGTGTCCTATCTGGTCGCAGGCACGATCGTCGTGCTCGTGATGGCGATGCTCGCCGAGATGGTCGCGGCCAACCCGTCGTCCGGGGCGTTCAGCTCCTACGCGCAGAAGGCCATGGGCCGCAGCGTCGGCAGCGCGGTCGGCTGGCTGTACTGGATCCAGCTCGTCGTGGTGATCGCGGCCGAGGCCACCGGCGCCGCCGGCATCGTCGCGCACCGGTTCCCCGGCCTCCCGGAATGGGCGTGGGTGCTGCTGTTCGTGCTCGCCCTCACCGTCGTGAACCTGCTCGGCGTGCGCAACTACGGCCGGTTCGAGTTCTGGTTCGCCGCGATCAAGGTCGCCGCGATCATCGCGTTCCTCGTCGTCGGCGTGCTCGCGATCATCGGCCTGATCCCTGGCACCCCCGCCACCGGGATCGGGAACCTCGTCGACCACGGCGGCTTCGCGCCCACCGGCACCGCAGGCATCGCCGGAGCGCTGCTGATCGTCGTCTTCGCGTTCGGCGGCACCGAGGTCGTCGCGATCGCGGCGGCCGAGTCGGACGACCCCTCGCGCAACATCAGCCGGATCGTGCGTCAGGTCATGGTGCGGATCCTGGTGTTCTACGTCGGATCCATCTTCGTGATCGTCGCCGTGCTGCCGTGGAACTCCGAGTCCGTGCTGGCCGGCCCCTTCTCCGCCGTGCTGGACACGCTCAAGATCCCCGGCGTCGGCCTCGTGATGGACCTCATCGTCATCGTCGCGCTGCTGTCCGCCATGAACGCCAACATCTACGGCGCCTCGCGCATGGCGTTCTCGCTCGGCGAGCGCGGTCTCGCCCCGCTCGCGCTCACCCGCACCAGCGCCGCCGGTGTGCCCCGCGTCGCCGTGCTGAGCTCGGTCGCGTTCGGCTTCGTCACGGTGATCCTGAACTGGATGTTCCCGAACCAGGTGCTGCCCGCGCTGCTGAACGTGGTCGGATCCACCCTGCTGATCATGTGGACGGCCACCGCGCTCGCGCAGTTCATCCTGCGCCGGCGCGCCGACGCCGACGGCACACCGCTGCCGATGCGCATGTGGGCCTTCCCGTGGCTCTCGATCGTCACGCTCGTGCTGCTGGCCGCCGTGATCGTGCTCACCATGTTCGACGCCGGCGCACGCACGCAGCTCCTGCTCACGATCGGCCTCACCGTCGTGCTGCTCGTCGTGGCGCGCCTCACCCGCGGCCTGGCCCGTCCCGGAGTGCTGAAGGACTCCGCCGACGAGGTGTTCCGGGACTGACGATGCGCATCGATGCCCTCGACGCGGCCCTGATCCGGCTGCTCACGGACGCGCCGCAGCTGCCAGTGCTGGAATGCGCACGGCGGCTGGGCGTGGCCCGTGGCACCGTCACCAGCCGTCTCGCGCGGCTGCACGAGAACGGCGTGATCGAGGGCATCGTGCCGCGCATCGACCCGCGAGGGTTCGGATATGCGCTGACTGCGTTCTGCCAGGTGGAGATCGACCAGAAGGTCGGCCATGACGAGGTGGCGGAGGCGCTGGCGTCGGCGATCCCCGAGGTCGTGGACATGTACACGGTCACGGGCGCGAGCGACATGCAGCTGCGCCTGGTGGCGCACAGCGCGGAGCAGCTGCAGGAGGTGCTGGACCGCATCGCCCTGGTGCCGGGCGTCGCCCGCACCGCGAGCTCGATCGCGATGCGCACGCACCTCAGCGGGCGCGTGCTGCCGCTCGTGGAGCACGCCGCCCGGGGCTGAGCGCCGGGCGCGGCCGAGCCCCGTCCGCGGCCGGCCTCGGCCTACTCGTCGTTCCCGGTCCAGCCCTTGTGGCGGAACCACCACCACATGAAGGCCGCGGACGCCGTCATCGTGCCGAGTCCCAGCAGGAGGAACGCCCACGGCCCCACGAGGATGTGCTGCACCTCCCAGTCGAAGTTCATGCCGAAGAAGCCCGTGAGGAAGCTCAGCGGCAGGAAGATCGACGCGATGATCGCGAGCTGCTTGGACGTCTCGCCCTGACGGTTCGCGACCGTCGACAGATAGAGGTCGGTGCACCCCGACACCATCTCGTGATAGCCGTCGATCTCGTCCGTGATCCGGATCAGGTGGTCGTAGATGTCGCGGAAGTAGTCGTGGCTGTCGGCTTCGAGCCCCGCCAGATCCGTGATGACCTCGGCCTGCCGGGCGAACAGGTCGCGCATCGGGACGACGGCCCTGCGCAGCTTCAGCAGCAGGCGCTTGAGCCCGAAGGTCTGCTGCAGCTCCTTGCGGCCGCCCCCGGCGACGATCGCGTCCTCGAGGCCGTTGATCTCCTCGTCGAGGTCGCTGAGGATCGGGAAGTAGCTGTCCACGATCACGTCGATGATCTTGTAGACGTAGTAGCGCTCGGTCTTGGGCGCCGTGGAGTTCTGCAGCAGGGCACGCACCTGGCGCAGGTCCTGGAAGCGGTCCGAGTGCACCGTGACGATGAACTCTCCGCTGAGGTGACAGTGCACCTCCTCCAGCGGATGGTCGTTCTCGTCCTCGGGATGCCGCTCCACGGCGGCCTGCAGCACGAGGAGCGCCCCCTCGCCGTAGACGTCGAGCTTGGGGCGCTGCCCCATGCGCTGGGTGTCCTCGATCGAGAGCGGATGCCAGCCGAGCAGGGTGCCGAGCCGCTGGATCTCCTCCGCGGACGGCGCGACCAGGTCGAGCCAGAAGAACTCGCCCTGCCCGCGCAGCTGCGCGATCAGGGATTCGTCGATGGTGTCGAGGATGCGCATGTCAGATCCAGGTGATCATCCAGTTGTGCGCCTGCCAGAACCACCAGGGCACGGGAAGGCCGATCCAGAGCGGGTAGAAGAACGCGCTCAGCAGCACGATCAGCACCAGGATCACCATGACCGTGCGCTGCCCTGACTGCCGTCGGTGCCTGGCATCGGTCCGCTTTCCGGCGATGTCCCGCAGGGCGAGCGCGAGCGCGAGGATCAGGAACGGCGCCATCACCACCGTGTAGAACTGGAAGATCGTGCGCTCGGGGAAGGCCAGCCAGGGCAGGTACGTCGCGGCGAGTCCCACGAGGGGGATCGCGTAGCTCCACGGCATGGGGGAGCGCAGCACCAGGCCGCGCACGAACCGCACGAGCAGGTAGACCGCGGCGGCGACGCCCAGGTACCAGATCAGCGGGTTCGGGATCGAGGTGATCGTGCCGATGCAGTGATCCGTGCCGAAGCAGGGCGCGTTCTGGCCGCCCACCCAGAACGCGGTGGGACGGATCAGCAGCGGCCACTGCCACGCCGGGCTCGCGTAGGGGTGCGCGGACGTCAGCCCGACGTGGAACGCCAGGATGTCGGAGTGGTACTTGAACCACGAGGTGAGCGCGTTGTCCGTGATGTTGCGGTCGTAGCCGCCCGTGGTGAGGAACCAGCCGCTCCACGACGCGACGTAGACGGCCGCGGCGACCGGCACGAGCAGCGCGAAGCTCGCGAGACCCTGCCGGATCACGGCGTCGGTGGGCCACAGGGCGACGCCCGCGCGGCGGCGGGCGAGCGCGTCGGTCACGACGAGGTAGATCCCCGCGGCGGCGAGCACGTACGCGCCGGACCACTTCACCGAGGTCGCCGCGCCCAGGGCGACGCCCGCCGCGAGCACCCACGGCCGGCGCCAGAACACGCGGCCCCAGAGCGTCGGGTCATCGCCGCGCTCGTGCGAGGCGCGGTCCTCGAGCGCCGGCATCGTCTGCCGCCGGTCGTACACGAGGAACAGGATCCCGAGGACGATGAAGAAGGTGAGGATCCCGTCCAGCAGTCCGATCCGGCTCAGGACGATGCCGAGTCCGTCGACGGCCATGAGCAGGCCCGCGATGCTGGCGACCGTGACGGAGCGGGTGAGGGCCTTGGCGAGCAGGTACACGACGAGCACCGTGAGCGTGCCGAGGATCGCCGTCGAGATGCGCCAGCCGAAGCTGGATCCGGGGCCGAACGCTGCGACGCCGAGCGCGATCAGCCACTTGCCGAGCGGCGGGTGCACCACGAACGCCGCGGTGTCCTCGAGCGCGCTCGTGTCGCCCTTCGCGAACATCTCGTTGGCGCCGGTGCGCCAGGATCCCTCGTACCCCTGCACCCACAGGGACCAGGCGTCCTTGACGTAGTACGTCTCGTCGAACACGATCGTGTGCGGATGCCCCAGCCCCACGATGCGCAGCACCGCGGCGAGGAGGGTGATGAGGGTCGGCGCGAGCCAGGACACGAGCCGGACCCGGGCCGGATCCCCCAGCCAGGCGTCCCGCAGTCGCTCCCAGGCGGTGGGGCGGCCGTCGATGCGAGCGTCGAGGCCGGGCAGCAGAGGCGCGGTCACCCGCTCAGCCTATGCTGGGGCGGGTGATCATCCTCGCGGCCACTCCGATCGGAAACCTGGGCGACGCATCCCGCCGCCTCATCGAGGTGCTGGAGAACGCCACCATCATCGCCGCGGAGGACACGCGCACCACCCAGCGGCTGCTGCAGGGCCTCGGCATCACGAACCGGCCCCGGCTCATCGCGCTGCACGACCACAACGAGAAGGCCAAGGCCGCGGAGCTGGCCGAGTCGGCCGAGACCGAAGACCTCGTGGTGCTCAGCGACGCCGGGATGCCCACCGTGAGCGATCCCGGGTACGGCCTGGTCGCGGCGGCAGCGGAGCGCGGCGTCACCGTGACCGTCATCCCCGGCCCGAGCGCGGTCGTCACGGCGCTCGCCGTGTCTGGACTGCCCACCGATCGCTTCACATTCGAGGGCTTCCTGCCGCGCAAACCGGGGGAGCGGCGCTCGGCGCTGAGAGCGCTTGCCACCGAGCCCCGCACGATGGTCTTCTTCGAGTCCCCGTCGCGCCTCGCCGCGGCCCTGGGCGATATGGCGACGGCGTTCGGCGCTTCTCGACGGGTGGCGGTGTGCCGCGAGCTCACCAAGCTCTACGAGGAGGTGCGCCGAGGCGGCGCCGCCGAGCTCGCCGCCTGGGCGGAGCAGGGCGTCAAGGGCGAGATCGTGGTGGTCGTCTCGGGGGCCGAGCCCCGCGCCGTCTCCCCGGAGGACGCCCTGACCCAGGTGCAGGCGCTCGTCGCCTCGGGCATGCGCCTCAAGGACGCCTGCGCCGAGGTCGCCGCCGCCACGGGCCTCGGCTCCCGGGACCTGTACCAGGCCGCGCTCGCCGCACGCTGACGGGCTGACGCGCGCGGCCGTTCCGTGGTTCGGCTCGGGCTCGCGCTCGCGCCGAATGCACGGGTTGGTGGCGCGAAGTTCCCGTGCGTTCGGCAGGATCCGGTGCACTCGGAGTGCACCGGATCCTGGGGGAGGTCACCGGCGAGGTGACGGCGGCGAGGGCGGCGGCGCGAGGTCGAGAGGCACGGGGACGCTGACCGTCGGCGGCAGCGCGAGCGAGGCGGGGGTGACCGCGCTCATCACGGCACCGCGTCGACGACCGTCGTGGAGATCGTGCTCACCCGCTGCGGCCCCGATTCCCCCTGGGGCATCTCGCGCATGCCGATCAGCTGACCCGTGTCGGGGTCGATGATGATCTCGCGGCGGCTGTCGCCTCGATTCGGCTCGGATCTACCGATCGCGACGCCGATCCGGCCGTCGAGGTTCGCCACGCCGGGCGTCGAGGTGGTGCCGGGGATGAGGGCCAGGGCCTCGAAGAGTCGCGCCCGCAGCAGAGCCGGAAGAGGGTAGGCATCGAGGACATCGGTGATCCGCTTCCAGTCGTCCTCCTCACGCGAGGTGGATCCGCCCTGGTACTGGGCGTCGAAGAAGGCGAGGGTCTCGGCCCCGGACCCCGTGGGGATGGCCAGGATCTCCCTCAGCTGCTCGGCCTGAGAGGGGCCGGTGAAGTTCGGGTATGCGCCTGCAGGGCCGCGACGCACGGTCGTGCCCAGACCGCCGCCGTGGAAGATCTGCACCCATTCGTCGTCGAGGTTCGCCGGGACGTACAGATCGGTCATCCGGATGCGCTCCTGTTCCGTCGTCCCGGTTCCTTCGCCCTCCCCGACGAGGTAGCGCGCCTCGAGCTTCAGGTACTGCCCCGGCCCCGCGACGGGATCCGGATCGGCGAGGGCTTCCTTGGCCGTCTCACGCAACACGATCGCCGCCGCGCTCGCCGTTTCCGGATGCGGCGGGGCGAGGACCCCGCCCACGACGATGACCGCGGCCGCGGCGGCCGCGACCGAGAGTCCGGCGGCGGCCCACCGGATCGGATGCCGGCGACGCGGCGCGCGGGTGGTCCTCTTCGGGGCGGCCTCGTGCATCGCGTTCTCGAGCTTCGCGAATGCCGGTGCGAGTCGCTCGGCGCTGGGTTCCGCGACGTCGTCACGCAGGCTGCGGAGCAGTGTCAGCTCGTCCATTCTCACCCTCCTCAGGTGTGGTGCGGATCTGGCGCCGGGCGCGGTTGAG
>NZ_NCKN01000220.1 GCF_002257455.1 Microbacterium sp. 13-71-7
CGCGGGGGTCCTGGAATGGACCAGCCCCGCGGGCGCGATCTACATCGACCGGCCACCCGCACCCGTCACGTTCACGATCGAAGATCCGGATCCACCCCCGGATCCCGATCCCGAAGTACCCGGATTCTGACGTACGGCGATCGCGTGCCCATCGCCTAGCGCCGGTCTTCTCGCCTGGCGCCGGTCTTCCCGCCTGGCGCCGCTCTTCCCGCCCAGCGCCGGTCTTCCCGCCTAGCGCCGGTCTTCCCGCCTAGCGCCGGCGGGCGTCGGAGATCGCGGCGCGGAGGTCGTCGGCGAGGGTGCGCAGCTCGGCGTCGCCGAGGGTGTGCGCGGTGAGGCGGATCTGCGGTGAGGCCTCGTCCGCCTCGAGCAGGAACCCGCCGCCCGTGCGCACCAGCCAGCCGCGTCGCATCATCGCCTCGGACACGGCGCGGCCGTCGACGCCGCACTCCACCCACACGTTCAGTCCATCGTCGCCGCGCACCGTGATGCCGCGCTCGCGCAGCAGCGCGCGCAGGGCGTCGCCGCGCTCGGCGTAGTGCGCGCCCGCGCGCTCGAGTGCGGCGGGGGTGTCCGGGTGGTCGAGCATGCCCACGGCGACCCGCTGCAGGATCCGACTGACCCAGGTCTTCCCCGGCGAGAGCCGGGTGCGCAATTGCGCGGCGGTCTCCGGATCCGAGGCGAGGAGCGCGAGCCGCAGATCCGGCCCGAGGAACTTCGACATCGACCGCACGAGCGCCCAGCGCGGATGCCCGTCCGGGATCACGGAGTGATACGGCCGGCGCGACAGCAGCGAGTAGTGGTCGTCCTCGATGATGAGCACGTGCGGCGCTCCGGCGAACACCTCGCGCAACGCCTCCGCACGCTCGGCGGTGAGGCTGATGCCCGTGGGATTGTGCGCGCGCGGCGTGCACACGACCGTGCGGGCGCCCGCATCGATCGCCGCGCGCAGACCCGCGACCGTCATGCCCTCCTCATCGAGGGGGATGCCGACCGGGCGGTATCCGCCGAGCCGGACCACGTTGATGCTGGAGAGGAAGCACGGATCCTCGAGGCCGACCACGTCGCCGTGCGCGAGCGAGGCGACGAGGAGCCGCTCGAGGGCGTCGACCGCACCCGAGGTCACCGAGAGCTCGAAGGGCCGCGGCTGCGCCTCGGCCAGCCATCGCGTCGCCCAGGTGCGCAGCCCCTCGTCGATGAGCGCATCGCCGTAGAGCGCCGGCGTGCGCAGATCGACCTCCGCGAGCACGGGCAGGGGCAGCAGATCGGGGTCGGGGTTTCCGCTGCCGAGGTCGCGCAGCACGGTCTCCGCCGCGAAGCCCTCCTCCTCGGTGCGTACAGGGCCCGCGACCACCGTGCCGCCGCGACCGCGGCTCTCCACCGCGCCGGCACGGGCGAGAGCCCGGTAGGCGGCGGCCACCGTGTTGCGGTTCACGCCGAGGCTGTCCGCGAGGCCGCGCACGGTGGGCAGGCCCTGCCCCGCCGCGAGCGCGCCAGAGCCGATCAGGGCGCGGATCGAGTCGGCGATCTCATGCGCCGTACTGCCCTGGATCGCCGTGTCGCTCACGCCCTCAGCCTATGGGCAGGCGCGGCCCGCCCAGGAGGAACGGCCGACATCCGCGGCCGAGTGCTGATCCGGGGCCGGTCAGCGCGCCGTCGGCACGACAGGGCGGTGCTCGTAGAACGTCTGCAGCACGACCGTCGTCCTGGTGCTCACGTTCGCGGCGAGCCGGATGTCGCGCACGAGCTGCTCCAGGTGCCGCGGCGAGGCGACCCGCGCGAACAGCATGTAGCTGGCGTCGCCTGCGATCGAATGGCACGCCTCGATCGCATCGAGATGCTCGAGCAGCTCCGGCGCGTTGTCGGGCTGGGCGGGATCCAGCGGGGTGATCTCGATGAACGCGGCCAGCGGCTTGCCCACGGCCTCGGCGTCGATGACGGGCCGGTAGCCCGAGATGACACCGCGCGACTCGAGGCGGCGCAGGCGCGCCTGCACGGCCGACACCGACAGCCCCACGGTCTCCGACAGGTGCGCGAGCGTGGCCCGCCCGTCCTGAGAGATGGCAGCCAGGATCGCGAGATCGACAGGATCGTCCATACGTGAAATAATATCGGAGTCAACAAACATTTGCAGGAATATTTCCTGCACTCTCCCCGATCGGAGGTCCCGATGTCCCTCATCACCACTCCCAGCAACGCTCTCATCGGCGAACCCGAGGTCGTCGAGGACGCGTCCGTGGCCGAGAGCAGCGCCGCGTGGACCGTACTCAAGGATGCCGCGATCGCCCTGCGCCCGCTGCAGATCAAGGACGGATCCGTCCCCGACGCGGCCGACCACGATGCCGCCCGCGCGCATGTCGCCGCGATCATCGCCGGCATCCGCGCCCTCGCCCCTGCTTTCCCGCACGACGCCGACTACCTCGAGGCCTCCGTCAAGGACTTCGAGCGCTGGGCCGACGAGGGCTTCGGCGTGCCCGACTTCCTCGACTCGCTGGTCGCGTTCCAGCCGCAGCAGCACCGCATCGACGGCATCCGCCACCTCGTCGTGTTCCCCATGTACACGCAGAACGGATCCAGCGACCGCCTCGTCGAGGCGCTCATCGTCGAGACGATCTGGCCGGAGTTCATCGCCGACCTGGAGGCCGGCGACTACGGCAACAAGCTGTTCGTCTCGCTGCGCCTGATCGACTTCACCCCCGGCTATGACACGAACTCGGCGGTGCTGTTCCCCGAGACCGTCGCGATGCGCGAGATCCCGACGTTCACCTGGGGCGCGATCTTCCAGGACCGCGAGGCCGCCCGCTACCGCCGCGTCGTGCGCGCCGCGAGCGAGATCACCAACCTCGACCTCCCGGAGCGGGCCGCGGCGATGCTCGACGACCAGGAGCTCGCCGAGAAGACGTTCGTGATGTGGGACATCATCCACGACCGCACCCACATGCGCGGCGACCTCCCGTTCGACCCGTTCATGATCAAGCAGCGCATGCCGTTCTTCCTCTACTCGCTCGAGGAGATGCGCTGCGACATGACCGCGTTCCGCGAGTCGGTGAAGATCGAGCGCGCGTTCGACGCCCGCGTCGCCGCCGGAGAGCAGCTCACCGCGAGCGAGCAGGAGATGCACGACTACGCGCACCTCGTGCAGTACGCGGTGATCTTCGACCGCATCTTCCGCTTCTCGATCACCGGAAACCGCACGCGCAACTACGACGCCGTCGGCGGACAGCTGCTGTTCGCCTGGCTGCACCAGCGCGGCGTGCTGCACTGGACCGACACCGCGCTCGCCTTCGACTGGGAGAACGTGCCGGACGCCGTGGTGGCCCTGGGAGACGCGATCGACGACCTGTACTGGCACTCGATCGACCGCCCGAAGGTCGCCCACTGGCTCGCCGCGTACGAGCTGGTCCGCGGCACGCTCACGCCGCACCCGGCCTCGCAGTGGGCACGCGGCCTGTCGGACGAGATCCTCGCCGGCGCCCCCAAGGGCTACACCGACGCCGTGCTGGACGACGAGTTCCCGCTCTCGATGTTCTTCGAGACGCTGGACAAGAAGATGAAGCCGGTCATCGAGTCGACCGTGGGGATCCGCGGCACCGACGACTGAGCTGTCCGCTGGGGGCGCTTCTCACCGTTCGGGGCGCGTCTCACCATGGATCCGTGGTGAGATGCGCCCCGAAACGCCTCTTCCGGCCCCGCACGAGGCCAGCGCTGCAACAATGGCGGCCAGATCCACATACGCCGGATCCGATGAGCATGCCGGATCCCATGACGATGGAGGAACGACGATGACCGTCGCAGGACGCACCGTACTTCTCGCCGGGGCCACGAGCCCCTCCGGCCTCGCGATCGCGCGAGCACTGATCGGCGCCGGCGCGCGCGTGATCGCGGTCGGCCGAGACAGGGGCAAGCTCGACGCCCTCGCGGCCGCGGCGCATCCGGCGGTGGATGCCTCGGCGGACGCGGCGCGCGGCTCGATCCGCGTGGAGAGCTGCTCCCTCACGAACGAGGCCGAGGTCGCCGCGCTCGCGACGCGCCTCGCCGACGACGGCGAGCACATCGACGGCCTCGTGCCGCTGGTCGGCGGCTGGCGCGGCGGCGGCGGCCTCGCCGGGCAGACCGAGGAAGACTATCGCGCCCTCGAGCAGGCCTTCACCGCGGTGCGCGTGACGAGCCGTGCGTTCGACGCCGATCTGCGCGCCTCCGAGGCGGGCCGGTTCGCGATCATCTCCTCGACCGCGGTCGCCCGCCCGCTCGCGGGAGGCGCGAACTACGCCGCCGTCAAGGCGGCGAGCGAGTCCTGGACCCGCGCCGTCGCGCAAGGCTTCGCCAAGGCCGCTCGCGACGCCGAGCAGCCGCTGCGTGCCGCCGCCGTCGTGCTGCGCGTGCGCGGGCTCGACGACGCCATCGACCGGGTCGCGGCGCAGCTCGTGGAGCTGTGGGACGTCGATGCCGCCGAGGTCAACGATCGGATCATCGACCTGGCCTGACCGGTCCGCCCTCGCGCCCATCCCCCGGCGCGCCTGCGTCCGGGTGACGACCTGCTTACGTCCGGCGCGCTCTGCCCCTGCGCGCGATGATCGCCTGCGCCGGGCCGGCGAGCAGCAGGAGGAACATCGCCGCATAGCCGATGTCCGGCACCAGCACCGCGACGATGAGGGAGATCGCGAACAGGCAGCTCATGACGATCTCGGCGATGAGCCCACGACGCAGCGACTCCGGGGCGATGCGATGCAGCTCCGGATGGCCGCGCAGATACAGCCTGGTGCCGAGCATGAGCAGCGACGACGCCAGGAGCGCGCCGATGTAGAGCAGCTTCTGCATCGCGTCCTCGGGCAACGAGCCGAGCATGGCGGTCGCGACCGGCAGCCAGACGATCGTGAACATCCAGCCGACCTGCAGCCAGAGGAGGGCGTTGGTCGCCTTCTCGACGCGGTCGAAGACGCGGTGATGGTTCATCCAGAAGACCGCGATGATGACGAAGCTCAGCGCGAAGCTGAACAGCAGCTTGCTCTCGGCCTGCACGTAATCGAGCGCGCTCCTGCGGTCGCGCGCGAACTCCGACACGTTCTCGAGCAGCGGCAGGATCAGCAGCGTCATCGCGATCGCGACCACCGCATCCTCGAAGGCCTTCAGCCGCTCGGCCGAGAGCAGCGGACGGCTCATCTCGATCGTGGCGCCCTGCGCATCGTCCTCTGCTCGGCTCACTCTCGAATGCTGGCGTACCGGCCGGGATCCGGTCAAGGCGCCGCGCACCGAGGCCCTGGAGCCGCCCGGCGTCATCGTGGCGGGGCACCGCAGAATAGACTCGTCCGGTGACCGTTCTGCATGACAAGGCCCTGCGCGGCTTCGCCTCCGACAACTACTCCGGCATCCACCCCGAGGTGCTCCAGGCGATCGTGGAGGCCAACGACGGCCACCAGATCGCCTACGGCGAGGATCAGTACACCGAGCGGCTGCAGGAGGTCTTCCGCCAGCACTTCGGCGAGGGCGTCGAGGCCTTCCCCGTCTTCAACGGCACGGGCGCGAACGTGACGGGCCTGCAGGCGATGCTCCCCCGCTGGGGCGCGGTGATCGCGGCGACGACCGCGCACATCAACGTCGACGAGGGCGGGGCGCCCGAGCGCATCGGCGGTTTCAAGATCCTCTCCGTCCCCACCGAGGACGGCAAGCTCACGCCCGAGCTCGTCGACCGCGAGGCCTGGGGCTGGGGCGACGAGCACCGCGCCCAGCCGCTGGTCGTCTCGATCACGCAGTCCACCGAGGTCGGCACGCTCTACACCGCGGACGAGATCCGCACCCTGGCCGACCACGTGCACTCCCGCGGCATGAAGCTGCACCTCGACGGCGCCCGGCTCGCGAACGCCGCCGCCGCGCTGGACCTGCCGCTGCGCGCCTTCACCCGCGACGCCGGCGTCGACGTGCTGAGCTTCGGCGGCACCAAGAACGGCGCCATGCTCGGCGAGGCGATCGTCGTGCTCACCCCCGGTGCCGCCGACGGCCTCGTCTACTCCCGCAAGTTCAACATGCAGCTGGCCTCGAAGATGCGCTTCGTGTCGGCGCAGCTCATCGCGCTCCTCGAGGGAGACCTGTGGCTGCGCAACGCCCGCCGGTCCAACGCGATGGCGCAGCGCCTGCGCTCCTCGCTCGAGGCGGGCATCGCCGACGGATCCATCCAGGGCGTGGGCTTCACCCAGCAGACGCAGTCGAACGGGGTCTTCGCGACGCTGCCCGACGGCATCGCCGACCGCCTGCGCGAGACCTTCCGGTTCTACGACTGGGACGCCGCACGCAACGAGGTGCGCTGGATGTGCGGCTTCGACACCGCGGAGGCGGACATCGACGCGCTGGTCGCGCTCGTCGCGCAGGAGACCAGCCGGTAGAGATCCCGGCGCCCCCTCGAACCGCGTCCCGGGCTCAGCGCAGCAGGCCGAGGTGCGCGAGCGCCTGGCGGATGAGCGTGCCGCGCCCGCCCTCCATCTCGGC
>NZ_NCKN01000221.1 GCF_002257455.1 Microbacterium sp. 13-71-7
TGTCTCCGCCGCCAGAGGTTCGCGTGCATCGCGTACGCCCTGCCTGGCGCGTGCCTGGGCGGCGCGAAGGATCTGCTGGTCGGCCTCGATCTGTGCCTGCTGCTGTGCGCGGCGTTCGGCCAGCATCTCCGCGGTGAGCGCCTGGGTCGCCACGTCGCGTGCGGCCTGCAGCACCACGCTCCGGTATTGCGCGACCGTGCCCTCGAGCTGGGCCTTGCTCATTCCATAGTTTGCCTGCAGCAGGCCGCTGCTGAAGAGCGGCAAGTGCAATGCGGGCGTCACGGCGAAGGTGCGGGACAACGGCGACCTGGAGCTCGCCGCCGGCGACCGGATCCGTCACGACGACTTCGGAGAGGGCAAGGTCGAGGCCATCACCGGCGAGGGCGCGAAGCGCATCGCGCATGTGCGCTTCGACACCGCGGGCCAGAAGAAGCTGCTCGTCAAGATCGCGCCGATCGAGAAGCTCTGACCGCCGCCCGGTGACCGGGATGCGGGCGCGGGGCGTGGTGGAGGACGGTCCCGGTTTAGGCTGGGGCAATGGGCCTTTTCTCGCGCCGTAATAAGCAGGACGACGACGTCACGCCGGAGTCCGCTCCCGCCGCCGTGGAAGCCGCTCCGGACGCCGGGGTGAGCGCGCCCGAGTCCGGCGCCGAGCCGGAGCCCGCGGGCGAGGCCGCCGCTCCGGTGGTCAACGTCTCGGTGCAGGCCTTCCGCGGTCTGGGCTCGCCGTCCGGCCCCGCGGTCGCCCCTCCTGCGGAGACCCCGGAGGCGGGCCACGACCTGATCGACCCCGTCGGGGACGAGGCGCCGATCGCGCCCGCGCAGGTGCAGGCGCCGTCGGGTCGCCCTCCGCTTCCGCTCGCCCCGGTGGATCCGCCCGAGCAGACCGAGTCGATCCCCGGCATGCCGGACAACGCGCTGCTGCGCGACGCGCTCGCGCAGCTCGGCGAGGATGCGAGCCAGGCCGAGCTGCTGGGCGTGCTGCGTCAGTCGCTGCAGGGGCACCTCTTCCTGCGCGTCAGCGGCGACGCCGGCGAGCAGATCAAGGAGGGCAAGCCCCTCGCGATCGCGGTCGTCAACGACGGCGAGAACTCCTTCATGCTGGCGTTCAGCTCGGCCGCGGCGGTGCGCGACTCCGTGCAGCAGGGCGACGAGGACCCGGCGGAGACCTCGGCCGTGGTGCAGCCCGTGCAGGCGGTGTACCAGAACGTCATCGACGGACCGTTCGCGGGCCTCATCATCGACAACGCCTCCGAGCCGCACCGTGTCGTGTTCCCCTCGGAGATCCTGCAGAAGGCGCTCGAGGAGGCGGATCCGACGTTCGCCGTCAAGACCCTGCTCGCGGCGCCCCGCGAGGCGGACTCCGAGGCGCGCGTCGCCGAGGCGCTCACCACGGCCCGGCTCTGGGTCGCGGTCAGCGACGTCGACGGCGACGGCCAGTACGGGGTGGCGGAGGCGCACACGGCCGACGGCGCGCGCTACCTGCAGCTGTTCAGCCACCCGCTCGAGGTCATCGCGCTCGGCCGCGGTGACCAGCCCCTGCCCTTCACCGCCGAGCAGATCGGCGGCGTGCTGGTGCAGCAGCCCGGGATGAGCGGCGTGCTGGTCGACGCCGCGGGGCCCGCGATCGCCGTCAGCCGCGAGGCTCTCGCGCCCGTGATCGCGCTCGCTCCGGCCGAGTAGGACGGCGTTTCGAGGCCGCGTTCCACCGCTCCTCAAGGTTCCCTGAAGGAAGCCTGAAGAACGCGGCCAGTTCCTTGCATACCGATATTCCGGCTTCCAGGATGGGGTGCATCAGCCCCTGACTGCAAGGAAACGACATGAACGCCGAGGCAACGTCCACACGCAACCGCCGCAAGATTCTCGCTGTGCTCGCCGGAGGACTCGTCCTCGGCGTCGGCGCGGCCATCACGCTCGCCGCGTGGAACGACTCCGAGTTCGCGACCGGCACCTTCACCGCCGGCTCCTTCAACCTCGAGGGGTCCACGACCTCCGCGACCGCCGGATTCAGCAACCACAACGTGACCAAGGGCGACACGGCCGCCGCCCTGAGCTTCAGTGCGCCGTTCAGCAACCTCACGCCGGGCGACGTCGTCTACGCCTCGTTCTGGGTGCGCCTGGACAGCACGACGACGAACAACGCGACGCTCGTGGCATCCACCGGCACCGGCACCGGTGCCAACGCGACCAACGTGTCCTACTCGGTGTACTCGATCGCGCCCGCCGCGACCTGCGATGCGACCGCCACCACCGGCACCCTGGTCGCTTCCGGCGCCGACCTCACCTCCTTCACGGCCGGATCCAGCGTCGCACTCACCAAGGGCGCGACCGCGGGCACGGCGGGCACCGCCACGCAGCTGTGCTTCGTCGCCACCGCGAAGGCGTCGCTCGTGCAGGGAGGCGCCGCGACCGGGACCTGGTCGTTCACCGCCACCTCGAGCTGATCCCATGCCATCCGGGGAGACCACGGCCGTCGTCACGACGCGTCGCCGCCTCCGCACACGCCGGCGCGGGCTCGCCCTGAGACGGATCAGGGCGGTGCTCGCCGGCGGGCTCGTGCTCGGCGTCGGCGCCACCGTGACGCTCGCGAGCTGGAACGACGGGGAGTACGCCACGGGCACGTTCACCGCCGGGAGGTTCGATGTCGTCGGCAGCATCAACGGCACGACCTTCGCAAGCCATGCGACCGCGGGCACGGCGATCGCGATGACGTTCGCCGCCGCGGCGGATGCGGCGGCGCTCGCGCCGGGCAAGACGGTCTACGCGCTGTTCAGCGTGAAGACCGCCAACCCGTCCGTCGCCGGGACGGTCAAGCTCACCGCGAGCACGTACGCCGCAGGCACGCTCGCCGACTACCTCACCTACGGGGTGAAGACCGTGACGGCCGCGCAGTGCGCGTCGGCCACGGACTACGCGGCGGCGGGATCCACGGTCGTCATCGCGGACGGATCGGCGCTGAACACCTCGGCGGCCGGATCCCAGACCGTCACGGCGAACGGCGGGAACCAGGTGAACTACTGCTTCGCGATCACCATGCCGTCGACCGTCGGCAACGGCGCGCAGGGGCTGGCGCTGACCCAGACCTGGCAGTTCGTCGCGACGTCGAGCTGACCTCGCACACAGGATGAGAAGGAGAAGGACCGTGACCCAGGCGACGACCCCGGCACCGCTGACCCGCCGCGCGCAGCGCGAGTCGGGCACGACCGCCCCGCGGCCCAGGCCGACGGCGCGGGGCGTGCTCAGCGAGGTGCTGCTGTGGGTCGCAGCGCTCGCCGGCCTGATCTGCATCGTGCTGGTGGTGCTGGCCTTCACCGCCCACATCACCCTCATCATGTTCCGGACCGGATCCATGTCACCGACGATCCCTGCCGGATCGGTGGCGGTCGTGCAGCAGATCCCTGCGGCACAGGTGCACGTCGGCGACGTGGTGACGGTCGACCGCCCGGGGCAGCTGCCCGTCACCCACCGGGTGCGCGTGGTCGAGGACGGAGCCTCCCCGGCCCAGCGACTCATCACGCTGCGCGGGGACGCCAACGCGCAGGACGACCCCGCGCCCTATCCGGTGAGCACGGTGCGCATCGTGCGCTTCGCGATCCCGGGTCTTGCGCCCGTCATCGTCGCGTTCGGGAATCCGTTCGTGCTCGGCGGGCTCACCCTGGGCGCGACGGCCCTGGTGATCTGGGCCTTCTGGCCCCGGACGGGTGGCCGCGCCCGGAAGGTCGACGAGACGACCGCGGGCGATCCGGTGTCATGACGACGCGGATCCGCTTCGCCGCGACGGTCCTTCTGGCAGGGCTGCTCGGGGCGCTGAACGCGTCACCGGCGCATGCCTCGGTCGTGACCGAGACCGTGCAGGGGCGGTATGTGCGGATCGTCTCGAGCGCGGACTGGTCCGCCGCGGCGGCGATGACCGAAGGCATGAGCGTGCGCTGGGAT
This sequence comes from Microbacterium sp. 13-71-7, assembly GCF_002257455.1. Classification (GTDB taxonomy): domain Bacteria; phylum Actinomycetota; class Actinomycetes; order Actinomycetales; family Microbacteriaceae; genus Microbacterium. The sequence goes on from NZ_NCKN01000221.1 coordinate 3,937, forward strand.
CTGACGGTCAGCGCGGACGCCCCTGATGCCGGATTCGTGCGGGTGAGCGTGAGCGCGAGCGGCTCCGCGCCGCTCGCGATCGACGTCCGCACGTGCGCGGAGCCGTGGCGCGGCGGCGGCTGCCCGTCGGGGGAGCGCACGTTGCGCGCGGACTGGGCGGTGCCGCGCGGCGGCCGACCGGTCGAGATCGAGGCGATGCCCGCGGATGCCGTCGCCCACCTGCGCCTGGACGTGCGGGTCGGGGATGAGGCGGAGCGCGGCGCATCCACGCAGATAAGCGTGCACGCGGACGGATTCGGCGACGCCGTGCAGGTCGGGCCGGGGCCGGAGCACGCTCTTCCCGCGACGGGCGGCGGCGTGCCGGTGCCCTTCATCGTCGTGGGGGGCGTGCTCGTCTCCGCCGCTGTCGTGATCCTCCTCGTCGCGGCGCGGCGTCGGCGTGACGGCGGTGAGCGATGAAGGGCCGCGCCGGAGCGCGGAGGACGTTGACCGGTGTCCTCTCGGTCCTCGGCGTCCTGCTCCTCGGGCTGGTCCTGTTCGCCCCGCCGGTGCAGAAGACCGACGCATCCTTCACCGATCCCGAGTTCGCGGGAGGGAGCGGGATCACCGCGGTACGACTCGTGCCGCCGCAGATCACCGGGGTGTCGACGTGCCGCAGCGCGCTGCTCGGCGGCAACATCATGGTGGTCACCTGGAAGTGGACGGCGCAGACGGCGCCGTACTCCGGCTTCACCGCCGCGGCCGACACGGAGTGGCAGATCGCCGGCACGGCCTGGCAGGCGGTGCCGACCACGGGTCCCGATGTGAACGGCGTCTACACGACGACGTTCAGCAGCAGCCTGCTGTCGGGACTTCTGGGCGGCCTGCTCGGCGAGAGCTTCAACTCCAACGTGCGCACCAAGGCGTGGACGGGCTGGGTCTCGCCGAACGTCTCGACGCTCACCTACACCAAGCCGATCCTGAACACCCCGACGTGCACGTTCACGAACGGGACGTGACGAGGCTCCGCCCGGGCGGCGGTCACTCTGCCAGGGCCAGCGCGCGGAACATGTCGCGCTCGCGCAGCGCATCCCGGCTGCTGGACGCGGCGGGCGAGAGCCGAGGAGGCGTCCGGCCCGTCGTGCGGTGGTAGAGCTCGTCGATCAGGCGCGTGGCGAGGCCGACGAGCTGACCGATCTCGCGATCGTCGCGGTCGATCCACACCGACTTGGGCTCGTCGTGGATGGGCTGGAAGTCGTCGTGCTCCTCCCACACGAACAGCGTGCGCTCGGCGCCGAGCACGTGCTGCTGCCACCACACCTGTCGCAGGTAGGTGCGGGGGATCGAGCGCCACGACTTGTTGGTGGTCTTGATCTCCGCCAGCAGCACTCGTCCGTCGGCCTCCTGCACGATGCCGTCCGGAGTGGCCAGATGGCGCCTCTCGACCTCGGCGCAGAACAGCGCGGACGAGGGCATGATGCCGTGCGTGGCCGCGACCCAGGCGGCGATCTCCGGCTCGCGACGCCGACCGTGGTCCGTATAGGCGTTGCCGCCGAAACGCGGTCCCGCGCCGAGTTTCGCGTCCGCCGCGCGGGCGATCGAGCCGTCGCTGGTGAGCCCGGCGACGTCGGTCGCGGTGATGCCGCGCGCCCTGGCCCGCAGCCACGCCACCCGATCGCGGGAATCCGCGATGATGCGCGCTTCGAGCTCCGGGGTCACCCATCGAGGCTACCTCCGCCCGCCGACGCCCACGACCTGGCGCGCCGCGCGGAGCGGGGTCGCCGGGTGCGCGGTGGCGGGCGGGCGTGGCGTGGGGCTGTTGGAGCCGGGTGCGTGGTGCGTTCCCGGCGCACGGGCTTGCGCGGTCGTCGGGCGCACGGGCGTGCGTGATCGCCGAGCGCACGGGTTGCTGCCGAGCGCACGGTTTATTGGCGTCGCGTTCCCGTGTGTTCGGCAGGATCCGGTGTTCTCGTTCGTGTCGACGTCGAGCGCACGGCTTGTTGTCGAGTGTGCGGGATGGGGCCGAGGGTGTGCGCGCGGGCGTGCGTGATCACCGGGCGCACGGGTTGTTGCCGAGTGTGCGGGTTGTTGGCGTCGCGTTCCTGTGTGCTCGGCAGGATCCGGTGTTCTCGTTCACGTCGACGTCGAGCGCACGGGTTGTTGTCGAGCGTGCGGGATGTTAGCCGCGGGCGTGCGTGATCGCCGGGCGCACGGGTTGTTGCCGAGCGCACGGCTTATTGGCGTCGCGTTCCTGTGTGCTCGGCAGGATCCGGTGCTCTCGGCGAGAACCGCGGTCCCGCCCGGCCTGCGGCGGGATCGTCCTCCACAGAAGACCGTGCGGGGGAGCTTCGCACGAGATACGCGATCGGTGCTCGATCGGCCTCCGTGGGCGCTCAGGATGAGGCATGGCACAGATCTCGGAGGCGGGCGTCGCGCACCACGAGCAGGTCCTGGCGCAGCTCGTGCGCTCGCGGGAGGATCTGATCCTGAACGGCTGGACGGATCGGCGCAT
>NZ_NCKN01000222.1 GCF_002257455.1 Microbacterium sp. 13-71-7
GCGGTTGTAGGCCGCACGCAGATTGGGCGGTGGAGCGTGGCACCCCTCCTGCGCATTGATTGGCGCCCCGCTCGAGGCGCTGCTGGACGGGGCGCGGGCCGCCCTCTCCGGCCTGCCGCAGGAGGCGCTCGGCCGCGAGAAGACCTCGCGGTGGCGGGCGCCGCGTATCGTGCGCGCCGGATCCGCCTGGCACGTCGGCGCGCTCCTGATCTCGGACGACGCCGTGTTCGCCACGGCCGAGGTGCTGCGCGCCGCGGCGCCGGTGCGCCGGGGCTACGCGGCGGAGTCGGCGCGCGCGAGGGCCGAGCGCAGGGCGGAGGCCTCGCGCGGCGGCTTCGCCGACGGCGAGACCGTGCACGTCGGGTGGACCCCGATCGACGTCGCCGCCGTGTCGGCCGGCGGCTCGTCCGGCCCGCTCGTCCTCGTCGACGGCGTCCCGTCGGTGCGCTGGTCCGCCGCCGGCGCCCTCATGCTGCTCTCCGCCTACCTCGACGACCGTATAGCCCTCCTCCGAGCCCTCCCCTGATCCGCCCGCCCCGGATCCGGGCTCCCTGGATCCGGGCTCCCTTGTCCGCGAGACTCCAACTCCGCGACGAGACTGCGCGTTTTCCGTGCAGTCTCGTCGCCCAGTTGAAGTCTCGCGGTCAGCGGTCAGCGGTCAGCCGACCGCGGTCAGAAGTCGGGGCGGCGGGGGGTCAGCGGGTCAGGGCGCGCTGGCCGAAGCGGTGCAGGATGCGGGCCGGCTCGGTCACGACGGATCCGAGCACCGCCTCCTGCACGGTGTGGAACGCGTCGGGGTCGAAGTATCCCGTGGTGCGGTAGAACACCATCCGATCGGCGAAGTCGCGCGGAGACGGCTCGGGGTGGAACTGCGTCGCATACAGATCGGCGCCCACTCGGTACGCCTGCACGGCGCAGGTGTCGTTGCCGGCGAGCAGCACGGCCCCGGGCGGCACCTCGGCCGAGCCCTCCTTGTGCGCGGTGAAGGCGTGGAACACGGGTCCTGCGGGGCCGAACAGCGGATCCGCCGCCGCGTCCGTCGTGCAGCGGATCTCGGCCGCGGTCGCCTCCTCCGGGGTGTCCATGCCGACGTCGCCGCCGAGCAGGCGCGTGACGACGCCGATCCCGAAGCACGTGAAGAACGCGGTCGTGCCGCCGTCGATCGCGCGCGCGGCGATCCGCTCCAGGTCCGCCTCGACCCGTCGCTGCGTCTCGGACTTGCGGACGTCGGTGACGTTGAACGGGGAGCCGCCGATCACGAAGCCGGCGTAGCGGTCGAAGACGTCGTCGGGGAGCGCGGTGGTGGTGAGGTCGATGCGGTCGAGCGCGTCGGCGTCCACGCCGAGGGCGACACGGAAGGACGCGCGCTCCGCCGTCGCCGCATCCAGCTCAGGGCGCACGCCGACATACAGAAGCGAGGCCATCCCTGGATTCTAGGCGAGCGGCGGCGATCGGCGGAGTCGCGCTGCAACGCTCCGGAACACACGGGAGGGCCGGGCGGGAATACCCGTGGCAGGACGGCGTTGAAGTTGATAGCACAACGCTCAAGTTTGAGAGGAAGCGAAATGCCCAACGACTTCACCGATGCGGGTTCGGGCTCGTTCGACGAGTTCCTCGCCCGCTACCTCGCCGGTGAGCAGGCCCGGCAGACCCGGTCGATCGACCTCAGCCGGTTCCTGACCGTGCGCACCCAGCGCATCCTGCAGCGCGCCGGCCGCTTCGCGCTCGAGCGCGGCCAGACCGAGCTCGACGCGCTGCACGTCCTCCGCACGATCGTCGAGGACGACGCGGTCGATCAGGCGATCCGCAACATCGGCGTGACCCCGCAGGCGATCGTCGACGCCGTCGACACGCGCCTGCCCGCGCCGGGGGAGGCCTCCGACGTCGAGGCCGCGACCATCACCCCGAGCGCCAGCCGTGCGCTGTTCCACGCCTACCAGGTGGCGCGCTCGTCCGGTGCGACCTATATCGAGCCGGAGCACGTGTTCTTCGCGCTCGTGCTCGGGCAGGACGCCCCCGCGGGCCAGATCCTCGCCCGCGCCGGCGTCACCGCCGAGGCCCTGACCCAGGGGCTGCGCGAGCCCATGCCCGCGGGTGCGACCCCGGACCAGGACGCGGCGGCCGCCCCCTCCGGATCCGAGACGCCGATGCTCGACCAGTTCGGCCTCGACCTCACGGCGCGTGCGCGCGAGGGCGCGCTCGACCCCGTGATCGGCCGCGCCTCCGAGATCGAGCAGACCATCGAGATCCTCAGCCGCCGCACCAAGAACAACCCGGTGCTGATCGGCGAGGCGGGCGTCGGCAAGACCGCGATCGTCGAGGGCCTCGCCCGCGCGATCGTCGACGGCGCCGTGCCCGCGCAGCTCAAGGACCGCCGCGTGGTGGCCCTCGATCTGCCGGCGATGCTCGCCGGCACCCGCTACCGCGGCGACTTCGAGGAGCGCCTGACCAAGACCATGGACGAGATCGCCGCGCACAAGGGCGAGATCATCGTCTTCATCGACGAGGTGCACACGGTCGTCGGCGCGGGCGGATCCGGGGAGGGCGGCGGCATGGACGCCGGCAACATCCTGAAGCCGCGCCTCGCCAGGGGCGACCTGCACCTGGTCGGCGCGACCACGCTCTCCGAGTACCGCCGGATCGAGAAGGATCCGGCCCTGGAGCGCCGCTTCCAGTCCGTGAAGGTCGCCGAGCCCTCGATCGAGGACGCGGTGCGCATCCTGGAAGGACTCAAGCCCGCGTATGAGCAGCACCACGCGGTCTCCTACACGGACGACGCGATCCGCGCCGCCGTCGAGCTGAGCGCGCGCTACCTGCCCGACCGGGTGCTGCCCGACAAGGCGATCGACCTGATCGACCAGGCCGGTGCGCGGCTGCGGCTGCGCCTGGGCGTCGTGACCGACGTCGCGGCGCTGTTCGCCGAGCTCGCCGACCTCGAGGCACGCAAGAACGCCGCCGTCGGCGCGGAGCACTACGAGGAGGCCTCGCGGATCCGCGACGAGATCGCCGCGGTGCAGGCCCGCATCGACGACGCCGGCGCCACCTCACCCCTGGCGGATGCGGAGTCCGCGGTCGTCGGGGAGTCGGAGATCGCCGCGGTGATCGCGCGCGCGACCGGGATCCCGGTCAGCCGCGTCTCCGAGAGCGAGCGCGAGCGCCTGGCGGACCTCGAGTCCGACCTGCACGCCCGCGTGATCGGGCAGGACGACGCGGTCGCCGCCGTGGCGCGCGCCGTGCGCCGCAGCCGCACCGGCATGGGCGACGCCCGCCGGCCCGTCGGATCCTTCCTGTTCCTCGGCCCGACCGGCGTCGGCAAGACCGAGCTGGCCAAGGCGCTCGCCGACCGCCTGTTCGACGACGAGACCGCCGTGATCCGCTTCGACATGAGCGAGTTCGGTGAGCGGCACACGGTGTCGCGGCTCGTCGGCGCCCCTCCGGGATACGTCGGCTACGACGAGGCGGGGCAGCTGACCGAGCGCGTGCGGCGCAACCCCTACGCGATCGTGCTGTTCGACGAGATCGAGAAGGCGCACCCCGACGTGTTCAACCTGCTGCTGCAGGTGCTCGACGACGGCCGGCTGACCGACGGCCAGGGCCGCACGGTCGACTTCCGCAACACGGTGATCGTGATGACCTCGAACATCGGTTCCGAGTTCCTCGCGTCGCGCTCCGGTGCGCTCGGCTTCGTCGCCTCGCAGGACGGATCCGCCAACGGATTCGCCTCCCAGGAGGACCTGCGGGCGCGGGTGATGGGCAAGCTCCGTGAGGCCATGCGGCCCGAGTTCCTGAACCGCATCGACGAGATCGTGCTGTTCCAGAAGCTCAGCCGCGAGGAGCTGGGCCGCATCGTGCGGCTCCTGCTGCAGGCCACGTCGCGGCGCCTCGCCGGGCGCGAGGTGACGCTCGACATCACCGACGCGGCGGTGGCCTGGCTCGGCGAGCACGGCTACGAGCCGGAGTACGGGGCGCGCCCGCTGCGCCGCCTGATCCAGCGCGAGGTGGACGACCGCATCGCGGACCTGTTCGTCTCGGGCGAGCTGGGCGACGGCGGTCGCGTGGTCGTGGACGCGTCCGGCGACGTGCTGCGCGTCATCGCGACCGCGGAGATGGCGCAGGCGGCCTGACCCCACCCCGGCCGTTGAGCGCCCTTCGTCTCGTCGCTGCGCTCCTCGCTCAGGGACCGGGTATCTTCCGGTCCCTGAGCGAGCGCAGCGAGACGAAGGGCGCCGTGTTTCGTCTCGCTGGGCCTGCTCAGCGGGACGACGTGGCGCGGCGGCCGCGCACGACCCCGACGAACGCCTCGATGTCGGGCGTCGTGGCGTCGGCGGGCCAGGCGAGCAGCACCGGTGAGACCGGCGCATCGCGGAGGACCCGGTAGTCGACGTCCTTGCGGTGGTACAGGCGCGCCAGCGACATGGGCGCGACGAGGATGCCGACGCCCGAGGCGACGGTCTCGACGGCATCCTGGACCGTGTCGAGCGGAGGGATCCGCGACGGGGTGGTCGGAAGGTCGAGGTCGCCCAGCACGTCTTCGCGCGTGGTGAGCAGCGTCTCGCCCGCCAGATCGGCGGGGGAGAGCTCCTCGGCGGCGAGCAGATGCGACTCGACCCCGGCGATGACCACGGGGAGCTCCTCGTAGAGCGGGATGGCGTGCATGCCGTCCTTGTCGAACGGCGCGCGCACGAGCGCGAGGTCGACGGTGCCCTCGGTCAGCGCGGTGCGCTGGGCGGCGAAGGAGAGCGGCACGAGCTCGAGCGTCACCCGAGGCATCCGCTCCTTCCAGGTGTCGATCCAGCGCCCAGGGGTCGCGCCGGGCACCGCGCCGAGGCGCAGCGTGCGGGGCTCGTCGACCGTGGCGGGGGCGTCGAAGACGACCTTCTCCGCCTTCTTGGCGCGCGGCGAAGACTTGCCTGCGGGCTTCCCGCCGTTCTTGCCCTTCGCGGCCGGACCGCCGGCGGTGCTGCGGGCGCCGCCCTTCGCGGAGCGCACCGCGGGCTTGCGACCGCCGGATGCGCCTCGTCTGCTCATGGGTTCAGCGTACCCGGCGGCCGCGCGGCTCAGGCGGCGAGCCAGAGCCCCTTGCGGTCGGTGTCCAGCGTCATGCCGGCGGCGATGATCTCGTCGTCCCCGATGCGGGCGCCGCGCGCGATGTGCGCTCCGGCCCCGACCTCGGTGCGGACGCCGATGCTGGCGCCGTCCCCGATCACGGCCCCCTGCCCGATATGGGCATGGGCCTCGATCCGGGCGTTCACGCCCACGACCGCGTCGGGTTCGATCCAGGCCCCGCGCGCGACGCGCGCTCCAGCCCCGACCTTCGCGCGCGGTTCGACGTAGGCGCCCGCTTCCACGACCGCCTGCGGGTGCACCTTGGCACCGTGCGCGATGAGGCCGCGGCCGTTGGCGTGCTTGCGATAGCGCAGCGTGCCGCCCTGGCCGTCCTCGATGTCGACGTAGTTCTTGCCCACGAAAACCTCCCGTGCCCGGGACTTTCCCCGGATACATCTGCAACCGTGACGGCGGCGGATCTATTCCCGTGCACGCATTTCGCGCGTGTCGTGGACGAGGGTCAGCGCTGGCAGCGAGGGCACCAGAAGGTGCGGCGCTCCTCGGTGGGATCCGCCCCGAGCTCGCCGCTCTCGATGATCGCGCCGCAGCGCCGGCACGTGCGGTGCGCCCTCCCGTAGACCCAGGTCGTGCGGCCGCGTTGCGCGACGCCGGTGAAGGTGCGGTCGAGGCGATCCCGGTTGGCGCGGATCGTGCGCGCCCCCAGCTCCAGCAGGGCGGTGACGTCGACCTCGATCGCGGGCGTCGTGGGGCGCACCCCGCGCAGGAACAGCAGTTCTGCGGCGTATTCGTTGCCGAAGCCGGCGACGTTGCGCTGGTCGAGCAGCGCGACGTGGATCGGGCGCCGGTCGGCGCCGAGGCGTCGCGCCGCTTCGGCGAGGTCCCAGTCGGCGCCCAGCGGATCCGGTCCGAGGTGCGCGACGAGCGTGTCCTCCTGCGCGGTGGGGACGAGCGCGAGCATCGAGACGTCGAAGCCCACCGCCTCCGCATCCGCGGTGCTGACGATCGCGCGCGCGGTGTAGCCGGGAGCCCGCCAGCGCTCGCCGGGGCGGTACAGGTGCCAGGCGCCGTCCATGCGCAGGTGCGAGCGGAGCGTCGAGTCGCCGATCCTCATCAGGATGTGCTTGCCGCGCGGGATCACGGCGTGCACGACGGATCCGGTGAGGTCGGCGGTCGCGAGTTCCGGCACGCGCAGGTCGAAGCGGGTGACCAGGCCGCCGCGCAGCGCGTCGTCGAGGCGGTGCGCCACGCGGTAGACGGTGTCGCCCTCAGGCATGCGCCGACGCCTCTCCTGCGCGGATCCCGGATCCGTCGACGGC
>NZ_NCKN01000223.1 GCF_002257455.1 Microbacterium sp. 13-71-7
CCGCCAGTCGACGAGCTCGGCGGGGATCTCCTGCAGGAACCGGCTCGGCATCGCGACAGAGACCTCGCCGAACTGTGCGCGGGTCATCGCGAGCGAGATGTGCAGACGCTTGCGGGCGCGCGTGATCCCCACGTAGAAGAGACGCCGCTCCTCCTGCGGACCGCCGGGCTCGTTCGCCGAGATGCGGTGCGGGATGAGGTCCTCCTCCACGCCCGTCACGAAGACGGCATCGAACTCGAGGCCCTTCGCCGTGTGCATCGTCATGAGCGAGACCACGCCGGACTCGTCGTCGAGGTCGTCGGCGTCGGAGACGAGCGCGACCTCGGTGAGGAAGTCGGCGATCGTGCCCTCCGGATTGTTCCGTGCGAAGTCGCGGGTCACCGCGATGAGCTCGTCGAGGTTCTCCAGCCGCGCCTCGTCCTGCGGGTCGCGGCTCGCGCGCAGCGCGTCCATGTAGCCGCTCTTCTGCAGCAGCAGCGTGAGCCCCTCGGCGACCGCCGTGGGCGGCGCCACCTCGCCGGACGCGGGCAGCATGATCTCGGTCGCCTCGCGCAGCACCGCGTCCAGCAGCGCGATCGCGGCCTGGATCTTGGGCCCGACACCGAGCTGGCCCGGGTGCGCGAGAGCGTCACGGAAGCTCAGCCCGTGCTCCTCCGCGAAGCGCGCGATCGACGTCTCGGTGACGTCGCCGATGCCGCGGCGCGGCTTGTTCAGGATCCGCCGCACCGCCATCTCGTCGGCCGGGTTCGCGACCGCGACGAGATACGCGAGCGCGTCCTTGATCTCGGCGCGCTCGTAGAACTTGGTGCCGCCCATGATCTTGTACGGCACGGCGGAGCGGATGAAGATCTCCTCCAGCGCGCGCGACTGCGAGTTGGTGCGGTAGAAGACCGCCATCTCGCCGTAGGGCATGCCGGCACGACGCAGCGACTCGACCTCGTCCGCGACGAACTGCGCCTCGTCGTGCTGCGAGTAGCCGGTGAACCCGACGATCGCGTGACCGGATCCCTTGTCGCTCCAGAGCTTCTTGTCCTTGCGGTCGAAGTTGTTGCTGATCACGGCGTTCGCCGCCGACAGGATGTTCTGCGTCGAGCGGTAGTTCTGCTCCAGCAGCACGACCTTCGCGCCGGGGAAGTCGCGCTCGAACTCGCTGATGTTGCGGATGTCCGCGCCGCGGAAGGCGTAGATCGACTGATCGGAGTCTCCGACGACGGTGAGCGAGGCGCCCGGCTCGGCGCCGGCCGCCTCGTGCGGGTCGGGCTCGAAGATCATCATTCCGTTGGAGGCATACGGCTCGGGCGCATCGCCCTGCACCGGACGGGTGAGCTCGTGGATCAGGGCGTACTGGGCGGCGTTGGTGTCCTGGTACTCGTCCACGAGGATGTGCCGGAAGCGACGCCGGTACACGTCGGCGACCTGCGGGAACGCGCGGAAGAGGTACACGGTCTGGCCGATGAGGTCGTCGAAGTCGAAGGCGTTGGCCTTCTGCAGCTGGCGCTGGTAGTCGGCGAAGACCTCGACGAAGACGCGCTCGGCCGGATCCGACATGTTCGCCTGCCGGGCGTAGGACTCGGCGTCCTGCAGCTCGTTCTTGAGCTTCGAGATCCGCGACTGCATCGCCGCAGGCGTGAACCCGAACGCGTCGGCCTCATGCTCCTTGACGAGCCGCTTGATGAGCGCGCGCGAGTCGCCCGAGTCGTAGATCGTGAACGACTTCGTGAAGCCGAACTGCTCGGCCTCACGGCGCAGGATCCGCACGCACGCGGAGTGGAACGTCGAGATCCACATGCCGCGCGCGGAATCGCCCACGAGCTGCTCGACGCGCTCGCGCATCTCCCCGGCGGCCTTGTTGGTGAACGTGATCGCCAGGATCTGGCTGGGCCAGGCCTCCCGCTGCCTCAGCAGCAGGGCGATGCGGCGGGTGAGCACACTGGTCTTGCCCGACCCCGCGCCGGCGACGATCAGCAGCGCCTGCCCGCGGTAGGTGACCGCGTCGAGCTGCTGCGGGTTGAGCCCCGAGAGCAGGTCGTCGGCGGAGGCGCCGGAGGCCGGCCCCACCGGCCCTCGGAGGGAGGATCCGGGCGGGAGGATGACGGGGGAAGGGGCTTCGCTCATGACCTCCCAAGTCTAGGTCCGCCCGCCGACATCGAACCCTGCCCTGTGCGGCCGCTCAGTCCCGGAAGGCGGCCTGCCCGAGATCGGGATGATCCACGAAGACCCCGTCCACGCCGGTGTCGCCGATCGCCGCCCATTCCGCCCGGTAGTCCCCGGAGGCGGCCTGGGCGCCGTTGCGGTACCGGCGATCGAGGAAGGCGTTCTCGGGGCGGCAGGTCCAGGTGAACACGACGAGGCCGCGTGCGTGCGCCTCCGCGACCAGGTCGCGGCCGGTCCGGCGCAGCAGGATCTGCTTGTCCACGCTGATGCCGTCGACGTCGCCGGTCAGGGCGTCCAGTCCGGCCGGCGTGAGCGATTCCGCATAGTCGGGTGCTTCGGCCCCGTCGCGCGCGACGAGATCCGCAGGCGCACCCTCGGCCTCGAGCAGGAAGACGTAGACCGCCTGCACGCCGCGCCTGCGCAGGTCTCGGAGCACGGTCTGCTCGAAGGACTCGAGCCACAGCGGATGCTCTCCCGAAGCCCAGCCCGCGGCCCGCAGATCGCGCTCGACGAGCGCCGCGAGGTCGTGCCCTGCCTCCGCGAAGAACGTGGCGTGCTTGATCTCCAGCACGACGCCGAGCTCGCGGCCGTGCTCGGCCGAGGCCTCCGCGACGAGCGCCAGCAGCTCGGACAGGCGCAGGATCGGCTCGGTGTCGTCGAACCCGGCGGATCCCGGCCTCAGCGCCGGTACGCGCTCCCGGCAGCGCAGCGTGGCCAGCTCGGCCCACGTGAAGTCCTCGGTGAACCAGCCGGTGAGCGGCACCCCGTCGATGCGCTTCGTGGTGCGCCGATCGGCGAACTCGGGATGATCGGCGACATCGGTCGTCCCGGAGATCTCGTTCTCGTGCCGGATCACCAGCACGCCGTCGCTCGTCGCGACGACATCGGGTTCGACCGCGTCCGCGCCCATCGCGAACGCGAGGCGGTAGGAGGAGGCGGTGTGCTCCGGGCGATAACCGGGAGCGCCGCGATGGCCGATGATCAGGGGGACGTCGAGCGGGATCCGTCGGGTCACGCTCTCAGCGTACGGCAGTGCCGCTCAGAGGATCCGCCGCTATCGTAGAGGGAAGATGACCACCACTTCTGAGGAGTGAGGCCGACCATGAGCAACTTCGCGTTCAACAACCCGGCGTTCAAGGAGAAGGATCCGCGCGCTGTCGCGACCTATCCCGGAGCCCCGCAGGCGGGCGCCCAGAACGGGCAGTACGCCCCGCCGCCGCCCGCCGGCCAGTTCGCCGCGGCGCAGCAGGCCGCCGTGAACGCCAACCTCGAGGGGATGTACGCGGCTCCCCCGGCGGGCTCGATCGAGACCAACCGGATGACCGTCGAGGACACCGTCTGGAAGACCGCGGGCCTGTTCGGCATCCTGCTGGTCTTCGCCGTGATCGGCTGGTTCTTCACGCTCGGCGGCGCGGCACTCCCCAATACCTCCGACCCGTACGTGCATGCGGCCGCCCTCAGCAGGATCCAGCTGTGGCCGTGGCTCGTCGGCGCACTCGGCGGCTTCGTGCTCGCCATGGTCGTGAGCTTCACCTCCCGCAAGAAGGTGCGCCCCGCGCTGATCTTCGCCTACGCGGCGTTCGAGGGCCTGTTCGTCGGCGGCATCTCCGCCTTCTTCGAGGTGCGGTTCCCCGGCATCGTGCTGCAGGCGAGCCTCGCGACGATCGCCGTCGTCGCGGTCACCCTGGCCCTGTTCGCGAGCGGCAAGGTGCGCGCCTCGGCGAAGATGACCAAGATCGTGATGATCGCGATGCTCGGCTACCTCGTCTTCTCGCTGCTCAACGTCGGGCTGATGCTCTTCGGCGTGCTGCCGCAGAACCAGATGTTCGGCCTCCTCAGCCAGGTCAAGATCCTCGGCATCCCGCTCGGCCTCATCATCGGCGTGCTCGTGGTCTTCATGGCCGCGTACTCGCTGGTCATGGACTTCGACCAGATCCAGCAGGGCGTCCGCAACGGCGCTCCGCGCGTCTACGGCTGGCTCGGCGGCTTCGGCATCATGGTCACCGTCGTCTGGCTGTACGTCGAGATCCTGCGCATGATCGCGATCGCCCGAGGCAACAACTAGTCGCGCTCGGAATCAGACGAAGGCCGCCCTCTTCGGAGGGCGGCCTTCGTCGTTCCGGCAGGACGGATCCGCTCAGCCGCGCGCCTTCTGCTCGAGCAGTGCGCGCTCCCGGTCGTTGCCCGCGAGGCCCGCCGCGACCGCGAACTCCGACCGCGCCTCCTCCTCGGCCCAGCCGCAGCAGCAGCTCGCCGCGGGTCGCGGGCAGCAGGTGGTACCCGCGCAGCGCGCCGCCTTCGACGAGCGCGTCGATGATGCGCAGCGCCGAAGCCGGTCCCGTGGCCATCGCCACGGCGGCGGCGCGGTTGAGCTCCACGACCGGCGACGGCGCGATCCGGCCGAGCGCCTCGTAGAGCAGCACGATCGTGGCCCAGTCGGTCTCCTCGACAGAAGGCGCGACGGCATGGCACTCCGCGATCGCCGCCTGCAGCCCGTACGCGCCGCGGCCTCGGCCGAACGCGTCCGCACGCGCCAGGGCGGCACGGCCTCGTGCGATCCTGCCGCGGTCCCACAGCCGACGGTCCTGGTCCGCGAGGAGCACCGGATCCCCGTGCGCATCGACCCGTGCCGGGAAGCGGGCGGCCGTGAGCTCCATGAGCGCCAGCAGCGCATGCACATCGGGCTCACCGGGCAGGAGCGCGGCGAGCACCCTGGCCAGCCGGATCGCCTCGCGCCCCAGGTCCGGACGCAGCAGATCCTCCCCCGCCGTCGCCGCGTGCGCCTCGTTGAACACGAGGTACAGCACGCCGAGCACGGCGCCGAGCCGTGCGGGGAGCTCCTCCCGCGACGGCACCTCGAACGGGGCCTTCGCCGCGGCGAGGGTCTTCTTGGCGCGCACGATCCGCTGCTGCACGGTCGCGGTCGGCACGAGGAAGGCGCGGGCGATCTGCTCGGTGCCGAGGCCGCCCACCACGCGCAGCGTGAGCGCCACGCGTGCCTCCCGCGAAAGCACCGGGTGGCAGGCGATGAACACGAGCCGCAGCACGTCGTCGTCGATCGCGTCAGGATCCCACGGCGGCGCGTCGAGGGCGTCGTCCTGCTCCCGCGCGAGGTCGTGGGCGATCACCGCGAGCCGGTCGTCGTAGCGCTCCCTGCGCCGCCAGCCGTCGATCGCGCGGCGCTTGGCGACCGCCGTCAGCCAGGCGGCGGGGTTCGCGGGCACGCCGTCCTTCGGCCACTGCGCGAGCGCGTCCAGGAGTGCGTCCTGGGCGAGGTCCTCCGCGACGCCGAAGTCGCCGGTGAAACGGGTCAGGGTCGCGACGATGCGCGCCGACTCGATGCGCCACACCGCGGCGACGGCGCGCTCCGTCGGGGAGCCCGCCGTCGCCGTGGAATCGGATCCCGGCATGGTCCTCACTCGGCCGCGCGGGCGGCCGCCTCCTCGCGCCAGCCGGCCTCCTTCTGGATCCACTCGTTGTCGGCCGGGAAGTCCTCCAGCTCCGTGACGCGACGCACCTCGAGGTACGCGCCGGGGCCGAGCGGGGCGCGCTTGGCCCACTCCGCCGCCTCCTCGCGCGTGGACACCTCGATGATCCAGAAGCCGTTGAACAGCTCCTTGGTCTCGCCGTAGGGGCCGTCGGTGACCAGCGGCGCCTCAGCGGAGAAGTCGACGACGAAGCCCTCGGCCGCGTCGGTGAGCCCCTCACCGGCGATCAGCACGCCCGCCTTGATCATCGACTCGTTGTACCGGCCCATCGCCGCGATGACCTCTTCGAACGGCATGTCCTCGTACGCCCGCACACCCTGGTCGTCTGCGCGCATGATCAGCATGAACTTCATGGTCTCTGTCTCCTCGTCTCAGGTCGTGTCTCGACCCTCTCACTGAAGACGTCGAACGAGAAGACGCCGGATCGACACTCCGTCGAAGATTCTTCGAAAGATTTCTACACTGCTCATGTGACCTCACCCTCGCCCCTCACCACCGCCGTCCGAGAGGCCCTGCACGATGCGGCGGATCCGGCACTCGCCCCCGGCCAGCAGGCGTACATGAAGTCGGCCATGCCGTTCCTCGGCGTCCGGGTGCCCGACGTCAGGCGGCTCACCAGGGGGGCCGCGCGCGGCACGGTCGATGCGGATGAGCTGCGCGACGCCGCGCTCGAGCTGTGGCGCGCCGCGCGTTTCCGAGAGGAGC
>NZ_NCKN01000224.1 GCF_002257455.1 Microbacterium sp. 13-71-7
TACGCCGGCACGCTCTACACGTGCTACTACTTCAAGTGGTAGGACAAGCACATGTCAACGATCGAAGGGATTTGGCGGGCGATCCGAAGCTTCAGTCGTGATCGCCCCGTATGGGCGGGCCTCGTTGGAGGAGCAGACCTCGCGCTCGGAATCGCATGGACGATCTTCGGAACACCCCACGGCTACTGGCTGCTCACACTGCCTCTCGTAATCAGTGGGCTCGTCGTGCTCATCGCGACTTGGCAGCCGGTCAAAGAACTACATGCAGACACCACCAGCAGCCCTCCACCCCTCACCCACGTCGCACAACGCTGACTAAGCGAGCAGGGCCTCTCATCCCCGGGTGAGCAGCTCTGCTCGCTTTCGTAGATGGCGGCGATGAGGCTACGCCGTCCGGTCCGGACCCGTCTTCAGAACGGCCCGGGACGGGTGCTCTGACGTGCAGGATCGCCGTCGCGGACCGGCCAGCGGCCGTCCACGCGCTCGGTCGGATCGATCCTGCCGATGCGCACGAAGTAGTCGGTCAGGCTCGCGGCCTGCGCGCGGGCCCAACCGATCTGACGGGTGTGCAGCTCGCCGGCGCTCGGGGGCAGCGGGAAACGCTGCGCCAGCGCCTGAGCGACCCGTCCCGCCGCGACGGCGTCGGCCGAGGCATCGTGCGCGCCGCGCAGATCGACGCCGTAGTGCGCGGCCACGATCTCCAGCGTCCTCTTGCCGGGGCGGTAGCGGTCGTAGGTCTTGTCGATGATCAGCGGATCGATGACCGGCGAGGGGTTCTCCAGCGGGGCGATCCTGTGGCGTCGCGCCTCGTGCGCGAGCAGGGAGAAGTCGAAGGCGGCGTTGTACGCCACGACCGGCACGCCCTGGTCGAGGAGGGATCGGAGGGCCGCCACGACGCCCGCGATGACCTGGGCGGCAGGAGCGCCGTCACGATGCGCGCGTTCGGAGGTGATGCCGTGGATCGCGGTGGCCCCGGCGGGGATGGGGACTCCGGGATCCGCCAGCCAGGTGCGCGCCGCGATCTCGGCGCCGTGGTGGTCCAGCACGCCGACATGCGCGGTGACGATCCGGTCCCGCATGACGTCGATCCCGGTGGTCTCGAGGTCGAAGACGCCGATCCGGGTCAACCAGGGCGGCAGCGACGTCGAATCGGTCATGACGCCACCGTAGGGCGAGGGCCGGACATCCTCGGCCCGGCACGCGGCAGTGCGCTCAGGCCGTATCGGTCGCGCCCGTAGACTCGGAGCATGCCCGTTCCCTCGCCCTACGCCGCACGTCTGGATCGCATCCCCGTGCGACGGGAGGAGGTCGAGATCCTCGGCGGGCGCACGGCCTACTGGATCTACGGGCCCGATGACGCGGAGCTCACCGTCCTCGCGGTGCACGGCTTCCGGGGCGAGCACCACGGGCTCGAGCCCGTGGTCGCGCACCTGCCAGGGGTGCGCGTGATCATGCCCGATCTCCCGGGTTTCGGCGAGACGCCGCCGCTGCCCGGTCGCGTGCACGACATCGCGGCCTACGCCCAGTGGCTCGCGGAGTTCTCCGCGGAGGTCGCTCCGGGGGCGGTCGTGCTGGGGCACTCCTTCGGCTCGATCGTGGCGTCGGCCGCAGTCGCCGGCGGACTCGAGACGCCACGGTTGATCCTGGTCAACCCGATCGGCGCGCCGGCGCTCGAGGGGCCCAAGGCCGTGATGACGCGTCTCGCCATGCTCTACTACGCGCTCGGCGCGCGCCTTCCCGAGGCCGTCGGCACGGAGCTCCTGCGGAACAGGGTCATCGTGCGCGCGATGAGCATCGCGATGGCGAAGACGAGGGATCCGGAACTGCGCCGGTTCGTGCACGATCAGCACGACACCTACTTCTCACGGTTCTCCGACCGCGACGTGCTCAGCCAGGCCTTCCGCACGAGCGTCTCGCACGACGTCCGCGAGTTCGCACCGCGCATCGCGGTCCCGACCCTGCTGGTGGCGGCGCAGCGCGACGACATCACCCCGATCGAGGCGGAGCGGGCGCTCGCGCCGCTCTTCCCCGACGCCGAGCTGGTCGAGATCGCGCACGTGGGCCACCTGATCCACTACGAGACCCCGGCCGAGGCGGCAGGCGCGATCAGGCGGTTCCTCCGGCCTCTCGCCGTGCCAGCCCCATAAGACCGCCGACCCGGAACGGGATGACCTCGCCCATCGCCAGCGACGTCTCGGTCCGCTCGACGCCGTCGATCGACAGGATCCTGGCGTCGGTGTCGAAGAGATGGCGCGCGTCGCGGCAGGCGACGAGCGCGAGCAGATCGATGGACCCGCTCAAGCCGTGCGCCTGCACCACCTCCGGCACCCGCGCGAGCTCGGCGATGATCCGCGGCAGCTCGGTCTGGCGGACGCCGATGCTCACGAACGCCTGCAGCGGGTAGCCGAGCACGGCGGGGGAGAAGGCGCGCTCATAGGGCAGGAACACCCCGGTCTGGTCCAGCCGGGCCAGGCGCGCCTGGATCGTGTTGCGGGAGAGCCGGAGCTTCTCCGCCATCGCGACCACCGTCGTGCGCGGGTCGGCGGAGAGCATCTCGAGGATGTCGAGATCGGTGCGATCAAGGGTTGCCATGTTGCCAAAGGCTAGCAGCCTCCGAAGGGGCATTAGTTGGCAACATGCTCAGGCTGTCGCCGAATGCTTGAGCGACGTGTGAAGCGGTCGTACGCTCAAGGCAAGCGAAGACGCACCGGATCCTTCCCACGAGGGCGGATCCACTGAGGAGGACGAAGATGTCAACCCACCTTGATCCGATCACCGTGACCGGCATCGGGCTCGACGAGCCCGCCGGCCTCATCGACGCCCATGGCCGGCGCCGCAACGACACGCGTCTCACCCCCTACATCGCCGACGTCACGTCCGACCAGCTGCTCTCGCTGCTGCGCGACATGATCGTCCTGCGCCGCCTCGACACCGAGGGCGTCGCGCTGCAGCGTCAGGGCCAGCTCGGCCTCTGGGCCCCGTGCCTGGGGCAGGAGGCCGCGCAGATCGGCTCCGGCCGTGCGCTGAAGAGCGACGACGTGGTCTTCCCGAGCTACCGCGAGACCGGCGTGATGCTCACGCGCGGCGCGCAGCCCGGCGACTACGTCCGCATGTGGCGCGGCGAGGAGGGGGCCGCCTACGACCCCGCCGTGATGCACATGGCGCCGTTGCAGATCATCATCGGCGCGCAGACGCTCCACGCGGTCGGCTACGCGCTCGGCATCCTGCACGACGGCTCCGACCAGGTCGCGGTCACCTACTTCGGCGACGGGGCGACGAGCCAGGGCGACGTGAACGAGGCCATGATCTTCGCCTCCTCGTACCGCGCCCCGGTCGTCTTCATCTGCCAGAACAACCACTGGGCGATCTCCGAGCCCGTGGCCGTGCAATCGCAGCATCCGATCGCGGGGCGCGCCCCCGGCTTCGGGATCCCCAGCATGCGCGTGGACGGCAACGACGTGCTCGCGGTGTTCGCGGCGACGCGCTGGGCGCTCGAGCAGGCGCGCGGTGGATCTCCCGCATTCCTCGAGCTGGTCACGTACCGGATGGGCCCGCACACCACCGCCGACGACCCCACGCGCTATCGGGATCCGGCCGAGCTCGAGTACTGGCGCGGCAAGGATCCGCTCGCGCGGGTCGAGGCGCTGCTGCGCGCCGAGGGCGTGCTCACGGACGAGATCGCCGCAGGCTTCGCCGCGGAGGCCGACGAGGCCGCCATGCAGATGCGCGCCGCGTGCCTCGCCCTCACGACGCGCGAGCCGCTCGCGGTGTTCGACGGGGTGTACGCCGAGCCGCACACCGGCATCGACGAGGAGCGCGCCGACTACGCCCGCTACCTCGCGACCCTCGCGGAGGCGTGACATGACGCAGATGACGATGGGCAAGGCGCTCGGCGCCGCGCTCAAGCAGTCCCTGGCGGACGATCCGAAGGTCGTCCTGCTCGGCGAGGACATCGGCAAGCTCGGCGGCGTGTTCCGCATCACCGACGGGCTGCTGGACGAGTTCGGCGCGGAGCGGGTCATCGACACCCCGCTCGCGGAGTCGGGGATCGTGGGCACCGCCGTCGGTCTCGCGATGCGCGGCTACCGGCCCGTGGTCGAGATCCAGTTCGACGGCTTCGTGTACCCCGCGTTCGACCAGATCGTCTCCCAGGTCGCGAAGCTGCACTACCGCACCCAGGGCACCGTCCCGATGCCGATCACGATCCGGATCCCCTGGGGCGGCGGCATCGGCGCGGCCGAGCACCACTCCGAATCGCCGGAGGCGTACTTCGTGCACACCGCGGGGCTTCGCGTGATCGCGGTCTCGAACCCGCAGGACGCGTACACCTGCCTGCGCCAGGCCATCGCGAGCGACGACCCCGTGATCTTCTTCGAGCCCAAGCGGCTGTACCACGCGAAGGGCGAGGTCGATCTGGAGACCCCGCTCGCGGACGCGCCGCCGATGGGCCTCGCCCGTGTGGTGCGCGAGGGCACGCACGCCACGATCGTGACCTACGGCGCCATGGTGCGCACCGCGATCGAGGCCGCTGAGGCCGCGGAGGTCGAGGGCAGGTCCCTCGAGGTGATCGATCTGCGTTCGCTCTCTCCGGTCGACTACGGCACCGTCTGCGCCTCGGTGCGCCGGACCGGGCGGGTGGTCGTCGCGCACGAGGCGGCACGCGAGGCCGGCGTCGCGGCCGAGGTCATCGCGAGCATCACCGAGAAGTGCTTCACCTGGCTCGAGGCGGCGCCCTTGCGCGTCACGGGCCACGACATCCCGTATCCGCCCGCGAAGCTGGAGAAGTTCCACCTTCCGGATCTGGACCGGATCCTCGACGCGGTCGACCGCGTCTGCGACGACGAGCAGCTGCTGGAGGGGGTCGACCGATGAAGCAGGAGTTCCTCCTTCCCGACCTCGGTGAGGGTCTCACCGAGGCGGAGATCGTGCAGTGGCTGGTCGCCGAGGGCGACACGGTCACGCTCAACCAGACGCTCGCCGAGGTGGAGACCGCGAAGGCCATCGTCGAGCTGCCCTCGCCGCACGCGGGCGTGATCACGTCGCTGCACGCGGCCGCCGGAGACGTCGTCCTCGTGGGCGCGCCGCTCGTGGGCTTCGAGATCGAGGGGCAGGACGCGCCGGCGCCGGAAGCCCCCGCCTCGACCGCGGAGGTCGAAGAGGGTTCGGGGCCGAACCTCGTCGGCTACGGCGCCGCACCGTCGAACGGGCGGCCGCAGCGTCGTGCGCGCCGCGCCGGCGCGGGATCCGTCGCGTCGACGACCACGGTGGCGGCGGACGCGGACGTGCGCGTCGCGGCACCCCATGACGACATCGCCGTCGCCCCGGCGCCGCCGGTCCGCGGGGAGCGCCCTCGTTCCACGCCGCCCGTCCGCGCCTACGCGAAGGGCCTCGGCGTCGATCTCGTGCTGGTCGCGGCCGAGCTCGGAGACCGGGTCATCACCCGCGCCGACGTCGACGCATACCGGGAGCGCCTCGTGCAGCGCGGCGACGGGCAGACCGCCGGGACGACGGACGCGCCCGCCCCGGTCGCAACGCCCGTGCGCGCGGCGACGGGGGAGCGGGCGACCACACGGATCCCGGTCCGCGGCGTGCGCAAGCACACGGCCGAGGCGATGGTCCAGAGCGCGTTCAGCGCGCCGCATGTCACCACCTTCTACACGGTCGACGTGACCGCGACGAGCGAGCTCATCGCCTCGCTGAGGGCGACCGCCAAACCAGACGCCCCGCGCATCGGCGTGCTCACCGTCGTCGCGAAGGCGGTGTGCCTGGCTCTCGCCTCGTTCCCCGGGCTGAACGCGCGGTGGGACGGCGAGGCCGGCGAGATCGTGCAGCAGCACTTCGTCGACCTCGGCATCGCCGCGGCCACGGAGCGCGGCCTGATCGTGCCGATCATCCGCGATGCCGAGCGGATGCCGCTCGGTGAGCTCGCGGCCGCGGTGGCCGAGCTCACGCGCACGGCGCGGAGCGGCAAGACCCCGCCTGCGGACCTCATCGGCGGCACGTTCTCGCTCACGAACATCGGCGTCTTCGGCATCGACGCGGGCACTCCGATCCTGCCCCCGGGGCAGACCGGGATACTCGCCCTCGGCGCCGTGCGCCGTCTGCCCTGGGAGCACAAGGGCGAGATCGCGCTGCGCGACATCATGACCCTCAGCCTGTCGTTCGACCACCGGATCGTGGACGGCGCCGAGGGGGCGCAGTTCCTGATGGCCGTGGCCGATGTTCTGCAGGAGCCCGGCCGCGCGATGCTGCTGGGCTGACCCGCGCGCTGATCGCGCCGTCTGCGGACGGCGCGATCAGTCGTTCCCGGGGCGCCGGTCCAGGCCCAGCACGCGTCGGGTCAG
>NZ_NCKN01000225.1 GCF_002257455.1 Microbacterium sp. 13-71-7
TGGCGGTCGCCCCGCCCGATGTGGCGAGCCACGCCGTGTAGGCCGTAGCGCCCCCGACTCCGGCGGCGAGCGGGAGCAGGACGAGGCCGATGTGCCGATTCGCCTCGCCGGCTTCCTCGACCAGCACGGGGCATGTGGGGCACGTTTCGAGGTGGTCGTCGACGCGTCGCTGGTTCGCTTTCGCCAGCCGCTTCCGGAAGCTCGAGCCGAGGCGCTCGACCGTCCACCGGCACTCCGAGTCCTCCGGCAAGGACGCGAGATGAGCTTGGATCCACGACGCCCGCAGGCCCTCCCGCGCGCGATACGCCAGAGCCGCCACCGCATTCGGGGACATCCCCATCAACGGGGCGACATCCCGCGGAGGCATGCCTTCGACCTCGCTGTACCAGAGGACCTCCTGCCACTGCGAAGGCAGGGCACGGAACGCCTGCGCCGCCAGGGACCCGTTCAGTGCGGCCAGCTGGGCCTCTTCGGTGAACCGGACATCAGGGATGCTCTCGGCATGCTCCATCGGCGTCTCGCGGGAGCCTCGCCCCCAACTGGCAGCCGTGTTCCGGATCGCGGTGAACAGGTAGGGGCGGAACCCGGCGGTCGGCCCGCCACCCCGGGAGATCGTGGTGTAGATCTTCGTGAACGCTTCTGACACCAGATCATCCGGGTCGAAGGTGCCCGTGAACGAGCGTGCGACGGCGATCCCGGAACGGTAGTGCCGGTGCCAGAGCTCCCCATACGCGGCGGAATCGCCTCGTCTGGTGCGGTCGACAAGCTCAGAATCGGACGAGGCGTCAACCGACCGGATCGAGTCCACTACGCGTGACATGCCGTCCCGCTCCCAGACGCGCGACCCCCGGCAGAGCCCGCATCGAGAAGACGCGGATCAACAGCACCAACGCTGAACCGATTCTACCGCGTCCAGAAACCGAAGACGGCGGCAAACGGTCGTAGCCGGGGTTCGATGCGAACTCGACGAGAAGCTCCCCGCGACGAGATCTTCACGCGGTGATTCTTGGCGAGGAATCGCGGGTTGCCTGCCGGGCGTGACTGGGTGGAGCGCCGAAGACTCCCTTGCGTCGTGAAGGGGTCGAGCGCAAGGGAATCGGTCATCGGTCTCGGAGGGCAAGTGCTCAGCTAGACGGCACTCATGCGGTCAGCGAGTCTCATGGGCAGGCGATCCGGATGTACCCCGGGCCTCCATCGACATCGGTGAACGTGGTGGTGGAGTGGCCGCCGTTGCCGGCGGACAGGACGCTGCTCACCGCGACTCCTGAACCGCCTGTGAAGCTCGAACCGGCACCACCGTTGCCGCCGGTGTTCTGATAGTCGCCGTACCGCACCGCGGCTCCACCGGATCCGCCGCCCGCGTATCCGCCGCCGCCCGCTCCCTCATAGTTGGTTCCGGGTTTGGAGCTTGCTCCGTTCCCACCACCGTTCGCGCCTGTGCCGAACCCACCTCCTGCCGCGCCGGGGGAGGTAGCGCTGAAGGCGCCCGTGGTGCTGGCGAGTCCCGCCGCGCCTCCGTTGGCACCGCTGGCCGCTCCACCGCCGTTGACGGTGAACGTGTTGCCCGCGTTCGTCGTGACCGCGGTCGGCGCCCCGTCGCCCGGGGTCGGGCCTGCCGCACCGGCACCGGTCGAGCTGATGAAGTACGCCACAGTTCCTTCGCCGCCGCCAGCGCCACCGCCGCCACCAGCGACGACGAGGGGAGTCGTTGCACGGAGGATTGCAGAACCTGCACCTCCACCCGACGCGGGCCCGTACCAAACCCCTCCAACATTGGTGGCGTTGCCGCCATTGCCGAAACCCTTGCCCCCAAGGCCCTGTTTGTATACGCCCTGCCCGCCGCCGCCCACGATCAACGTCAGCGTCTCGCCAGGCACGACGGACAGCACACCGACGATGAGGGCGCCGGCCCCACCCGGTCCGTTTGTTCCGTAGTTGATGAAGTCACCTCCTCCGCCGCCTCCCGCGACTTCAAACTTGAGCGAGGTGACGCCGGCGGGGACCTTGTAGAAGTGCGTACCAGGAGAGTCGAAGGCACCCCCGACGCACGGGGTCCCGGACGCGGCCGCCATCGGCACCGCAGCAGCAGTGGCAAGGACCGGCAGAGACCACGCCGCCCCCTTCACGATCGTCCGACGCTGAATGGATCGACCAGGCGATCCCGCCTGTCCGGCTGCCAGCTTCTTCTGCGGCCCGAGGGCGCTCGACTCGTTCAAGATTTTCCCCTTTCATCCCGCGGCCCATGCCGTCTTCGACAACAGGCTCACGAGGTGTACCCGCATCAGGGTCGTCGCTGGAACGTCGCGACCTGGCGTCGAAACCGATATCAGAGAGCTATTCGCCGACAACCGGAGACATATTCGCCTGGCTGCGACTCGAGCTCGCCGAGGCTGATGAGCCCGCGCGTGCGGAAGCGCCACCTCGCCCGGCGGTGGTGTCCGCGGCGATCATCGGGAGACGCCTGGGCGGTGCGATCAGACTGATGGCGGCGATCGCCGGTACCGCCGCAGTGGCGGGTCAGTGGCCGGATAGAATCGCAGCGTGCGCCCGGGGATGGATGCATCGGCACCGATCCTGGGGGAGCGCACATGTACATCGGCCATTACGCGGCTGCGGCTGCCCTCCTGGCGCTGGTCCCCGAGCCGCATGCCGCAGCCGTGGTCGTTCCGGTCGCGGTGGGAGTCGCCTGGCCGGATCTCGTCTGGCCGGTGCTCGTCCTCGCGCGGAGAGAGAAAGTCACCGTCGATCCGGGCGATCCGCTGCAGCGATCCGTGCGGTTCGATGCGTATCCGCTCTCGCACTCGCTCGTGCTGAGCAATCTCCTGGCGCTCATTCCGGCGATCATCATCGCGCTCCTCTGCCGGAGCTGGCTGGCAGGGGCGCTGTTCCTGGTCGCCGCGATCTCGCATTGGCTGCTCGATCTCGTCGTCCATCTCCGCGACCTGCCGGTCCTCGGCTTCGGGCGCCACGATCGAAAGCTCGGTGCAGGCCTATGGAGGCTGCCGAGGACGGCGTTCTTCGCCGAGTACCTGTTCTTCGCCGCGGTGGTCCTCGCGGTCGCCCCACCCCGGCTGTTTGCAGGCGTTCTCGGCGGAGGGCTGCTCCTGCACCTGCTGAACGCGAACTCAGCGTTCGGATTCACGAAGAGGAACCCGTTCGGAACCCCAACGGCGTTCGCGATCATGACGCTCGTCGGATATGCCGCCGCCATCACCTGGTTCCTCATGGCCTGGCGGTAACCGCGCGAACCCGGTCGTCGATTGCCTGCCGACCTGAGTTCATCGCTCGCTCTCCAGTGCCGATGAAGCACCTGGTTGAGCGGGATGACGAGGACGCGCACGATCGCAGAGGGGTCGCCCCGAGCGCTCGTCTACGGAACGCCTGGCGCGAAAGGCAACAAGAAAGCCCCGACCCAGAGAACTGGATCGGGGCTTTGCAAGCTCCCCGGCTTGGACTCGAACCAAGAACCTGCCGGTCCTTGATCGCGTAGCTGAAGAGACTTGAGCCGATCCAACTTCCCGCAGCTTGTGCTGTCGAAAAATACCAGATCAGTCGATTAATTTGCACCAAGCCTAGAGGGGCTTGGTGCTCGTCCATCCCGTTCAGACTACGCGATCAGTACGTGTCTATGCGGGCTGATTCCGGTCAAATCGTGGAGATCTGAGGAGTTTATCGGGAGTAAATCAGGAGTGGAGAGCGGCGGAGGTCGACGCGATCGGGCGCCGGATCTGTGGTCGTAACGCCGGCCGAACCGCAGGTTTCTACGGTGGCCGGTGGGACCGCGCATCTAGTCCGCATGAGTCATGAAGACGAAGGCAGGTCAGAAGCCGGACCCGGCCCGGTCGACATGTTCGACACTGCGGCTGCGATGTTCCTGCGGACTACTTCGTCCAGCCTCGGCATGAGGGATCACTGGGCTCGACATCCGCGGATGGGTCGTGAACATGGCGAGCTTGACCCCGGTCTTTCGAAGTTTGATAGCGCGATTCTGGACCGCTCCGCGGCACGGATCCCGTTGGGCGGGTGGGCAGGTGACCTGATCGCCAACGCGGACCGAGCAAGGGTAAGACCGTGACTTTGTGGCGCTTGCCCGGAGGAAGAACGCCCAGAACAGCTCGTTCAGTATCGTGGTGATTGACTCTCGTGAGGCTGGCAATCCACACGATAAGCCGCATTATCGTGTGGGTCGTTGTACCCGGGAAGTGTCTCGAAGTGGGGGCAGGTTAGGTGTTGGTCTGTCGACGGAGCATGTCGATTTCTGACGCACAAGCGCGCGGCGCTGGGGCAGGGTGAGTCCCCTAGCGTGGTGTCACTTCCCGCGGGGGTTCTCGTCGTCGTAGACGATGAGGGGCCACCGTGGGATGACCAGTTGTTTCCGGCAAGAAGCAAAGAAGTGAATCCCACGATGACCCACCACCAGTCTGCCTTGACGACCCTGATCGGCGAAGTCCTCGCCGATCCCGACCTGGCCCACTCGGACGTGTTCCGGCGGATGCTGCAGGCCGGCCTGCAGGACCTGATCAACGCGGAAGCGACCGTGAAGATCGGTGCCGGCCCGCACGAGCGCACTCCTGAGCGGACGACGCGCTGTAACGGCACCCGTCCGAAGACGCTCGCGACCCCGGCCGGCGAGGTCGATCTTGCGATTCCGAAGCTGCGGGAGGGTTCGTTCTTCCCGTCGCTGCTCAGCCCGCGCCGTCGGGTCGACAAGGCGCTCTACGCGGTGATCTGCCAGGCCTGGATCGACGGCGTCAGCACCCGCAAGGTCGACCAGCTGGTCCGTGCCCTCGGCAACGACACAGGCATCAGCAGGTCCACTGTGTCGAGAATCTGCGGCGAGATCGACGAGGCGGTGCAGGAGTTCTTGCATCGCCGGATCGACCACACCTGGTTCCCATACCTGTTCCTCGACGCCACCTACCTCGACGTCCGCCACCGCGGCCGCGTCGTCTCCCAGGCGCTCGTCGTGGCCACCGGCGTCTCCGGCGACGGCAGGCGAGAGATCCTCGGGATGGCGCTCGGGGACGCCGAGACCACCGACTTCTGGACCGAGTTCCTCCGCGGGCTGCGTGAACGAGGGTTGAAGGTCGCGACCGACGCCGACCCGCTCGGCGTCGCCCTGGTCACGTCCGACGCGCACGCCGGCCTGAAGGCCGCGGTCAAGGCGATTCTGCCCGGGAGCGGGTGGCAGAGATGCCGGGTCCATTTCGCCCGCAACGTCACCCAGAAACTCGGGTCGGCCCGCTCCAAGCCGGTCAACGCGCTGATCTCGACGATCTTCGCGCAGACCACGACCGAGGCGGTCACCGCCCAATACCAGGCCGTCACCGACAGCCTCCGCGGCTCATTCCCGGAGATCGCGGCCATGCTCGAGGCAGCCGAACCCGACCTCACCGCGTTTGCACCGCTGCCGCGGGAGCACTGGCAGAAAGTCTGGTCGAACAACCCGATCGAACGCCTCAATCGGGAGATCAAACGCCGCGCGGACGTCGTCCAGATCTTCCCCGACCGCGACTCCGTCACCCGCCTCATCGGCGCCGTCCTGCAAGAGCAGCACGAGGAATGGTCCTACGGCGAACGCCGCTACTTCTCCGACATCTCGATGCGCAAGCTCGTCCACATCCTGAACGACCACGCCGAGCCCGCACGCCCCGAGCTCCACCTCACCGCCTGACCCTCGCCCACCACAGGAAACAACACGAGTGACACCACACCACGGGACTTGACCCTGGGGCACGGGTGTTATGCGACACCGCGGTCACTACTGCTCCGGTTCTCCGGAGCTGGGAGGGATGCTCTCGCTGCGATGCAGGCCCTGCGATGCTGGCCTTGGATCTCCACGAATGCACTTCGTCGGAAGGCAGTGCTGAGGCAGCCTGGAGTTGGAACGGCCGGAGGGTGCGTCGTCGATCCCTCGTCACACCGAAGCGTGCTGCTGTTCCGTGATCAGTTCGATCTGCTCGGAGCTGACTCCGCAGATGCGAAGACACGTGGATGCGATCTCTCTCGCGGATGGGGGAGCAGACGAGGGCTTGGAACTCCTATGGTGGATGATCAGCTCGGGGACTTGAGCGAGGATCTCTCCCAGCCTGTTGGCACGAATTGTGTTTGAGACGCTGGGCGATGATGCGGCACTTCCGATGCGCCCGTAAATGCGCTCGAGTTCAGCGCGTCGAGCCCAGAAGTCCGCGTACCTGGGTGCGCGCGCCTCAGGGAGTAGCCAAAGGTACCCGGCGTTGTGATCGCGTGTGGTCAACTCTGCCGCGTCCGCGTGAGCCAGCGTGTACT
>NZ_NCKN01000226.1 GCF_002257455.1 Microbacterium sp. 13-71-7
CTAGAGCACGACGTGATGCTGCTCGTCCGCAGCGTCGACATGGAGCGCATGCAGTCGCTCGTGATCGGCACGATCGCCGACCGTCCCGAGGTGACCAAGGTCGAGACCGCGATCGTGATGGGCGAGGTGTTCCGCCGTCCGTTCGTGCTCCCGGACGAGATTCCGCAGCGCGCGGCGATCGGCGTCGACAGCGGCCTGATGCGGTTCACCCGTACCGATGGGAGCCGCGGAACACGCGTCTGAGCGCGGCCGTAGCGCGTCTGAGCGCGGGCGTCGAGACGGGCGTCAGACCTGCAGGCAGACGCTCACGTGGTCGATGCCGTCGACGGCGAAGTCCTCGATGAGGCGGATCCGGCCGTCGTCCTCCTGCTCGGCGCGGCTCACCGCGTCCCCGCGCACGACGGAGCCGTCGCTGACCAGCGCATGCGCGAAGGAGACCCGCACCTCGGCCCCGGCGATCTCGCCGACGAAGCGGCCCTCCGTCACGGTGTCGCCAGTGTACTCGCCCCAGATCAGGCGGCCGTCCTGGTGGTAGTCGAAGGTCGTCGGGGCGTCGGAATCGACCTCGCTCGCGGTCGAGGAGACCATGGCGAAGCGCATTCCGTCGAGGAAGAGCGTGGAAGGCATGACGACGAGTATGGACCCCTGACCGGCCTCCGGCGCAATCCCCGCGTCCTCCTCCGCGGGCTCGGAGCCCCGCGCGCGGAGGCGTCGCACACCCCGCTCGATCCCCTCCGGAATGACAATCTCTGCGGCGCCGGAATCTATTAACAGGTTCATCCACATGTGGATTACTCGGGGAATGCGGAAATCGTCCCGCGACGGGAGGTCCGGCCGACTCCATCCCCGCGATACCGGCTGTTCACCGGTTGTTTTCCCGCGTGCCACGACGCCGTGCCGGAACGGCCGGCGAAAAGCATCCGCGACCGTGCTGGAGGCCGTTCCCCTTTTCGTCGGCGGCACCGGGAGGGGACTCCCGGATCTTTGTCAGGAAATCCGTCGGAAGAGCGCATTCCCCGCGGCGGCCAACGCGCTCCCCACGGCGAGGATCGCCGCCCCGCCGCCCGCGTAGGCGATCTGGAGATGGCTGCCGTGGTTCTGCACGGTGATGAAGATGATGACGAACGCCACACCCGAGGCGAGCGCGCTGAGCGCTGCGATCCACCACAGCGCCGGCAGCGTGCGTGCGGGTGGGACGGCCTCCGGCACGCGCCAGAGCAGCAGAGCGATCCCGCCGAGGCAGCCGCATGCCGCGACGAGCATGAAGGCCGCGACCACGTCGCTCGGCCGGTGCCACTGCTGGATCACGAGCAGGATTCCGGTGAGGACGGCGAAGGCGCCGCCCAGCACCGCCGCCAGCGGGCGCCACCGCGGGGGGCTCACGACGAAGATCGCGAACGCCGCTGCGGCGGCGACCGTCGCATGCCCGGATGGGAATGAATTGCCGAGGAGGTCGGTGGCGCCGGTCTCGGCGCGCTCCAGGAACACGTGCTTGGCGAGCTCCGCGGCGACCACGGCGATCCCTCCCACGGCGAGGGCGACCAGCAGATGCCTGAATCGTCGCGTCACCAGGCCGATCACGAGCGTGAGCAGGATGCCCCCGCCGATCGCGATGGTCGGCACGTTGCCGAGCACCATGCCGGTCAGGCGATAGACCAGGTCATGCTGCGAGGACGCCCCCACGAAGGCCCGCTCGTCGACGATCTGCCCCACGTAGGTGCGCACGAAGAAGATGTACGTCGCCACGAACGCGGCCGCGAGGATCACGGCGGCTATCGCGAAGGACCACACTCCACGTCTCGCCGCCATGCATCCATCATGCAGGGTCGAACTGTGCGATCGCTCACCAGTCGCTGCGATCCCGCGCAGCCCGCAGGTCGCCGAGGGCTCGGGCGTCGTCGTGCGTCGCGATGCCGCCGCGCTGCAGGATCGGGCGGGGAAGCCGCGCATCCTCGGGGATCCGCGTCCGCATCGCCGGCGACTCCGGCTCCTCGCGCCCTCCGCGGCCCGTTCGCGCCGTGTCGAGCAGGGGCAGCGCGATGTGCACGAGCGGGCCGATGCCGAGTGCGAACACGACCGTCCCGACGCCGACCGTGCCGCCGAGCAGCCACCCGATCGCGAGCACGGTGAGCTCGACCGAGAGGCGGGACGCCCAGATCGGCCAGCCGAAGCGCGCGTTCATCCCGGTCATCAGACCGTCGCGCGGCCCGGGCCCGAATCGCGCGCCGATGTACAGACCGCTGGCGAGGGCGACGACGAGCACGCCGGCGACCAGCACGAGCGCCTGCGCCAGCAGGCCGCGCGCCGGTGGGATGACCGTCACGGTCGCCTGGATCGCGGTGCCCACGAGCAGCACGTTCAGGAGCGTGCCGACTCCCGGCTTCTGCCGCAGCGGGATCCACAGCAGCAGCACGAGCAGTCCGACGATGTTGGTGATC
This sequence comes from Microbacterium sp. 13-71-7, assembly GCF_002257455.1. Lineage (GTDB taxonomy): Bacteria > Actinomycetota > Actinomycetes > Actinomycetales > Microbacteriaceae > Microbacterium. The sequence goes on from NZ_NCKN01000226.1 coordinate 2,439, forward strand.
CAGCCGACGCCGATGCCGGTGCGCAGCGAGAGCCCCTGTGCGAACACGGTCCACGGGTCCACGCCCAGGCCGGCCACGATCGTGAGTCCGCACCCGAATCCGTAGAGCACCAACCCGATCAGCAGCTGCAGCACGCGTCTTGTCATGGATCCATGATGATCCTCAACTGGACTGTTGCGACCAGTCCAATCGTTCTAGGCTGGCCTCATGGACTCCCGGCTCTCCGCCCGCGCCCTCGTCGAACTGCTCGGGCTGTGGCGCACCAGCGAACCCGCCTTCGACGCCCTGGCCGACGGCATCCGCCTGCTCTGCCTCGACAACAGGATCGCACCGGAGACGGCGCTGCCCGCCGAGCGCGAGCTCGCGACGGCCCTCGGCGTGAGCCGCACCACGGTCGCTGCGGCCTACCGCGCCCTGCGCGCCACCGGGCACATCGTGAGCCGGCAGGGGTCGGGCAGCGTGACCCGGCCGCTCGGGCGCACCACCTCGGCGCGCTGGTTCGACCGCGAGGGCATCGACCTGCAGCAGGCCAGCCCGCCCGCGTGGCCCGGCCTGCCCGGCGTGATCGCCGAGACCGTGGCGTCCGCCACTGCGCTCGTCTCCCGCGCCGGGTACGACATCCTCGGGCACGCCGAGCTGCGCGCCGCGATCGCCGACCGGTACGCGCTGCTCGGGATCCCGACCTCGCCCGCGCAGATCATGGTCACCACGGGCGCGCAGCAGGCGCTCAACCTCATCGCCTCGACGCTCCTGCGCCGCGCCGACCGGGTGCTCATCGAGACGCCCAGCTATCCACACGCGATGGAGACGTTCCGTCGCGTGGGCGCCCGCCTCGTCGGCGTTCCCGTCGAGACCGCGCACGGGTGGGATCTGGATCGCGCCGCACAGGCCTTCGCGCGCACCAGGCCGGTGCTGGCGTACCTGATGCCGGAGTTCCAGAACCCGACCGGCCGCTCGATGACACTCGACGAGCGCGCCGTGTTCGAGCGCGCGGCCCACGACGCGGGCTCGTTCCTGCTCGTCGACGAGACGACGGCCGACCTCGACATCGACGGCCTTCCCCGCGCCCGGCCGCTGGGCGCGGCGGATACCGGGACGATCCGGGTCGGATCCCTCGGCAAGTCGGTCTGGGGAGGACTGCGGATCGGCTGGATCCGCGCGGCGGACGACGTGATCCGCCGTCTGCGCGCGGCTCGCCCGACGCACGACCTGGGCACGCCCGACCTGGAGCAGGCCGTCGCGACGCGCATCGTGCACCGCCTCGACGAGATCCTGCCGCAGCGCGCCGCTCTGCTCGGGGCCGGCAGGGACGCCCTCACCGGAGCGCTCCGCCGTGAGCTGCCCGAGTGGTCCGTGCCGCAGGTGCACGGCGGCGTCGCGATCTGGGCAGGGCTGGGCGCGCCGCTGAGCTCTGCGCTCGTGATCGACGCCGCAGAGCACGGGCTGCATCTCAGCGCGGGCCCGCGGTTCGCCGTGGAGGGCGGCCAGGAGCGCCACCTGCGGATCCCGTTCACCACGGAGCCGCGCGAGCTGGAGAGGGCCGTCGAGATCCTCGCCGGCTCGTGGCAGCGCGTCACCGCCGGCACGCCGCGCACGATCGCATCCTCGACACTCGCCGAAGCGGTCGTATGAACCAGGAACGGACCCGGTCTGAGACCGGGTCCGTTCTGTTCCGTGGAGCCTAGGAGATTCGAACTCCTGACATCCTGCTTGCAAAGCAGGCGCTCTACCAACTGAGCTAAGGCCCCTCATTCGACCGAATGAGCGGATCCGATTTCTCGGATCCGCTCACATGTCGGTGGGGCTACCAGGACTTGAACCTGGGACCTCTTCATTATCAGTGAAGCGCTCTAACCGCCTGAGCTATAGCCCCGTATCAACCTCCAAGACTTTACCGGACGTTGACACGATCGCGAAATCGAGCGGAGGTCGGGGCCCTCAACTGCCCTCGCGCAGGGTGATGCTGCCCGCGGACAACCGCGCGCCGATGCGGTGCACCGAGGATGGATCCGTCGGAATACGCGCCTCGATGGTGCCCGCCGACGAGTCCCTGGAGAGCGCGTAGCTGCCCGTCGGCACCGTGACGTCCATGGATCCGGCGCTCACGTCCAGGCTGATCTCGTCGGGCTGGCGGCCCGCGATCGTCGCATTCAGCTCCCCCGCCGACATCGAGAGATCCGCGGTGGTCACGTCGTCCAGGTGCAGCGTCGCCGACCCCGCGTTGACCCGTGTGGTCACGGTCTTCGCGCCGCCGTCGAGTGAGAGCGACCCGGCGTTCACCTTCGTGGTCAGCGTGTCGAAACGACCCTCCGTCGAGAGGGTGCCGGCATCGAGCTGCAGGTCGGCGGTCAGCTCGCCCTCCAGCTCCCGGGGGAGGGTGAGCGTCATCTGCGGATCGGCGCCGAACCAGGCCCCGATCCACCAGCCGAACGGGCCGTTGGGCCGGTCGACCCGCAGGACGTCGCCGTCTCGGCGCATCGTCCAGTCGCTGCTGCCGCTGCCGCTGACGCGCATGGTCGCCTCGCTCACGTCGTCGAAGCGGATCGTGGCGGACCCGCGCCCGACCTCGACCTTCAGACCCGTCACACCCGTCGTGGCGACGCTCGTGCTGCGCGCCGCCGAGCCGTCGCTCGCGGCGACCTGCGCGACGGCCGCGAGAGCGGATCCGCCGCCGACCGTGACCAGCGCGCCGCCGCCGATGATCGCGGCGGCGATCGTGATCGCGGTCAGCGTCCCCCGGCCCTGGCTCGATGCCGGGGAGGGGGATGCCGCGCGGGGATCGGGGCCGTGCGGCGCCGATGCGCCGGCCGGGTCGTGCTCGGGAGCGCTCGGAGGGGTGAGGTTCGTCATCGGTTCGTTCCTGTCTGCGAGCCGTTCAGGCCGGCACTGGAGAGGTGGGCGATCGTGGCGAGCACCCGGCGATTGCCGGACTCGTCGGGCTCGAGCCCGAGTTTCTGGAAGATGGCGGTGATGTGCTTCTCGACGCTCGCCTCGGAGAGGAACAGCGTGGCGGCGATGGCCTGGTTCGACTTGCCCTCCGCGATCAGCGCGAGCACCGTGCGCTCCCGCTCGGTGAGGCTCTGCATGCGGTCGTCCTGGTTGCGGCGGGTGAGCAGCTGCGCGACGACCTCAGGATCCAGCACCGTGGAACCGGACGCGATGCGAGCGACCGACTCGATGAACTCGGAGACATCGGCCACCCGATCCTTCAGCAGGTAGCCGAGCGGCCCCGCCGAACCCTGCGCGATGATCAGGTCGCTCGCGTACCGCTCCTCGACGTACTGGGAGAGCACGAGGAGCGGCAGCCGAGGGAGCCGCTTCCGCAACGAGAGCGCCGCACGGATCCCCTCGTCCACGAACGTCGGAGGGAGTCGGACGTCGAGGATGCAGAGCTCCGGATCGGTGGCGTCGACCGTCTCGTCGAGGTCGGTCGCATCGGGGAGCGCGGCGACGACCGTGTGACCGGCGTCCTCGAGAAGCCGCACGAGTCCCTCGCGGAGCAGGACGGAGTCCTCGCAGATCAGGATCCTCATGAGATGCACTCCTTCAGAGCGGCGTCACGGTGCTGGTCGAGAAGCAGGCAGATCAGGATCCTCATGAAATGCACTCCTTCGGGACGGCGGCGCGGTGCGGGTCGAGGGGCGAGGGGCTCAGGATGCGCACGGGACGCTCACCTCCAGGCTGGTCGGGCCGCCCGCAGGGCTGTCCAGACGGAACGTGCCGCCGGCCGCCAGCACGCGGTTGCCGATCCCGTCGAGGCCTCCGCCGGGCAGCACGGTCGCGCCGCCGATGCCGTTGTCCTCGACCCGGGCCCAAAGCGTGCCGCCGTC
>NZ_NCKN01000227.1 GCF_002257455.1 Microbacterium sp. 13-71-7
CGATGTCGGCGAGGGTGCCGTTCGTGGATCCCTTGGCGCCGAAGATCTCCATCGCGGCCTTCAGGATCTCGGTGCGCTTGCGCTCGGTCTCCGGTCGCGACTTCACGCGGCTCGATGCGGTCGTGACCATCTCGTTCCCCTCCCCTGCTTGTCATCCAGCTTACTGATCGGTAACCTCACCTTTACTTACTTTCCCGCTAGTAAGTAAATTCCCCCACAGGGAAGCGGGACCCCGCACCAGATGGGCGCACGACGGCCGTGCCCCCACCAGAAGGAGAAGCAATGACGCTCAGGAAGACCTTGATCGCGGTGACGGCCTTCGCGGCGATCAGCGCGGCGGCGCTGACCGGCTGCTCGTCGGGCGGCGGCAGCACGTCCGGCTCTGCCGGCGGGTCGCTCACGATCGCGAAGCCCGACGGCGCCGCGGTGCTCGCCACCCAGATCAACAACCCGTTCATCAGCACCGGATCCGGCATGTCGCTCGGCTACGACCGGATGATCTACGAGCCGCTCGCCATGGTGAACCCGGTCGGCAAGAACGAGACCACGCCGTGGCTGGCCTCGAAGGTCGAGTGGAACGCCGACTACACGCAGCTGACGGTCACCCCGCGCACGGGCGTGAAATGGAGCGACGGCAAGCCGTTCACCGCCGACGACATCGTCTTCACCTACACGCTGATCAAGAACACCCCGGCGCTCGACCTCGGCGGGCTCAAGCTGGCCGACATCAAGAAGGACGGCGACAAGGTCGTGCTGTCCTTCAGCGAGTCCAAGTTCGTCAAGCAGGGCGACGTGCTGCAGGTCGGCATCGTGCCGGAGCACCAGTGGAAGGCCATCGCCGATCCGACCAAGGATCCGGTGAAGGAGGCCATCGGCACCGGCCCGTACACGATCAAGAGCTTCTCCTCGCAGGGCGTCGTGCTCTCCTCGCGCAAGGACTACTGGGGCGGCGACGTGCCCGTCCCGCAGCTCAAGTACCTCGAGTACAACGACAACACGGGGCTGCTCCGCGGCCTGCAGAACGGCGAGACCGACTGGGCGCAGATCTTCATCACCGACTTCCAGAAGAACTACGTAGACAAGGACGCGAAGCACAACGTGTTCTGGGCCGCGAACGTGCTGAGCCCGGACATGATCCTGGTGAACACGACGAAGGCGCCGTTCAACGACCCCGCGTTCCGCAAGGCCGTGAACATGGTGATCGACCGCAAGGCGCACGCCGAGAAGGCGCGCAGCAATGCGGGCCCCGAGCTGACGAGCGTGACCGGCATCCCGCAGCCGACGGGCGACCAGTACATCGCGCCCGACTACAAGGGCAAGACCTTCTCGATCGATGTGGACGGCGCCAAGAAGGTGCTCAGCGATGCAGGCTACACCTGGAACAAGGACGCGCTGATCGATCCGGCCGGCGCTCCGGTGTCGTTCACGCTGCAGGATCCGCAGGGCTGGAACGACTACGTCACCGGGATCCAGCTCGTCGCCACGCAGGTCAAGAGCACGCTGGGCGCCGACGCCAAGGTCGCCACCCCCGACGCGGACACCTGGCTCAGCAACGTCGCGACCGGCAACTTCGACGCCGCGCTGCACTGGACGGGTTCGGGCACGAACCCGTGGCACATCTACGACGACGTGATGAACGGCGCCTACCTGGAGCAGGAGTCCGGCGGCAAGGTCTCCGACAACTTCGGCCGCTACAACAACCCCGAGGCGACCGCGCTGCTGAAGCAGTACGCGCAGGCCTCGGACGACGCGACCCGTACGGACGCGCTGAACAAGCTGCAGAAGATCTTCGTGGAGGACGTGCCGGCGATCCCGATCGGCACCCACCCGCAGCTGGGCGAGTACAACACCCGGAAGTACACCGGATGGCCGAGCGAGGACGAGCAGTACGCGACGGCCGACCCGACGCAGCCCTCGGCGGTCCAGGTCGTGCTGAAGCTGAAGCCGGCGGGCAAGTAACCGTCCGATCACCCCTCGCTCGTCGGGCGAGCGCATCGGGACGGAACGCGGGCATGACGGAGTACCGCGTTTCGTCCCGGTCGCGCCCTTCGAGTCCCTCAGGGCCGGCGCGCGATCTCGCTCGACGGCCGCTACAGGAGCAAGCCCTCATGACAGACCCCCTTCTCTCCGTGCGCGACTTCTCCGTCGTGTACGACGTGGATCCGCCGGTCGCGGCGGTCAAGAACGTCACCCTCGAGATCGGCCGCGGCGAGATCGTCGGCCTGGCCGGCGAGAGCGGCTGCGGCAAGACGACCCTCGCGTACGGCGTGCAGCGGCTGCTCAAGCCTCCGGCCGTGATCACCAGCGGCAGCGTCACCTTCCACGACGCGTCCGGCGAGGACGTCGACGTCAACGCGCTCGACGTCGAGCAGATGCGCCGGTTCCGCTGGGATCGGATCTCGATGGTGTTCCAGGGCGCGATGAACGCGCTCAACCCCGTGGCCACGATCGGCGCGCAGCTGGACGACGTGTTCCGGGTGCACCGCCCCGGGATGAGCCGCACCGAGCGCCGGGACGCGGTCGTCGAGCTCCTGGAGATCGTGAAGGTGGGCGGGCAGCGGCGCCGCTCCTACCCGCACGAGCTCTCCGGCGGGATGCGGCAGCGCGTGATGATCGCGATGGCGCTCGCCCTGCGTCCCCAGCTCATGGTCATGGACGAGCCGACCACCGCGCTCGACGTGCTGGTGCAGCGCGAGATCCTCAGCCAGATCTCGCAGCTGCGCCGCGAGTTCGGCTTCTCTGTCGTCTTCATCACGCATGATCTGCCGCTGCTGCTGGAGATCAGCGACCGCATCGCGATCATGCGCGCCGGGGAGATCGTCGAGTTGGCCACCGCCGAGCAGATCTGGACCGACCCGCAGCACGAGTACACCAGGACGCTGCTGAGCTCGTTCCCCCGGCTCACGGGCGAGAGAGGGATGGTGCGGCGATGACGACGCTCGAGGTCAAGAACGTCACGAAGGTGTACAACGTCCGCGGAGCCGGGCGGATCAGGGCGCTGGACGACGTGAGCTTCACGCTCGGCGCGCGCCAGACCATCGGCCTGGTCGGGCAGTCGGGCAGCGGCAAGTCCACGATCGCGAAGATCCTCACCCAGCTGGAGACCCCCACCCACGGCGAGGTGCTGCTGGACGGCGAGGCGATCCCGCGCCGGGGCGCGGGTCTGCGCCGGTACCGGCAGCGCCTGCGGATGGTGTTCCAGGATCCGTTCGCGTCGCTGAATCCGTCCCACTCGATCCGGCACCACATCGAGCGCCCGCTGCAGCTGGACCGCGTCGTGCCCCGGAAGGACGTCGACGCCGAGGTGCGCCGCCTCCTCGACCGCGTCCGGCTCGAGCCGGACGCCGTGATCGACCGTCGTCCGCACGAGCTCTCCGGAGGGCAGCGGCAGCGCGTCGCGATCGCCAGAGCCCTGGCCTCCCGTCCCGACCTGTTGATCGCCGACGAGCCGGTCTCGATGCTCGACGTCTCGATCCGGCTCGGGGTGCTGAACCTGCTCGCCGAGCTGCAGCGGGAGGAGGGGCTGGGCGTGCTCTACATCACGCATGACCTGGCCACCGCCCGTCACTTCAGCGACGAGATCATGGTGCTCAACCAGGGCAGGGTCGTGGAGCGCGGCCCCGCCGACGACGTGATCCTGAACCCGCAGGATCCGTACACCCGCGAGCTGCGCGCCGCGTCGCCCGATCCCGAGAAGCACTTCGGCAGGCCCGCGGTGCCCGTGGCAGGAGGTGCGCGATGAGCGCCGAACCGACGACCGCCCCCGCCCTCGACCCGACGCTGGTGGGCACCACCGCGACGCGCGCCGAGCGCGGAGGGATCCGCGTGCCGTGGCGCTTCATCCTGAACCGCGCCGCCTTCTACCTGTTCACCGCGTGGGCGGCCATCACGATCAACTTCTTCATCCCGCGGATGATGAAGGGCGACGCGGTGGACTCGTTCATGGCCCGCAGCCAGGGGCAGCTCACGCCCGCCGCGGAGAAGGCGCTGCGCCTGATGTTCGGCCTCGACTCCTCGGTGCCGCTGTGGCAGCAGTACCTCGACTACTGGGGGATGCTGCTGCGCGGCGACCTCGGCGTCTCGATCTCGACCGGCATGGCCCCGGTGAGTGAGGCGATCGCCTCCGCCCTGCCCTGGACCCTCGGCCTCGTCGGCGTCGCCACCGTGATCTCCTTCGCGATCGGCACGAGCGTGGGCGCCGTGATCGGCTGGAGGCGCGGCAGCGCGCTCGACGCCCTCGTGCCGGTGACCACCTTCCTCGGCACGGTGCCGTACTTCTGGTTCGGCCTCATCTTCATCGCGCTCTTCTCCTCGACGCTGGGCTGGTTCCCGGCCGGGCACGCCTACGAGGTCGGCGTCGAACCGGGGTGGAACGCCGAGTTCATCGGCCAGGTGCTCTCGCACGCCGCGCTGCCCGTGCTGACGATCGTGATCGCGTCGCTGGGCGGCTGGGTGCTCGGCATGCGCAACATGATGCTCACGGTGCTCGACGAGGACTACATCACGGTGGCGCAGGCGAAGGGCATGCCGAACCGTCGGGTGCTCTGGAAGTACGCCGCGCGCAACGCCGTGCTGCCGCAGATCCAGAGCTTCGCGCTCTCGCTCGGCTTCATCGTCGGCGGCACGATCGTGATGGAGATGGTCTTCTCCTACCCCGGGATCGGCCTGCTCCTGCTGAACGCGACCAACGCCAAGGACTACGCCCTGATGCAGGGCATCTTCCTCGTCCTGGTGATGGCGGTGCTCGTGGCGAACATCATCGCCGACATCGTCTACGCCGTCCTCGATCCGCGCACCCGTCAGACGGAGGGCTGAGCATGAACGTTCCCGCCACGAAGCAAGAGCTCCTCGCACCGCCTCCCGGCGCGGGCGCCCCCGAGACGGTCGCGGTCCTGACCGCCGACCCCGGGCCCGTATCCCGGCGCACGTTCTGGTCGCAACTGCGCGCCTCGCTCGCCATGTTCGGCAACCCCAAGTCGGCGACCGGGCTGATCATCCTCGGCGCGTTCGCGATCGTCGCGATCTTCGCCCCGTGGATCGCGCCGTATCCGCCGACCGCGCAGCACCTGGATCAGACGCTCGAGGCGCCCTCGCTCCAGCATCTGCTGGGCACGACGCACATCGGCGAGGACGTGTTCAGCCAGCTCGTCTACGGCACCCGCGGCGTGCTGCTGGTCGGCTTCCTCGCGACGATCATGGCGACCGTCGTGGCCATCGTCGTCGGGGTGACCGCCGGCTATCTGCGCGGCTGGAAGAGCGAGGCCCTCTCGGCGCTCGCGAACGTCTTCCTGGTGCTCCCCGCGCTGCCGCTCATCATCATCGTCGCTTCGCAGTTCCAGGATCCGCCGCTGTGGATCATCGCCGCGGTGCTGGGGCTGACCGGCTGGGCGTGGGGCGGCAGGGTGCTGCGGGCGCAGACGATGTCGCTGCGCAACCGCGACTTCATCCAGGCCGCGCGCGCCAACGGCGAACCGCTGCACCGGATCATCCTGGTCGAGATGCTCCCGAACCTGATGGCGATCATCGCGTCGAGCTTCGTGGGCACCATGACCGCGGCCGTGCTCGGACTCACCACGCTCGCGTTCATCGGGGTCATCCCGGTGTCGAACCTGAACTGGGGCACGATCCTGTTCTGGGCGCAGCAGAACAACGCCTTCCCCGACTACTGGTGGTGGTACGTGCCGGCCGGGCTCTGCATCGCCCTGCTCGGCGTCGCGCTGTCGCTCATCAACTTCGGCATCGACGAGTACGTCAACCCCCGCCTGCGCTCCGCCGGAGAGCGCGCCCGCGCCCTCAAGAAGCGCGGCATCGACCAGAACGCCGCCGTGACCGCGGTGCGCCCCGGCGTGCTGCCGGCGCCGACCACCGCGGCCGGAGCGGCCGCCGAACCAGAGAGCACCACCGCATGAGCGACGCCCTGCCCTTCCGCGATCCGAGCCTCGGGACGCCAGAACGCGTGGCCGACCTGCTGGGCCGCATGACGGTCGAGGAGAAGGTCGGGCAGATGCTGCAGCTCGACGCGCGCGACGACCTGCGCGACCACGTTCTCCGGCGCCACGTCGGCTCGATCCTGCACACCTCGCCGGAGCGCATCCTGGAGGCCAACCGGCTCACCGCCGAGACGCGGCTGCGCATCCCGCTGCTGGTGGGCGAGGACTGCATCCATGGCCACTCGTTCTGGCCGGGCGCGACGATCTACCCGACGCAGCTCGGGATGGCGGCGACCTGGGATCCTGGCCTGATCGAGCAGGTCGCCCGCGCGAC
>NZ_NCKN01000228.1 GCF_002257455.1 Microbacterium sp. 13-71-7
GCGACGGCCGACGGCGCCCAAGGTGTCGCGGACGGTCTGCAGCCTGAGCCGTTGGCGCATCGCCGCGATGCAGGCCGAGAGGAGTGAGCAAGGCTCAGTCGACGTACTGCGTTCCATCGAAGATGTACCGGTGATGCTTCCTATTGGCGGCGCAGACCCACCAGGTCTCGTTTTCGAAGTGCTGCAGCGTCATGATGCCTCGCGATGAACCAGCGGGACACAGGGGGCACTTGAGCCGGGGATTGATCCATTCGAGCCGGTAGTTGTCTTCACGCTTGCGAACGGTGCCAAGCACGAGTGATCCCAGTCGAACGACTGCCCAGCCGTTCATACGGGCGGTGAGCAGCGGCACCGCAATCAGCGCGGCGCCCACGGTGAGTGCCGCGAGAATCCCAATGACGATCGGCTTACCATCACCATTCGGTGCAATCAGGACGCCCCCAAAAGTCACCGCGAGGCCGATCACAGTGGCGAGGTTCGCCGCAAGCTCCAGTGCGCGACTGACGAAGCGCGTGCCGTGCTTTTCATGGTCTGCAGTCGGCCGGCTGTCCCACCCCTTGCCCTGGGTGATGTGGATGTCGCGCGTCTTCCCAGCGATGGCAATGCCTTGCGCGGTCGATGCAACTGCCTGTGCCTGTGCCTGTGCCTGTGGTGTGAACTGCGCGGTGCCGCAGTAGTTGCAGTGCGCGAATGCCGCATCGATTGACTGTCCGCACCCAGCGCATGGTCGTGTTGACTCGTACACGTTAGCCCCCTCGTTGTCGTCTTGTATTCGACGGTACGGAGGGGAGCCGACATCGCTAGCCGGCACAAAACCGGCACAAGCCTTCGCTGGCGGACATTTCGTCTCGCTGCGCTCGGTCAACAACCGGGAGCTTCACTCGCTCTACGACCGGTCTGAACGGCACAGGGGAGCGGCACAGAAATCTGCTCTCACCGGGTAAAAGGCGAAACCCCCGCGATGTAGAAGCTACGCGAGGGTTTCTGGGCTGATTGTAACGATCAGCCTTGTGGCTCCGACCGGCATCGATCCGGTGACCTTTCGATTTTCAGTCGAACGCTCTACCAACTGAGCTACAGAGCCGCACAAGCCCGAAGGTGGAAGCTTCTGACCTGCGTCCTAGACGACAGGCCTTTCCGAGGAAAGGCCTGTCGCTTGGAGCGACCCTGACGGGACTTGAACCCGCGACCTCCGCCGTGACAGGGCGGCACGCTAACCAACTGCGCTACAGGGCCAGAACTATGAAATTGTATCGGAAAGAGTGACCCCAACGGGATTCGAACCCGTGCTACCGCCGTGAAAGGGCGGCGTCCTAGGCCGCTAAACGATGGGGCCGGAGGCGAACCTCGGGGGTTCCCTTGCCGACGCTCAAGCATAAGGGGTTTCTGCAGTAAAACACCAATCGAGAGCGCGTCGCTCTGGATCCCGGGCGTGTCCGGGAGCAGAATGAAGGTTGGTCCCGTCCCGTCCCTGAACGCACGATCAGCAGATGAAGACCCGAAGAATTCCCGATCCCGAGCGGGATCCGAGGGTTGCGAAAGATGCTGATGTTGTTAGTGTGACATGAGTGAAACCGGCGAAAGGGAGCCTGGTGAACCATCCGAACCTCGAAGACGACCGTCGACCCGGACGGACGTCGCTCGTTCGGCGTGCCCGCGCGGCGCGCCCAGGACGCCGTCGCAGCGGCGCCGCGCTCAGCATCGCCACCGTGGGTGCGCTGATCCTTGGCCTCTTCCTCGGCGCTCCGGCGGCATACGCCGACGACTACCCCAGCTGGGACGACGTGCAGGCGGCGAAGGCCAATGAGGACGCCGCCGCGAACGAGGTCGGCCGCATCCAGGGGCTCATCGCCTCGCTGACGCAGAACGTCGCCGACACCAAGGCCGCCGCCGAAGCCGCGGGCAACGAGTACTTCGCCGCGCAGCAGGCGCTCGACGCGCAGGCCCGCCGGCTGGCGGATCTGCAGGGGCAGGCCGACACCCAGAAGAAGGTCGCGGACGACACCGCCAGCAAGGCCGGTCAGATCGCCGCGCAGCTCTCGCGCAACGGCGGCGACACCACGGCCCTGCAGCTGTTCTTCTCGAAGTCGACCGCCAACACCGACGAGCTGTTGCAGCGTCTCGGACAGATGGACCGCGTGCTCTCCGGCACCCAGGCGATCTACGACAAGGCCCTCGAGGCGAAGAACACCGCGCAGTCGCTGACGGATCAGGCCACCGCGGCCAAGGCCGAGCGCGACCGCCTTGCGAAGATCGCCGAAGACAAGATGCAGAAGGCCCAGGCCGCGGCTCAGGCCGCCGCTGCGGCTCTCGCGGATCAGCAGACGCACCTCGGCCAGCTGCAGGCGCAGCTCGCCGCGCTGCAGGACACCACGGCCAAGACCGTCGCGCAGTACCAGGCGGGTGAGGCGGCACGCGCCGCGGCAGAGGCCGCTCGGCAGGCGCAGCTCGCCGCGGAGCGTCAGGCCGCCGAAGAAGCCGCTCGCCAGAACGGCGGCGGTGGTGGCGGCGGCGGAGGCGGCGGCGACAGCGGAGGCGGCTCGGTCGGGAGCGGCGGCTGGGTCCGTCCGTTCGGCGGCTACCAGTCCTCCGGCTACGGCTACCGCGTGCCCGACTGCGACTACTGGGGCTGCTCGTCCAGCTTCCACGCCGGTGTCGACCTCGCCGACGGCAGCTGCGGCTCCCCGATCTTCGCCGCGCACTCCGGCACCGTCGTCTACGCCGGCTGGAACGGCGGCTACGGCAACTACATCAAGATCGACAACGGCGACGGCACCGGACTCGCCACGGGCTACGGCCACATCCTCAACGGCGGCTACAACGTCAGCGGGGGAGACTGGGTCAGCGCCGGGCAGGTGATCGCCTATGCGGGCAACACCGGTGGCTCCTTCGGCTGCCACCTTCACTTCGAGGTCTACCAGTGGGGCAGCACCATCAACCCCATCACCTTCATGCAGAACCAGGGCGTCTACATGGGCTGATCCTCGGATCCCCTCATGAGAAGACCCCCGGGCCGCTGAGCGGCACCGGGGGTCTTCTTCGTCTGCGTCCGAAGGTCAGTGACCGTCGTTCTTGAAGCGCTCGATGGCCTCGTCGAGGATCCGCTGCGCCTCGGCGGCGTCGCCCCACGCGTCGACCTTGACCCACTTGTTGGGCTCGAGGTCCTTGTAGTGCTCGAAGAAGTGCGCGATCTCCTTCTTCGTGTACTCGGCCAGGTCGCCCAGGTCCTGGATGTGCGACCAGCGCGGGTCCTTGCTGAGCACGGCGACGAGCTTGTCGTCCCCTCCGGCCTCGTCGCTCATCTTCAGCACGGCCACCGGGCGCACATTCACCACGACGCCGGGGAAGATGGCCTGGTCGAGCAGCACCAGCACGTCCAGCGGGTCGCCGTCCTCGCCGAGGGTGTTGTCGAAGTAGCCGTAGTCGGCCGGGTAGCCGAAGGTCGTGTAGAGCACGCGGTCGAGGTGCACTCGTCCGGTCTCGTGGTCGACCTCGTACTTCACGCGGCTGCCGCGCGGGATCTCGATGACGGCGTCGTGTGCGCCCATGCGTGTACTCCTCAGGAAAGACGGTTGGATGCCGCGCACCAGCCTACTTGCGCGCGCCCATGAGCGCCCGTCGGCGCCAGGGACGAGGGGCGCGACGCCCGACCCGGGTAGCGTGAGAGCGTGCCGTCCCTCTCTCCCGCCGTCGCCGAGATCCGCCGTGCGGTGCGCGCCGCGCTGGCCGCGCTGCCCGAACCGCCGACCACGGTGATCGTGGCGCTCTCGGGGGGCGCCGACTCTCTGGCGCTGGCCGCCGCCGCCGCGTTCGAGGCGCGCGCCGCGGGGATCCGCGTGCGGAGCGTGACGGCCGACCACGGGCTGCAGGACGCCTCGGAGCGGGTCGCCGCCGAGGCCGCCGCGAAGGCCTCTGCGCTCGGCATCGACGCGATCGTGGAACGCGTCGTCGTCGCCGACTCCGGAGAGGGACCGGAAGCCGATGCGCGCGCCGCCCGCTACGCCGCGCTGCGCCGGGTCGCGCAGCGGGACAGCGCGCCGGTCCTGCTCGGGCACACGCTCGACGACCAGGCGGAGACGGTGCTGCTGGGTCTGTCCCGCGGATCCGGCGCCGGCAGCCTGCAGGGCATGGCGCCGGTGCGGATCGACGAGGACGGCACGACGTGGATCCGTCCGCTCCTCGCGGTGCGGCGCGAGACGACGCGCGCCGCCTGCGCCGCGGAGGGGCTCGACCCCTGGAGCGACCCGCACAACGCCGATCCCCGCTACCTGCGCGTGCGTGCTCGTGAGCGCGTGCTGCCGGTGCTCGAGGCCGAGCTCGGGCCGGGCATCGCCGAGGCGCTCGCCCGCACGGCCGAGCAGCTGCGCGAGGACGCGGAGGCGTTCGACGAGATGATCCACGAGACCATCGAGGACATCGTGGAGCATGCCGAAGCGGGGATCTCCGTCAGCGCCGCGGCGCTCGCCGCGAACCCCGCGGCCCTGCGCAACCGCGTGATCCGCCTGGTCGTGCAGAGCGAGTTCGGTGTCGGCCTGACCCGCGCGCAGACGGTGGAGGTCGCGCGTCTGGTGACCGACTGGTCGGGCCAGGGCCCGCTCGATCTGCCCGGCTGCACGGCCGCCCGCATCGGCGGCCGGATCGTCTTCGCCGCGCGCTAGGCGACGGCGGATCCCTGGATCCGCGCTCGCGAGGGCACGGGTTGTTGTCGAGTGCACCGCGTCTTGGCGCGAACGAGCCGTGCGTTCGGCAAGATCCCGTGCACTCGGCGGGCCGGGCTGGGCGCGGGGTGGATAGGCCGTGCGTTCGGCAGGTTCCCGTGCATTCGGCGGGTCGCCGCGGGGCGCGGGGTGGATAGGCCGTGCGTTCGGCGGATCCGCGTCCGCGAGGGCACGGGTTGTTGTCGAGTGCACCGCTTCCTGGCGCGAACGAGCCGTGCGTTCGGCAGGTTCCCGTGCTTTCGGCGGGTCCGGGCGGGGCGTGGCATGAACAGGTCGTGCGTTGGGCGGATCCGCGCCCGCGAGGGCACGGGTTGTTGTCGAGAGCACCGCTTCTTGGCGTGAATAGGCCGTGCGTTCGGCAGGTTCTCGTGCATTCGGCGGGTCGCGGCGGGTCGCGGCGGGGCGTGGGGTGAATAGGCCGTTTGTTGGGCGGATCCGTGCCCGCGAGGGCACGGGTTGTTGTCGAGTGCACCGTGTCCTGGCGTGAACAGGCCGTGCGCTCGGCAGGATCTCGTGCACTCGGGGGCTCCCGGCGAATCCGGGCAAGTCCGTGCGGGATCCGGGCAGGTCCGGGCAGGTCGCCCCGCGGAGCAGGTCCCCCTGACACGACGAGACGCGGCCCCGAGGGGAGCCGCGTCTCGGGGTCGAGCTACTTCTTGCCGCCGAGGAGGCCGCCGATCAGGCCGCCGATGTCGATGCCGCCCGCGCCGCCCGCGGAGGAGCCCTGCTGACCGCCGCCGAACAGGCCGCCGAGTCCGCCGAGGATGTCGCCGAGGCCGCCACCGCCCGACGCCGAGCCCGAACTCGAGCCCTGCTGCTGGCCGCCGCCGAGGAGGCCGCCCAGGATGTCGCCGAGCCCGCCGCCGCTGCCGCCGGCCGAGCCCTTCTGGCTGTTCGCGATGAGGCCCATCACGATCGGGGCGAGGATCGGGAGCAGCTTGCCGAAGTCGATGCCGGCCGTCTTCTGCTCGCTGGTCAGGGTCTGGGCGACCTGGTCTGCGTTGTCGCCGAACACGTGCGACACGATCTTCTGACCATCGGCCTCGTCGATGTCGTCGATCGAGGCTGCACCGGAGAAGCCGTCGTGCTTCGCGAGCGCCGCCTCGATCGCAGAGGAGCCCTCCGTGGTCTCGGCGTTCTTGGCGAGGCCTCCGAGCAGCGCCGCGCCGCCCTCCTGCACCGCCTGCCGCGCGACGTCCTCGCTGACGCCGAGCTTCTGCGCGATGTCGCCGATCGGCACCTGGTTGAGGATCTCGTCGATGTCCATGGGACTCCTTCCGTCCGCGACGGGGGCTCGGTTCCCCCAAGCGCCACCCCGCCTCTCCGCTCACAGTAGCGGGCACGGGTCGCCTGCGGGAGAACGGATCCGGTCGCGTAAAATCGATCCATGCGCGCTGCGGACATCCCCGACGACCTGACCGACATCCTCGTCACAGAGGAGGAGATCCGCACCAAGCTCGACGAGCTCGCGGCGCGGGTCGCCGAGGACTACGCGGGCAAGGATCTGCTCCTGGTCGGAGTGCTCAAGGGCGCCGTCATGGT
>NZ_NCKN01000229.1 GCF_002257455.1 Microbacterium sp. 13-71-7
GAGATAGCGCGACTTGGGGCCGAGGTCGCGATGGGTCAGCTTGAACCAGGCGCGGGCGTAGGCGTCAGCGAACGCCTGCGGATCGTCGCGGAACCGGCGCGAGATCTTCTCGTAGGCCGGATCGAAGCGCAGCGAGAGATCGGTGGTGAGCATGGTCGGCCGGCGCATGGGCGCATCCGCCGTCGGCCCGGGAATGATCGCGTCGGCGCCTTTGGCCACCCACTGGTGGGCGCCGGCCGGGCTCTTCTCCAGCTCCCATTCGAAGTCGAACAGGAACTTGAAGTAATCGTTGCTCCACTGCACCGGCGTACGGGTCCAGGTCACCTCGAGACCGGAGGTGATTGCATCCTTGCCCTTGCCGCTGCCGTGGGTGCTGGTCCAGCCGAAGCCCTGCGCCTCCAGCGGTGCGCCCTCGGGCGCCACGCCCACCCGATCGGCCGGGCCGGCGCCGTGGGTCTTGCCGAGGGTGTGGCCGCCGGCGATCAGTGCGACGGTCTCCTCGTCGTCCATCGCCATGCGCGCGAAGGTTTCGCGGATGTCGTGCGCGGCGGCGAGTGGATCGGGGTTGCCGTCCGGGCCTTCCGGATTCACGTAGATCAGGCCCATCTGCACGGCGGCGAGCGGATTGTCGAGCCGGCGCTCGCCCGGCTTGCCGTGCGCGTAGCGGCTGCCCGGGGTGCCGCTGGTCGCCAGCCATTCGGTCTCGCTGCCCCAGGACACGTCCTGGTCCGGCTCCCACACGTCCTCGCGGCCGCCGGCGAAGCCGAACGGCTTGAAGCCGGCGGACTCCAGCGCGACGTTGCCCGCCAGGATCATCAGGTCGCCCCAGGAGATCTTCTGGCCGTACTTCTGCTTGATCGGCCACAGCAGCCGACGCGCCTTGTCGAGGTTGCCGTTGTCGGGCCAGGAGTTGAGCGGGGCGAAGCGTTGCTGGCCGCGCCCGGCGCCGCCGCGGCCCGGAGGTTGCGGAAGATCTGCGCGTTCTCTTCCGCGGAGAAGCGATGGATCACGTGGTTCGCGAGCACGGCGTCGTAGGCGCCCTGCGGCTGCGCGGTCGCGGTGTCGCCGGTCTCCACCGTGGCGCGGTCGGCCACGCCCGCCGCCTCGACCGCCTCCGCCACGCCGTCCTCGAACCCGGGAGCGTACAGGAACGTGGTGCGCAGACCGGCGTTGCGCTTCATCGCCTCCAGGGCGAAGCCCGCCGACAGGCCGCCGAAGTCCAGCGCGTTCGTCGCCGCGGACAGGTCGACGAGACGGCCGAACTCCTGCGCGTGCAGGGCGTTGTAGGTCATGACGCCCGCCATGAAGGTGCCCCAGCGCGCGTCGTCCATCTGCAGGTCTCCCGGCTCGGTCGTGTCGACCGTGTGCGCGAACTGCAGCCAGTGCGGGTAGCTGATCTCCCCGAGGAAGGTGAGGAAGGGCGCCAGATCGAGCGCGGAGGCCTCTCCCGCGAGGTAGGCGGCCGCGTCCGGTTCGAGCGCGTAGCGCCCGTCCGCACGCGTCAGCAGGCCCTTGCCCGCCATGGCGTCGGCGAGGATCTGCGCGATGCGCGGGCTCACGCCGGTGCGCTCGGCGATCGCGGGAACCGTGTCCGCACCCGCCGCGATCGCGGAGAACAGGCCGATCCGGCTGGCTTCGAACAGCTGCTTCGAGGCCATGTAGCCCGTCGCGATGTCCAGGATGCGTGCGGCGTCGGGTGTGTTGGTCATTGTGCTGCCTTTCATGTTTCTACACTCGTAGGAATTAAAGAGCGGGAGTGTCCAGGAGATCTTCGGGGAACCGCGTTTCGTCTCGGTCGGCTCCGCCGTCCTCGCTCGACGACCCCGGATGCGGTCCGGTGCGGGCTCAGTCCCCCGCGAGGAACTCCGCCACCGCGGCGCGGAACTCCGGCGTGTGCGGTGCGGCCAGGTGGCCCCCCGGCACCCGCACGACGCGCGAGTCCTGCATCGCCGCGGCGAGCGCGTCGATGCCCTCCGCCATCGGATCCTCGACCCCGCCGAGCAGCAGCACGGGCTGCCGCGGCGGGTCGACCGCGGGATCGAACGGCTCGGATGCGAGCCCGGCGATCAGGTCGAGCAGCGCTTCTGGACGGTTGCCCGGAAGCGTCGCCATGCCAAGGATCATGCCCGTGAGCGGATCCGCCGGCGCCGGCCCCCCGGCGAGCGCGGCCCGGGCGGCGGGCAGGTCGACCAGGGCGAACGGCTCCATCGGGCTGAGCCCGCCGAGCACCACGCGCCGCACGGCGAGCCCGGGATGGCCGGCGAGCGCCCACGCCAGCCGCGCTCCGAGGGAGTAGCCGACGACGTCGATCTCCTCGCCCGCACGGCCGGCGGCCACGGCCCGTGCGAGCAGGTCGACGACCCCCGACGTGGAGAGCACGCCCACCGCGGGGCTGTCGCCGTGCGCGGGCAGATCCACGAGCACGGCGGGACGACCCGCGAGCACCGGATCCCACTCGGCGGCCGGCCAGTCGAGGCGGGCGCGCGAGGCGAGACCGTGCAGGAACAGGACCGGCCGGCCGGTCCCCTCCCGGCGGATGACGGACAGGGCGATCTCGGGTGCGCCGGTCATGGGGCGCCCTCCTCTCGATGAAGCGTGGAGGCCGCCCGGAGTCCGGTCAGCGCAGCCGCGCGAGGAACTGCTCGATGTAGGCCTGGTAGTCGGGGATGCGGTCGCCGCCCGGATACATGAGGTTGATCACGGTGGCGCCCACGGCGACGGAGATGAACTCGTTCGACAGGGCGACATAGTCGAGATCGCGGATCGAGCCCGCGTCGCGCGCCGCCTCCATCCGCTCGACGAGCATCCCCCGCCACCGCACGAGGTGGGTCTGATAGAGCTCGGCGAGCGACTCGTTCGACATCGCGTACTCCCAGAGAGCCAGGAGGACCCTGCCGCTCGCGATCTCGTCCCTGCCGCTCGGCAGCGTGCCCGTCAGCACCTGACGGAGCATCTCGTCGGGGGTCAGCTCGGCGGAGATCGCCTTCTGCAGCCAGACGTCGTGCTCGTGCAGCACGGTCTCGAACGTCGCCGCGACGATGCTCTCCTTGCCGGAGAAGTAGTGCTTCAGGGCGCCGTTCGCGAACCCCGCCTCCGCGGCGATGCTGCGCATGGTCGCCGCTTCGAACCCGCCCTTGAGGATGATCCCCTTGGCGACCTCGACGATCTCCCGACGACGCTGATCGTGATCGATGATCTTCGGCATGGGTTCCTTCCGACGTGGCGTCCGACGAGCGCGCGCACAGGGGCGCTGGCGTGCGGAATCGCTGCCTGCTACCGTACCGGGGCATCCGCGGCCTCGCGCAGCGCCAGCCATTCGGCACGGCGCGTCCTCTGCTTCCCTGGGTCGGCGACCGGCGACGCCAGCCGCAGCCGCTCCGCGTACGGGTGCCGCGGCGCGCGGGTGATCTGCTCCCCCGCGCCGGTCTCGACGATCTCTCCGCGGTACATCACCGCGACGCGGTGGCACACCCGCCGGACGACGCCCAGATCGTGCGAGACGAACAGGTACGAGACGCCCGTATCGCGCTGCAGCTCGATGAAGAGGTCCAGGATCGTCGCCTGCGTGGTGAGGTCGAGGGCGCTGACCGGCTCGTCGCACACGATCAGGCGCGGCCGGCGCACGAGCGCCCGCGCGATCGCGACCCGCTGCCGCTGCCCGCCGGAGAACTCGCTCGGGTAGCGGTCCATCGCGGTCTCGGGCAGGCGCACGCGGTCGAGCATCTCGCGCACCCGCCCCTGGGCCTCGGCGCCGCCGAGGCCGCTGGTCAGCAGCGGCTCGGACAGGATGTCGCCGATCGTCATCGCCGGATTCAGGGATCCGTACGGGTCCTGGAACACCACCTGCACGTCGTCGGCGAGCGCGCGGCGCTCCGCACGGCCGAGCGCGGTGATGTCGTTCCCGTCGAAGCGGATGCTCCCGCCGGTCACGGGGGCGAGGCCGAGGATGGCCTTGCCGAGCGTGGACTTGCCGGATCCGGACTCGCCCACGAGGCCCATGCACTCCCCCGGCGCGACGTCGATCGAGACGCCATGCAGGGCGCGGAACGCCTTGCGCCCGCGGCCGTACTCGACGACCAGATCCTGCACCTCGAGCAGCGCGGTCATGCGCGCACCTCCGTCGTGTCCGTCGCGGGCGCGGCGTCGGGCTCCGCAGGCTCCGCCGCGTCGCGCCCCGCCCGTCCGAGGGCGTCGAGCTCTGCCGGCCCGAGGGCGTCGAGCTCTGCCGGCCCGAGGGCGTCGAGCTCTGCACGACCGAGAGCATCGTCGAGCGAGGCCGCGATGAGCTCGCGGGTGTAGGGCTGCCGAGGTTCCGCGAACAGCGGATCCACATCCCCCTGCTCGACGATCTCGCCGCCGCGCATGACGATCACCCGGTCGCAGATGTCGGCGACGACGCCGAAGTTGTGCGTCACGATGAGCAGCGCCATGCCGTACTCCTGCTGCAGTTCGCGCAGCAGCTCGAGCACTTCGGCCTGCACCGTGACATCGAGTGCGGTGGTCGGCTCGTCCGCCACCAGGATCGAGGGGCGGCCCGAGATCGCGCCGGCGATGAGCACGCGCTGCGCCATGCCGCCCGAGACCTGATGCGGATAGCTGCGCATGACGCGGTCCGGATCCGCGAGTCCCACGCGCAGCAGCACCTCGCGCGCCCTGGCCTTCGCGTCGGCCGCGCTCATGCCGTGCACGCGGCGCAGCGGCTCCACGAGCTGGTGGCCGATCGTGTACGAGGGGTCGAGATTGCTCATCGGCTCCTGCGGCACGTAGCCCAGCTCGCGTCCGAGCAGCGCCTGGCGCTGCTTCGGCGACGCGTGCGTGACGTCGTGTCCCGCGATGCGGATCGCGTCGGCGGTGCTCGCGCCGCTCGGCGGCAGCAGGTCGAGCACCGAGAAGACCGTCTGCGACTTGCCGGATCCGGATTCGCCGACGATGCCGACCACCTCCCCTGGCGCGATGTCGAGCGTCACGCCGTGCACGACCTCGACCACGCCGCTCGGCGTCGCGTGGCTCACCCGCAGGTTCTCCACGCGGAGCGCCGCCCCCTCCGCCGTGTGCCGGACGGTGCCGGTCGCGGGAGCGGCCGCCTCCTCGAGGGGTGCCCCGCGCCGGCGGCGCAGCCTCGGCGTGCGCACCTGGGCGAGCTCGGCGAGCGTGGAGCCCATGATCGCGAGCACCGCGATCGTCAGGCCGAGCGCGACCGAGGGCCACAGCAGCGTGAGCGGATACGTGAGCATGAGGCGGAAGCCCTCGAGCATCATCGCGCCCCAGCTGGGCACGTTCGAGTCGCCGATCCCGAGGAACTGCAGGCCCGCCTGCATGCCCATCGCCATGCCCGCGGTGAGCGCGGTCTGGATGATGACGGGCGGGTAGACGGCGGTGACGACGTGCCGGGAGATGATGCGCGCATCGGAGAGGCCGGACACCCTGGCCGCGTCGATGTAGGGCTCCTCGCGCACGGTGAGCGTCTGCGACCGCGCGATGCGGAAGTAGCCGGGGACCATGAACACGCCGACCGTGACCATGAGCAGCTCGAAGTTGTTGCGGCTGCCGGCGGCGACCACGAGCAGGATGATCATGCCGGGGATCGACTGCAGCGCATCGCTCACCCACATCGCGATGCGGTCGAACGGCCCGCGGAAGTAGCCCGCGGCGACGCCGGCCGGAACGCCGATCACGACGGCGGCGACGATCGTGATGAGCGCGCCCCAGATCGTGATCCGGGTGCCGAAGATGAGCCTGCTGAGGATGTCGCGGCCGGTCGAGTCGGCGCCCAGCAGGTGCGCGGCGGACGGCGGAGCCTTGGCGGCGGCGAGGTCGACGAAGTTCGGATCCATCGGCGCGAGCAGCGGCGCGAACACGCCGACCAGCACGATCAGGACGAAGATCGCGAGCGGGATGAAGCCGCCGGGGTGGCGGAGGAACCGGCGGAACAGGCCGGAGCGGCGGCGCTGCCTGGCGCGGTCGAACGCGACGCGGATGTCGGTGGTGGTCATGCGACGCGCACCTTCGGGTTGATCCAGCCGAGCACGAGGTCGAGCAGGAGGTTGATGATCACGACGAAGACGATCGACACCACGGTGATGCCGAGGAGCATCGGGATGTCGCCGTTCTGCGAGGACTGGTTGGTCAGCTGCCCGATGCCGGGGAGGCTGAAGATCTGCTCCACCACGATCGCGCCGCTGAGCAGGCCGACGAACATGAGGGCGATCACGGTGAGCGCCGCGGGCGAGGCGTT
>NZ_NCKN01000230.1 GCF_002257455.1 Microbacterium sp. 13-71-7
GCTACTACTACTATCTGCTCTTCGAAGCAGCGGCCCCCCTGGTCGAAGTCTTTGGCTATGGCTTATTTGCTTACTTCCTCTATCGCCTGGGTTGGGAGGGAACAAGTTCCGAGGCGCCGCGTGGTCGCTTATTCCGCAACTGAACCTGCTACATCCAGAGAAATTGAAAACGCTCGTGCTTCTCGTTGAGACTGTCGGCATAGATGTGAGCCTGCACTGCCAAAGAGACTTTGGCTTCAGATTCGGTCACCTAGATGACCGTCCATTCATCCGAAATTCCGCCGAGAACATGGCGGCACAAATTACACGAATGACTGCACCATCAGAGTCCCCTCTCGTTCTGTTCCTCGGAGCTGGGACCAGCGCCACATCGGGAATACCGCTGGGTAATCGCCTTCGCGATAACGCGATACGACGCCTCCTAGGTCGCCCCGGACAGGAAGACACCTCACAAACTCTTGCCAACCTCTTCTTTCGCGCGTATGAGAACCTACTAACCCCTTACGAATTGCAGCAAGATCCTCGACAATTCAGCGACGAACTCACTTTCGAACGCGTAATCGCTATCGAGCAGACGCACGACCCCAGTTTGCCGACGCTCCGCGAACTAGCGGAACTAGAGCAATCGCTCCTGGCCACACCCGGGCTAGCGGTTCAGTCATTGCATCGACTCATCCGGAGCGGCCACCGCATCGTTATCGTGACCGTCAACCTTGATCGGTTCGTTGAAACTGACGTCGCGTCAGCGGTGCGAGTCTTCAGTTCTGAGGCGGACTTCGTCAATGCCAGCGAGCACGTGCGCGATTACCTGGCCGGCCGCTCCGATCTCGTGCCGGTCCTGAAAGTGCATGGGTCGATCGACGACTTCGAATCCTGCGTCGTCACGAATGATCAGACGGAGACAGGGCTGTCCGAGAGGAAGCTTGAGGCCCTGAAGCTCCTGATCGGCCCCGAGGAAGCTCCGGTTCGTTGGACGTACATCGGCGCGAGCATGCGGGATAGAGATCTTACCCAGTTCTTCCACTCAACCGAGTTCGGCAGAGGGACCGAAGAATATTGGGTGAACCCTCACCTAGTCGACTCGATCGAGGACTTCGCCCGCCCGCGTGGTGGGTTCTGGCGCAAGCGAGAGCTTCAGACCCTCGGCTCTCGCCTTATCACCGAGACCGCCGACACGTTTTTGACGGAACTAGCTGACCGTCTCGCCTCCGTGTGATCACGCAAAGGTGCCGGTTCCGTGCCGGTATCTCCGCTGAAACCACCCCAAATCAGCCGCGACTATCCATCACGACTTCCGCGGAATCACGCGGAGGACGGCGATTAACGAGTACCCACTACCCCGCCGCATCCAACTGAAAATCGAAGGGTCACCGGATCGATGCGGGTCGGAGCCACAAGGGTGATCGTTACAATCAGCCCAGAAACCCTCGCGTAGCTTCTACATCGCGGGGGTTTCGTCTTTTATCCGATCACGCGCGGTTCCGCCGCTCCCCCGCTCCGACGATGCTCCGCATCCGATCGTTGAGCGAGCGGAGCTCCGGTCGTTGAGCGAGCGGAGCGAGACGAAACGCCTTTCGCCGCACAGCTCGCCCCGCTTTGTGCCAGACCTCAGGTTGGCGAAGGCTGACGCCCCCTTCTCCTCCTTTG
This sequence comes from Microbacterium sp. 13-71-7, assembly GCF_002257455.1. Classification (GTDB taxonomy): domain Bacteria; phylum Actinomycetota; class Actinomycetes; order Actinomycetales; family Microbacteriaceae; genus Microbacterium. Next base: position 1,648 of record NZ_NCKN01000230.1, read on the forward strand.
GCGAGCCGATCGAGTCTGCGTACTCATACGAAGAGTATGTTCGGATTATGCATAATCCGGTTACTCATAACGGCGCATACGAGCCGGCATGAGCATCTCAAGCCCGAACTGGCCGTCGTTGGGCTGGGAGGATAAGAGGTGGCAGCCCACAGCGGGCTTCGGACGGGGTCGATACAAGGCGTCCGTCCCCCCGCTGATCGCTGCGCTCACGCCCGCCCCGTCTGCGGAAGCGGTCGATGCTGCGGTCACCGCGACCAACGAACTGAGCCGATTCGACGCAGAGCTCGGCCATCGTGTCGCCGCGTTCGCGCCTGTGCTGCTCCGCTCGGAATCGGCATCGTCGTCGCAGATAGAAAACCTGACCGCGAGCGCACGAGCCATCTTCAGCGCGGAACTCGGTGCCAAGGGAAGCCGCAACGCGGAGCTGATCACCTCGAACACGCATTCCCTGCGTGCGGCGCTCGAACTCAGCGACGACCTGTCCCCCGAGGCGATCCGCGAAATGCACCGGATCCTGATGACGGACCAGCCCCGTCACACGCCGGGCGAGTGGCGGGACGAACCGGTGTGGATCGGAACCCGTACGGACAGTCCGATCGGGGCCGAGTTCGTCGCGCCCGATCACGACCGAGTCCCTGCCCTTGTCGCAGATCTTGCCGCCTTCGCCGAACGATTCGATGTCCCTGCACTCACATCTGTGGCCGTCGCGCACGCACAGTTCGAGACGATCCACCCCTTCAGCGATGGCAACGGACGTACAGGACGCGCGCTCGCTCAGGCCATGCTCCGGCACCGCGGCATCACCAGGAACGTGGCCGTACCGGTCTCAGCCGGCCTGCTTGCCGACGTGGAGGGCTATCACCGAGCGCTCACGGAGTACCGGGACGGCGATGTCTCCCCCATAGTGATGGCATTCGCCGCTGCATCGATGCGCGCGATATCGAACGCAAGACAACTCATCGCCGACATCGACCAGATTCAGGAGTCGTGGGCCACGAGGCTCACAGTGCGTCGATCAAGCAACGCCTGGCGTCTTCTCGACGTCATTGCTCGCCGCCCGGTTCTGGATGCCGCCGCAGCCGCCGCGGAGCTCGGCGTCCAACGCCCGAACATCTATCCGCCGCTCGAGGTTCTGGTAGGCGCCGGCATTCTGACAGCAAAGGCCGAGCACAAGCTCGGCCCATTCTGGCGCAGCACCGAGATCCTGGACGCGATCGACGCGTTCGCAAAGCGAGCCGGTCGCCGCGAGATGCCGCGATGAGAGTGCGCGAAGGTGAGAGTTTCGTACTCGTTTGGCCTCCGGCGCGCCTTATCCATCGAAGAGCCAAGGCTCTCGATACTGCGCCCCGTCGCCGAGCGCGCCCACGAGTTCTCCGGGGCACTCCAGCCGATCCCGGTCACTGTCGCCACTGCGAGAGAAGCTCGAGAGCACACCTCGCTCGAAGGAGAGCTCGATCCGATAGCAGGTATAGACCCGGCTGGGCCCGGGCCCTATCTTCCCCGGTGCGGGACGGCCGTCGCTGAGTCCTGACGCCACGAACATCTCGAAAGCAGCGTCGCCACCGCCTGCTTCCAGGTGAAAGTTGTAGAAGACCGCCGTGCCGTCGTCTTCCGGGAAGCGCACAGGGGTCGCGTTCCCATCCCAGTAGACGAGGGCCTCCGACAGCCTGCCGAAGATCTCGGATGCCTTCAGCCCGCCGATCCCAGGGTTGGCCAGCTCGCGGTACATCGCATTCTCCGCACCGTCGACCTGTCGCCACATGACGGGGTCGACGTCATCTCTCGCGGTTGAGCAGCCCGCTGCCACAGCACCGACGACACCCATGATCGCGACAGCAGTCACCGCCCGCCTGGCCGTCCTCATCGAGCCAGTATCACGCAGGGCTATGGAGTACGCCTGAAGACTCTTCGCACGCCGGTGCTCAGCGCGTAACAAGCCGATCCCGCGCCTGTCGGATCATCCCGTCGTCTCCGCAGTGGGGGTCATGAACATCCGCCCGGTGAGGCACATGATCACGAGTGCGGCCGCGGTCAGCGCCGCGGCGGTCCACATCGGGGCGGACAGCCCAAGCCCCGTCGTGAGCCCGAACGCACCGAGCACCGGGCCCGCGGCGGCTCCGGCGTTCAGGGCGGCGGTCGCATACGAACCGCCCATGGTCGGCGCCCCCGAGGACGCGTACAGCACGCGCGTGATCACGGTGCTGCCGACGCCGAACGACAAGAGCCCCTGGATGAGGAGCAGCACGAAAAGCATGACGGGATGCGATGCGACCGCTGCCAGGACGATCCAGCCTGTGAGCAGCAGCGACCCGCCGACGGCGAGCACGAGACCGGGTCGTCGATCCGACAGTCGCCCCGCGATCGTGACGCCGAAGAAGGATCCGATGCCGAACATCACCAGCGCGACGGAGACCCACCCCTCGGCCAGCCCGGCCGTCTCGGTCACGACGGGTGCGAAGAAGGTGAAGGCCGCGAAGGTCCCGCCGTTGATCAGCGCGCCCAACGTCATGGCCAGGACGAGCCGCGGATTCGCCAATCGTGCGAGCTCGGCCCGGAGCTGAGGCGCGGCCCCGGGGGTTGCGGGCTTGCCCGCGATGCCTCGGATGACTCCGAAGACCGCGGGGATGCACAGGATGACGATCGACCAGAACGTCGCCCGCCAGCCGAGCACGGTGCCGAGCAGCGCACCCGCAGGGACGCCCGCGACGGTCGCGATCGTCGTGCCGGCCAACAGGATCGACAAGGCACGGCCCTTCTGGTCCGCCGGCACGAGCGTGGTCGCCGTGCTCAGCGCCACGGCGAGGAAACCCGCGTTCCCGAGAGCGCTGAGCACCCGGGCGACGACGAGAAGCGGGAACACGGGCGTCAACGCACCGATCACGTGGCTTCCGGCGAACACGAGAAGGCAGATGATCAATGTGAGTCGTGGCGGCCAGCGGCGAGCGAACGCCGCCATGACCGGCGCGCCGACGACCATGCCCACCGCGAAGGCAGAGTTCAGCAGGCCCGCGGTACCGACCGAGACGTCGAGTTCGGTTGCGATTGCGGGAAGCAAGCCCGCGAGCATGAATTCCGAAGTGCCCATGACGAAGACCGCCAGGGCAAGCAGATAGAGAGCAAAAGGCATCGAGTACTCCGAGGTGAGTGATCAAGAAGGGGTTCTTTCTTGTCACCACGGCCGGCACCCCGGCATGCCAGACCTCCGCCCACGCAGATCGTGGGCGTCGTGATCAGTGGCTCAGGGGGCTGGCGGTGGGACCGTCAACCCCTGACCTGTCTGACTCGGGACTCGACACGCCTCAAACCTATCGCGCGTGGCGTACGCGGATGTCGACGCATGGCTGAGCGATCGAGGCACATCGTCGCGCGCATCCACGCCCGGCGAAGACCTAGAAGGTGCGCTCGGCGTCGAAGACGGCAAGAGCATCGGCCGCCGGAACCGGCACGGCACTGAGCTTGGCCAGCACCGCAACGGCGCTCCCGAGATCCTCGCGTTCGCTCGTCTCGATCCCGGTCAGAGTGTTGGCCATCGCGGTGAAGGCAGAGATCGCCGTCAAGGCGACCTCGGCCGAGGTCGCCGCCTTGACGGTCTTGGCCGCCGTCTTGAACCCCGCGGTGGCCTTGCGAGCAGACGCGGTGGGCCAGGCCGCGAACGGCAGCCCGTACTCCTCCAGGAACCAGGCCCTGCCCCGGGGCTTGCTCACGGACCGATGATGATCGGACGGCGCGAGCGCCTTCAGCTGCGATCGGATGCGCCGGCTGGCGTCGGCGTCGCAGTTCCAGACGATGATCGTGCCCAGATCCGGCCAGCACGACAGGTCGGGAAGTTGGGACAGGTCCGGGACGTAGCGAAGGGCGAGCCGGCGCAACGGCAGTTCCTCGAGCGCCTCCAGGTGCGCACACGCTCCCGCGAGTTCCACGTTGTCCAGATCCGGAAACTGCCGCAGCGACCGGACATCGAAGGGGACATCCAACGGATCGGAGGAGACGGAGACCTCCCGAACGCCTGCATTCTCGGGGAACGGAGGCAGTCCGCGGGCACCTCGCGAACCATCGGCCGGTGCGGGTTCCCCCTCGGGGGCCCGCATCCGCGGAAGGTGGAACGCCAGCGCCGGCACGAGCCCGTCGACCGGAGCACGCAGCGCGAAGTCCGCCGGGTCGCCGATGAGAGTCACCTGGTGACAGGTCGTCGCGGACGGAAGACGCACCGACACGTGATGCCCCTGCGACGCCACCCCCAGCCGGGCGATCTTCGCGCCCTCGAGGTGGACCGCGACGTCTGCCGTCGCCAGATAGTCCAACCCCTCGATCGGCCGCTGCTCCGACCAGGAGAACACCGAGAGGTCCTGCCCCTCGTACACGACCCAGCGCGGCCAAGCGGCTCCCGCCGGCGTCTGCAGCGAATCGAAGGACTCCCACCGCACCACGGCATCGGGAGCCACCACCAGGTCTGGACCGGGGCCCTCCCGTCGCGGACCCACGCTGACCGACCCCACACCGGTTCTCTCACCAGCCGATGGCTGGCGGGCCCCACCAGATCCAGGACGACCGTCTCGCCGCGATTGCTCATTCCCCC
>NZ_NCKN01000231.1 GCF_002257455.1 Microbacterium sp. 13-71-7
GCTGTCGAAGGCCGTCATGCCGCGCAGCCGGTGGGTGAACTCGACCGTCACATCGTGCCCGTAGAGGTCCAGGCCTTGGCTGTCGATCGCGTGCGCCTCGACCTGGCGCTCCCGCACGTCGTCGAACGTGGGGTTGGTCCCGACGGAGATCGCCGCAGGGTGCACGACCCCGGCCGTGTGGTCCACCAGCCGCCCCGCGTAGACGCCGTCCGCCGGCACCATCTCGTCGAGCAGGGACGGAAGGTTCGCCGTCGGGAAGCCGAGCTCGCGTCCGCGCTTGAGACCGTGCACGACCTCGCCGCGCACCGAGACCGGGCGGCCCAGCACGGCGCCCGCGAGCGTCACGTCGCCCGCCGAGAGCAGCTCCCGCACCCAGGACGAGGAGACCCGCCGATCGGTGCCCTCCAGGAAGACGTCCTCGATCACGTCGACCGTGAAGTCGTTGCGCGTGCCCAGTTCGGCCAGCAGCTCCGGCGTCCCCCTGCCGCCGCTGCCGAATCGGAAATCGCGTCCGACGAGGACCGTGGCGACGTGCAGCGCGTCGACGAGGATCGCCTGCGCGAAGTCCTCCGCGGTGCGCGAGGCGAGCTGCTCGTCGAAGGTCAGCACCAGGACCGCGTCCAGTCCGCACGCGGAGAGCAGCTCGATCTTGCGGTCGACGGACACGAGATCGTCCGGGCACCGATCCGGGCGCAGCACGCTCAGCGGATTGCGGTCGAACGTCACGGCGACGGTCCTCGCGCCGACGCGCGCCGCGTCCTGCTGGGCGCGGCGGAACACCGCGCGATGCCCGGAGTGCACGCCGTCGAACTTGCCGATCGCGGCGACGGTGCGTCCGAAGTCCGCGGGGATCTCGGAGGGGTCGCGGAACACGATCATGCGACGGATCCGTCCGACGGAGCCGGCGCGTCCGCGACGGCGGGGACCGAGCGGGACGGACGATGCGTGACGAGCCACCACAGCCCGACCATCGGCAGGACCAGCGGGATCAGCACGTAGCCGAGGCCGTACTGCGACCACACGGTCTGGTGCTGGAACAGGGCGGGGTGGGTCAGGCTCAGGGTGCCGACGACCAGGACGCCGACCATCTCGAACGCGATGGCGACCCACGCGACGCGGTACCAGCCGGGCCGCCCCGATCCGATCAGCGCGAGGGTCGCGACGATGTAGACGACCGCGGAGGCCGCGGACAGGGAGTACGCGAGCGGCGCCTCGTCGAAGGCGCGCGCGATCTGCACGAAGGACCGGCCCGTGGCGCCCAGCGCCATGACCGCGTACACGATGACGAGCACGCGGCCCACGCCGCGCATCCGGGGTCGGGCCGGTGCGACGGAGGAGCCCCCCGGCTCGGGGGCGGAATCGGACGGGGTCGAAGGTCGCGCGGTGCTCATGGCGGAGTCCATTCTACGGAACGCGAGGGGCGGTGGTCCGCGCGGGCGGCTCTGCTCAGCCGCCGATCGGGGTGACCCAGATGACCTGCATGCGCCAGATCATCACGGCCAGCGCGAGCGCGACGACGCCCATGATCACCGTGCTCCACCGCGAGCGCTCGAGCAGCGCCCAGATGCCTCCGCCGATCGGGAGCAGGACCGCCGAGACCAGGTAGACGCCGTACTCGAGCGGATCGCCCAGCGCAGGGTTCCCCGCGAACGGGGTGACGATCGCCATGACCACCTGCACGATGAGCAGGAGTTCGATCAGGGCGAGGGATCCGACCGTCCAGTCGTTCGGGCGCTTGCCCGCGAATCCCATGATCAGGCACAGCAGGCCGGCCGCGACGGCGACCGCGAGCTGCACGACGGTGAACCAGAGGATCATGACGCCCCTTCCGGCATGTTCATCGCGCTCTTCAGATCATCGCCGCGGCGCTCGACGATCCCGATCAGCGCGCCGTCCGGATCGATGGCCGCGGCGCGCGGACCCTCGAGCCGCGCACGCTGGCCCACCAGGCGCTTGCCGTGACGCAGGTCGACGGCCTCCTGCGCGCCGACCTCGAGGACGGGGAGTATCCGAGCCGCGGCATCGGCAGCGGTCAGCGGGCGGGCCTCGGCCAGGTCGTCGAGCGAAGACGCGTCCGCCACCTCGAACGGGCCGACGCGGGTGCGGCGCAGCGCCGTGAGGTGGGCGCCGACGCCGAGGGCGGCTCCGAGATCGCGGGCGAGCGCGCGGATGTAGGTGCCGGACGAGCAGTCCACGACCACGTCGAGGTCGCGCACGCCTCCGTCGCCCGGGCGGTCGTCGAGCAGGTCGAAGCGGGACACCACCACGTCGCGGGCCGCGAGCACGACGTCCTCCCCCGCGCGCACCCGGTCATACGCCCGGCGGCCGTCGACCTTGATCGCCGAGACGGCGCTGGGCACCTGCGAGATGGCGCCGGTGAGCGCGGCGATGCCGGCGGAGATCTCGTCCGGAGTGATCGCGGCGACGCGGTCCGGATCCGCCGAGGCCAGGATCTCCCCTTCGGCGTCATCCGTGCCCGTGCTCTGACCGAGGCGGATCGTGGCGAGGTAGGTCTTGTCGGCGCCGACGACGAACGTGAGCAGGCGGGTCGCCGCCTCGATGCCGACCACGAGCAGGCCCGTGGCCATCGGGTCGAGCGTCCCGGCGTGCCCGACCTTGCGCGTGCCGAAGACGCGACGGGTGCGGGCGACGACGTCGTGACTCGTCATCCCGCCCGGTTTGTCGACGAGCAGGATCCCGCTGGTTGCCATCCTCCCAGCCTAGAGGCCCGCGGGTCGGGGATCCGACGGGCGCCGACCGGTCGCACGGGGCCCCGCGCGCGGTAGCGTGGACTCCCGTGCCCGACTCCCCCGCCTCCTCGCCGACCGCGTCCGCGCTGATCGCCTGGTACCGGGATCACGCGCGTGATCTGCCGTGGCGGCGCGCGGAGTACCTCGCCCGGTACGGCGCATGGGGCGTGCTGGTGAGCGAGTTCATGCTGCAGCAGACGCCGGTGAACCGGGTCATCCCGCATCTGGAGGCCTGGCTCGCGCGCTGGCCGGATCCGCTCTCGCTCGCGGCCGCGACCCCGGCGGAGGTGCTGCAGCAGTGGGCCAACCTCGGCTACCCCCGCCGTGCCCTGTGGCTGCACCGCGCCGCGACGGCGATCCGCGACGAGCACGCGGGCGTCACGCCGCGCGAGGTCCCCGCCCTGCTCGCGCTTCCCGGCATCGGCGACTACACGGCGCGCGCCGTCGCGGTGTTCGCGTACGGCGACCGGCACCCCGTGGTCGACACGAACACGCGCCGGGTCATCGCGCGCGTCGTGCACGGGCGTGCCCAGCCGGATCCGCCCTCACGACGCGACCTGGACGACATGCTCGCCCTGCTGCCGGACGAACCGGTCGCCGCCGCCGTCGTGAACGCGGCGACCATGGAGCTCGGTGCGACCGTGTGCACCGCCCGCAGCGCGGACTGCGCCCGCTGCCCGCTCGCCGAGCTGTGCGCCTGGCGCGCGGCGGGCTACCCCGACGGCGAGGACCGGAGGCGGCGGCAGGCGAAGTACGAGGGATCCGACCGGCAGGCGCGCGGCGGCGTGCTCCGCGCCCTGCGGCACGCCGCGGGGCACCGCCTGCCCGCCGACGCGGTCCTCGCGGACTGGCCGGATGCGGCCCAGCGCGACCGCGCGATCGACTCCCTCATCGCCGACGGGCTCCTCGAGGCGGCGGACGGCGAGCTCCTGCTGCCGCGCTGACCTCATCGCGCCCGTCGCGCAGCCGCGGCGGCTCAGAGATGCTGGTCGGTGCGGTGCGCGAGCACGGTCAGCTCCTGCCGGGTGCGCACGTCGATCTTGGCGAAGACGCGCCCGCCGTGCACCTCCACCGTGCGCACCGAGACGTGCAGGGCGAGCGCGATCTCCTTGTTCGTGCGCCCTTCCGCCATGAGGAGCGCGACATCGAGCTCGCGCGCCGTGAGGACGGGCTCCCACATCGCACGGCACACCGCCAGGGGCGACGGCGTCGCGTCCCCGCCCTCGACGACGGGGCCCTCCGACCGGGGCCGCCGACGCTCCCCCAGTGCCCGCAGCCGCCGGCCGGCCAGGTCTCGCCAGGCCAGGGCTCCGGATTCCTCGAACAGGCTCCGTGCGGCGCGCAGGTGCCGCACCCCGCGGCCGCGGTCGCCGCGCGAGGCGGCGGTCGACCCCAGCAGCGCCTCGACCCTGGCCCGCTCGAACGGCGAGCGGATCCCCCGGCTCGCCGCCGCCACGGCTTCGAAGTCCGTGCGCCATGACGACTCCCGCGCCGCGCGGATGCGCTCGCGCAGCGCCCGGGCGCGCACCGCCTCGGGCGGTTCGGGCGCCACGGACGCCCCGAGCGGACCGATCTCGTCCAGTCCGGGCAGGCCGAACCGCCCCGATGATCCGCCCCGGTCCCTCCAGAGCGCCATGTGCACGGCGGCCTCGTCGCTGCGACCCCGCAGATACGCGTCGATCGCGCGGTCCACGAACCCGTCGGTGTCGTGCGTCCAGGGCGCGGCCGCGGCGAGCTCAAGCGACAGCGGTCCGATCCGGCCGTCCACGGCGAGCTCGAGTCGACGGCACAGCGCCACGGCGAGCCCGCCGAACGGGAGCGCCACGGGGAGTTCCGCGGCGGAGTCGCTCAGGAGCTCGCGCGCGCTGCCGATCCGTCCCGCCCAGGCGTGCAGCAGTACGATGGCAACCGCCTGTCGTGCGCGCAGCAACGGGGCGCCCGCGTGCAGGCCGAGCAGGGGCTCAGCGCACGCGGTCGCATCCGGCTCGGCCAGGGCGCGGATCCCGGCGTCCGGATCACCGTCGAGGCCGGCCCGCAGCGCGCGCGTCACGCGAGCGAGGGCGCCGCCGTCATCGCTCGCGCCCGCCGCGAGCCGTCGCACGCCAGGTCCGCGGTCGCCGCGCGTCGCCTCGAAGGGCGCGCTCAGCAGCGCCGCGAGTCCGCCCCCGCGTGCGATCGCCTCTGCGGAGACCCGCGGATCCGGTGCGGGAACCGCGCCGCGCCGGAGGACATGCGCCAGGACGAACCCCGCCGCCGCCTCGCCGCGATGCCCGTGATCGATGCGCAGCGCCTGCTCGAAGCGCTCCATGGCGTCCACCAGCCACCCGCCCGCCAGGGCCGCCTGCCCGCTGAGCAGCAGCGCCCCGGCGCGCGTCGAGGTGCCGGGCGGCGCGTGCTCCGCGGCCTCCGTCGCCCGCGACCACGCGCGCCCCGCGTCCGCGTCGCGCAGCGCATCGCGCGCAGACGCGAGGAGCGGTCCTACCAGCGCCGGATCGCCCACCACCGCACCGCGGGCACGGTGCCAGAGCGCCGCATCGACTTCGCCCGCGTGCTCGAGGATCTGCGCGAGCAGCCGGTGAGCGCGAAGCCGCTCGTGGGAGGTCGCCGCGGCGAGCACCTGCACGCGGAGCACCGCGTCGGCGAACCGGAAGCGCCCGCCGCGCAATCGCACCAGACCGGCGAGCGGCGACGCCGCGATCCGGTCGGGCTCGCACTCCGCGATCGCGCAGAGGACCTGCACCGAGCCGGCCCCGCACAGTGCCAGGGCGAGCACCCGCCCCGGATCCGCGTCCTGCCGGAGAGCGCGCTGCGCGTGCGCAGCCTCCGCCGGGATCGCCGGAAGCGGATCGGGCAATGCCCGCCATCCGCGCCGCCGCTCCGGGTCGAGTGCGGCGCACAGGGCTGCGGATGCTGCCGGAGCGCCCCCGCAGGCGCGCTCGATGGTCGAGCGCACGTGCGGTGCGACGTCGTGGTCGCCTCCCCGCATCGCGTCGGGGCGCCCGCTCCCCCGGCTCGTCGACGACCGGCTCCCGGATCCCGGATCCCGCGGTCGCGCATTCTTCGCGTCCCCCATGGCGCAGCCCCCCGCTGTGCTCGATCGTGCGCCCCGTCGCGCACGTGCTGGGATGCTACAAGAGGCCCGTCACGGCCTCAAAGGTTCTTGAACCCTGTCGAAGAATTGCCATCTCGCCGGCAGAACGCTGGAAAGGGCCGGGAGACAACGTCTCCCGGCCCTTTCCACGAGTCTCACGGCGCCGCGATGCGGCGCGATCCGATCTACTCCTCGTCGTCTTCGCGCGGCTTGACGTACGGGTCGGCCTCGCCCGCGAAGGAGGCGGACGCGGCGATCCCCGCGACGTGCTCATCGCGCTCACGCGCCTGACGGAGCAGGTCGCTGATGTGGTCGGCGTTCTCGGGCAGAGCATCGGGGATGAACTCCAGCGTGGGCACGAGGCGCACGCCGAGCTGAC
>NZ_NCKN01000232.1 GCF_002257455.1 Microbacterium sp. 13-71-7
TTGGGAACGGCGCGTTCCACAGCTGTAGGGAGCGATCGTGACCGGAAGCAGGGCAGAGGGCGCCTATCTGCGCGCTCTTGCGGCGTTCAAGACGCCGACGCTCGATCTGCTGCACGGCCGGTACGCGCCCTTCGTCGTCGCCGCGCTGAGCCAGATGTTCTCCGCCGACCGGCCGACGGTGGCCGTCGCCGATGCGCACGTCGAGGTCGGCGAGATGCTCGATCAGCTCCGTGCGGCGGGCTACGGAGGCGATGACCGCCGACTGCCCGCCACCTCCGGCCGTGAGGTGTGCCGGTACTGGATCAAGGTCGGCTGGCTCGGGCAGCAGATCGAGGGCGAGAGCGAGGTCTACCGCCTGACCGCTCACGCCGTCCGCGCGCTCGAGATCGCCGACCTCACCGGCGGCGGCGCCCGCGTCTCCAACTCCCGGGTGCGCACCCTGCTCGAGGCCGTGGAGCGCCTCGCGGGGAACGCGGACGACGACCCGGCCCGGCGTCTGAGGCGCCTGCGCGCCGAGCGCGCGGCGCTCGACGCCCAGATCTCGGCGCTCGAGAGCGGTGCGGCGGACCCCGTGCCGGATGACGAGCTGCTCGAAGAGGCGGAGAACGTGCTGCACCTCTCGCGAGGGCTGCCGGCGGACTTCACGCGCGTCGCGGAGTCGATCAAGGCGATGCAGCGCGACGTGATCCGCGACCTCCGTCGCGACGAGCGCCCGACCGGGGAGGTGCTGCGCGAATACCTGCTCCGCGGCCAGCAGGTCATGCAGTCCACCCGTGAGGGGCAGGCGTTCGCGGGCGCGCTGCGCCTGATCGGCGACCCGGAGCGGATCGACGAACTCACGGATCAGCTGCACGGACTGCTCTCGCGCCCGTTCGCCCAGCTGCTGGACGGCACCCAGCGCACGGAGCTCGACATGATCGGGCGCCGTATGGAACTGGGCGTGCAGGAGGTGCTGACGGCGCAGCGCCGCGCCTCGCATGTCATCGCGGGTCAGGTGCGCACGCACGACCCCGCGCGCGATCGCCAGGTCGACGAGCTGCTGCGCGACGTCATCGCGGGGATGCAGGCGTGGACGCAGACGCGGACGCCCGAGACTCCGGTGGATCCGCTCCGCCGCCTGCCGGTCGCGAGCATCGGCCACCTGCGCCAGTCGCTCGGCGACATCCGCCCGCCCGGGGCTCCGGCGGCGCTCGTCACGCAGGGGCAGGACGTCGAGTTCGTCGACGCCGACACGCGCGCCTGGGGCGGCCCGCACTACGCCGAGCTCGAGGCGCACGTCTCCGGACTCGGCGACACGTTCGACCTCGGCGAGGCGTTCCAGGCGATCGCGGAGCAGGGCACCCGTCGCCCGGTCGACCTGCTCGGCCTGCTCGAGATCGCCCATCGCAACGGCCTCGCCGAGGCGGACGGGGTCTCGATCGTCGAGGCCGTGCGTCCCGACGGCACCGCGCGCCGATTCGCCTTCGGATCCGTGACCGCGCATGCGAGGAAGGAAGAGGAACGATGACCTCCGGTCCCACCGAGACCTCAGATCCCACCGAGACCTCCGGGTTCATCGAGCCCGTCGCGATGGAGGACGACCTCGCCGAGCTGTTCCCCGGCGACCGCGGGGTGCTCGACCCCGAGGTGCGGCGCACGCTCGCGCTGATCCTGCACCGGCGGTTCCTGCTCGCCGACCGCAACCGCACCGAATGGCGCACCCTCCTCGACTACCAGACGGTGATCGAGTCGCGCCTCAACGACCTGTACATCCGGCTGATCGTCGATCACGAGCACGGCCTCGCCTACAAGCAGCAGATCCGCATCGACGAGCTCGACATCCCGATCCTCCTGCGCGATACGCCGTACACCCGCTCCGAGACGCTCGTGCTCGTGCACCTGCGCACCGTCTACGAACGCGAGAACGTCGCGGGCGAGGCCGCGCCGCGCATCGACATCGAGGACGTCGAGCAGACCGTGCTCAGCTACTTCACCGACGCCGACGGCGACATCTCGCGACGCCAGAAGGCCGTGCGCGACGCGATGCGCAAGCTCTCGAACGACGGGATCATCAGCGAGGAGACCACCGGTCGCTACCGGATCGGTCCTCTCGTCGAGGTCGTGCTGAGCGCGGAGAAGCTCACCGAGCTGCGCGACTGGCTGCGCGAGACGGCCGCGGAACGACGTGCCGGCACGGGCGGCGTCGCGTTCGACGACGCCGAGGAAGCCCTGGAGGAGGCCCTGTCATGACGATGGTCGACACGCTCTTCGGACTCATCCCCGAAGCCTCCCGCGGCCAGCAGTGGGTCGCCGAGGATCTGCAGCTCGTGAACTGGGGCGGCTACGACGGCGGACCGCACCGCGTGCGGTTCTCTCCCGCCGCGACGCTGCTCTGCGGCGGATCCGGATCCGGCAAGTCGACGCTCATGGACGCGTACATCGCGCTCATGATGCCGCACACGACGCCGTTCAACGGCGCGTCGAACGGCGGGGTCACCGGTCGCCCCCGTGGCGACGAGCAGCGCAACGTGCTCTCCTACGGCCGCGGCAAGCTCGACGAGACGCGCACCGAGGAGGGCACGAAGGTCCAGGTGCTCCGCGGCGACGGGGAGGACACCTGGACCGCGATCGCGATGACCTGGCGCGACCACGACGATTCGCGCTTCACGGCGGTGCGCGCGTGGTACATCCCGGCCGGCGCCCGCGTGCTCGAGGACACGGTGCGCGTGCGCGCGACGGCGAACACGGCGTTCGACCTCGCGACGCTCGAGCGCGCCGCCGCGCAGCGCCTCACCGACGCCTCCGTGCGCGCCGCCGGGCTGGAGCCCGTGGGCACGGACCGCGAGTTCTCGGCGCGGCTGCACTCGGTGCTGGGCATCGGGGCCGCCGGATCCGGCTCGAATGCGATGAGCCTGCTCGCCCGCATCCAGGCGGGACAGCAGATCACCACGGTCGACGACCTGTACAAGCGCCTGGTGCTCGAGGAGCCCGAGACGATGCGCACCGCGGACGCCGTGGTCGTGCACTTCGACGAACTGGAGAGCACGAAGCAGCGGATGCTCGTCGCACGCCAGCAGGTCGCCGCTCTCGAGCCGATCCGCGATCTGCGTCAGCGCATCGAGGCCGCGGCCGGGCGGATGACGCTCATCGACGCGGTCGGCGTGTTCGAGGATCCGGCATCCGTCGCCTCCCTGTGGCGTGCCGAGCGGCGCATGGATCTGCTCCGCGAGGTCGAGGGCGAGCTCCGCGACCGCACCCGCGAGCTCGATGTCCTCGTGCGGGAGAAGCGCGTGCAGGCCGAGGCCGCGGAAGTCGAGCACGACGGTCTGCGGGATCTGCTGCGCGAGCGCGGCGGCGACCGGCTGGAGACGGCGCAGCGGGAGCTCCGCGGCGTCGAGCGGCGCCTCGAGGAGGCGCGGGTGCTTCGCGCGAGGTTCGACGACGACCTGCGCGCACTCGGTGCGGAGGTGCGCAGTCGGGCGGAGTTCGACAAGCTCGTCGGGCGCGCCCGATCGGTGCTCGGCGACGCGGACGCCAAGGGCAGCGCGCGCGAGGCGTGGGCCGACGCGCGTCGCACCAGGGACGGCCTGAAGGCCGAACTCGCGCTGCGCGAACGCGCGGTCGAGGAGGCCACGGCGTTCTCGGGCAACATCCCGGGCGATCTGTACCGTTCCCGCGAGCTGCTCGCCGAGGCGGCGGGACTCGAGCCGCACCAGCTGCCCTTCGTGGGCGAGCTCATCGAGGTCCGCACCGAGTACGAGCCGTGGCGCGAGGCGTTCAACCTCGCCCTCGGCGGCTTCGCCACGACCGTGCTTCTCGACGTCGCCGATCTCGATCGGTTCCGCACCGCGATCGACGGCGTGCGTACTCCGCGTCGCCTCACGTACCAGGGCGTGCACACCGGTCTCCCCGCGAACGGCGGGGGAGCGGAGAACCGCCTGCCGGGACGTCTCGAATACGCGGACACGCCCTTCACGGGCTGGCTGCAGGTGCGTCTGGGCGAGCGGTTCGGCTTCGTCTGCGTGAACTCCGCCGCGGAGCTCGCCGCGCACGAGCAGGCGCTCACGATCACCGGCCAGGTCTCCCGCGGGGACCAGGGCGCGCACGGCGGCCACGGCAGGGGCAACGTGCTCGGCTTCTCCAACCGCGCCCGCCTGCGCGAACTGGAGGCCGCGGTCGAGGAGCTGCGACCCGCCCTCGATCGCGCGGAGGAAGCCGTGACGGCGGCCGAGACGGCGCTGGACCGGTTCGACGCCGAGCGCGCGGCCTTCGCGCGGATCGTGGACGTCGTGTGGGACCAGATCGACGTCGACGCCCTCGTCGCCGTGCAGGAGCGCTGGCGCGGCGTCGAGTCGGAGGTGGCGGAGAAGAATCCGGACATCGCCGGGATCGCGGCGCAGATCGAGAAGGCCAAGGCACTGGCGGGACGACTCCGCGAGGAGATCGGCGCCGCCACCGCCGAGCGCCAGCAGGTCGAGCGGCGCTGGGGCGAGATCACCGACGACGTGGACGCCGGCCAGGCGCTGATCGACGAGGCGGCCGGATCCGACCGGACCGTGGGCGCGGAGCAGGCGCAGTACCTCGACGCCCGCTTCGCCTCGCCGACCTCGGCCAAGGCGGCGCCATCCGTGCTGCTGGAGCGCTTCGACGGCGCGCTGCAGACCGCCGGGACGCGGCTGACCGAGGACCGCGCGAGCGCCTTCGAGGCTCATCACGAGCAGCGCGAGAGCATGCGCCGCCTGATGAGCGGATTCCTGGAGCGCTGGGAGAACCCGAACCTGATCGCCGATCCGGATCTGTACGTCGACGACTTCGAGAGCATTCTCACGGCGCTCGAGACGAGCGGGCTGCACCGGCTCGAGAGCGAGTGGCGGGACAGCCTCGTCCACCTCTCGGGGAACGACCTCACGAACCTCGACTCCACGCTGGGCCGCGCGCTCAGGGACATCCGGGAGCGGATCGAGCCGATCAATCGGATCATGCAGGACCTGCCGTTCTACGACGACCACCACCGTCTGCAGATCACGACGCGCGAGAGCCAGTCCGAGGCGCGCAAGCGCTTCCGCCGTGACCTGCGCGAGGTGCGGGGGCTCATCGAGGCCGCCTCCAGCGATCAGGAGCGCGAGCAGGCCTACCGCCGGATGTCGCGCCTCATCGGGCATCTGCGACGCTCCGCTCCCGACTTCGCCGACCTGATCGACGTGCGCAACCACGTGCGGGTGAGCGCCGAGCGGGTCACGGCCGACACCAAGCAGCACGTCGCGCTCTACGACCACATCGGCGAGAAGTCGGGCGGCGAGTCGCAGGAGCTCATCGCGTTCATCGTCGGTGCGGCGCTCCGTTACCAGCTCGGCGACGCCGGAGCGGAGCGTCCGCGGTACGCCCCCGTGTTCATGGACGAAGCCCTCATCAAGGCCGACGCGCACTTCACCAAGCGGGCGATCGGCGCCTGGCGCGGCCTCGGGTTCCAGCTCGTGATCGGCGCGCCCAACGACAAATACAGCGCGATCGAGCCGCACGTCGACGTGGAGTACGACATCCTGAAGGACACGCAGGGCCGATCCTGGGCGAAGCTCAAGGTCGCGCTGCCCACGGAGGACTGACGTGCGGCCCCGACGCTCGCGTCGGGCCGCAGGTCACCAGTCGCTGCGGTCCAGCGCGGCGCGCAGGTCGTGCAGTGCGCGCGCGTCCTCGCGGGTGGGCACGCCGCCGCGCTGCAGGATGCGGCGCGGCAGCCACGTCGGCATCGCGAGACGCGCGCGTCGGCGCGGCGACGGCGCGGCGTCAGCAGCGGATCGCGGGGAGGCGTCCGTGCGGGCCAGGGGGATCCGGAAAGAGGCGGGGGTCGTGGCGGTCTCGGTCATGACTTCAAAGCTACGAGCGCAAGGATCCTGCCACCAGATGGCGGAAAGACTTTCGTCATAAAGATTCGGCCAGTATGATCGCAGCATGCTGCACAGCGTCACCCTTCCCGTGATCGACGGGCTCGCGGTCTTCGAGTTCGGACTCCTCAGCGAGGTGTTCGGACTGGATCGCAGCGTCTATTCGGACGTCCCCGCCTTCGACTTCCGCGTGTGCGGCATCGAGGCCGGGCGACCGGTGACCACCGAGGTCGGGGCACAGGTCATCCCCGCCTACGGGCTCGAAGCGATGGAGCACGCCGACGTGATCGCCGTGCCGGCGGCACGCGTG
>NZ_NCKN01000233.1 GCF_002257455.1 Microbacterium sp. 13-71-7
TTTGGCGATCCGCCGCCGCTCGCTGCGGCTGTTCGGATCCCTGATCGCGCCGCTCAAGGTGCAGATCACGCTCACCGCGCTGGTGCTGGTGATCTCCACGGCCGCGCAGGTCGCCGGCCCTGCGCTCGTCGCCTACGGCCTGAACACGGCGCTGCCGGCCGTGCTGAAGCACGCCGACTGGATGCCGACGATCATGGTCGGCATCGTGTTCCTCGTCGTCGGCACGGTCGGATCCGCGCTGATCGGCTGGTACGCCGTGCTCACCGCCCGCATCACGCAGGCGGTGCTGCTCGACCTGCGCAAGCGCATGTTCCTGCACACCCAGCGGCTGAGCCTCGAGTTCCATGAGAGCTACACCTCGGGCAGGATCATCTCGCGCCAGACCAGCGACCTCGACTCCATCCGGGAGCTGCTCGACGGCGGGCTGAACCAGCTCGTGTCCGGCCTGCTCTACGGTCTCTTCACGTTCATCGCGCTCGTGCTCGTGGACTGGGAGTCGGGCGTCGTGCTGGTGCTCGCCGGGATCCCGCTGGTCTACCTCATGCGCTGGTTCTACCAGCGCTCGCAGCTCGTGTACCGCGAGTCGCGGGTGATCAGCGCCAAGGTCATCGTGCAGTTCGTCGAGACCATGACCGGCATCCGCGCCGTGAAGGCGTTCCGCAAGGAGCCCCGCAACGACGTGTCGTTCCAGGAGGTCGCCGGCGACTACCGCGACGTGAACCGCCGCTCGATGCTGCTGTTCGGCACGTTCGAGCCCGGGCTCATGGCGGTCGCGGCTCTCACCCTCGGCGTGGTCGTGGTGTGGGGCGGCGTCCGCATGGCGAGCGGCGAGATCCAGGTCGGCATCCTGCTGGCCGCGGTGCTGTATGTGCGCAACTTCTTCGCGCCCATGCAGGAGATCGCGATGTTCCTGAACTCCTTCCAGTCCGCCACGGCGGCGCTGGAGAAGGTGTCCGGCGTGCTCGACGAGGTCCCCACGGTTCCGGATCCGATCAAGGCGGTCGACCTCTGGGAGTCGAAGGGGCACGTGCGCTTCGACGACGTCGAGTTCGGGTACGCCAAGGATCGGGTGATCCTGCCCGACTTCTCGCTGGACATCCCGGCGGGGCAGACCATCGCGCTGGTCGGCACGACCGGCGCGGGCAAGTCGACCCTGGCGAAGCTCGTGTCGCGCTTCTACGACCCGACCGCCGGGGCGGTGACGCTCGACGGCGTGGATCTGCGCGATCTGCATCCGAAGGACCTGCGCCGCGCGATCGTCATGGTCACGCAGGAGGCGTATCTGTTCAGCGGCACGGTCGCCGACAACATCGCGCTCGGCAAGCCCGACGCGACGATGGAGGAGATCAGGGCTGCGGCGAGGGCCGTGGGCGCCGACGCGTTCATCGACTCGCTGCCCGACGGCTACGAGACCGACGTGAACAAGCGCGGCGGCCGCGTGTCGGCCGGGCAGCGACAGCTGATCTCGTTCGCGCGCGCCTTCCTCGCCGATCCCGCGGTGCTGATCCTCGACGAGGCGACCGCCTCGCTGGACATCCCGTCGGAGCGGCTGATCCAGGACGCGCTGCAGACCCTGCTCGCCGATCGCGCGGCGATCATCATCGCGCACCGCCTGTCGACCGTGGCGATCGCCGACCGGGTGCTCGTCATGGAGCACGGCCGCATCATCGAGGACGACGCCCCGGACGCGCTCATCGCCGGCACGGGCAAGTTCGCCCAGCTGCACGCCGCCTGGCAGCAGACGCTGGTGTAGGAGCGCGAGGCTGCGCGTTTGGCAGGACGTCCGCACTTCTGCAGGATGGATCCGGAGGATCTGTCCTGTGGAAGTGCAAATGCCCTGTGGAAATGTGATCGGTAGGCTCGAGGCGTGGATCCCTTCTGGGCGGTCGCCGCGGAACTCTGGTGGATCGCGCCGGTCATCGCCGGCGCAGGAGCGGTGATCGTGCTGGGTGCTCGTCGCGGTGCCGCATCCGGGGGACGTCGGCTCGGCTACGACGCGGCGCGCCTCGATCTGCAGGCTGCGCAGCGGGCGGCGACCGAAGCGCGTCTCGCCGTGCGCGTCGCCCGGGCCGAGCTCGCCGGACGCGTCGCGGGGCGCGCGGCGGGGTCCGCGCATCCGGCCGAGGTGTCCGATGCCCGCCGCGCGCTGCGCGACGCCGAGGCCGGCGCGAAGGCGGCCTCAGCGTCGGTGCGCGCCCGGCGCGCGCAGGTGGAGGCCGCACGGGCCGACCTTGCCCTGAACGCGGATCCGCACCGACGCCCGCTGCCGCGCGCGATCGCGGCCCACGACGCCGTGGTGGCGCGCTGGATGGCGTACGAGACCGATCCCGCGAAGCTCATCGCCTTTCCGACCATCGGCGACGCCGGCGATCCGTCGACGGCCGCGTTCCTGCTCGCGCTGGATGAGGCTCGGCAGACCCGCCCAGACCCTGCCCGCCGGGTCGCGCCCGCCGAGTTCGGTGCCTACCGCGACGCGGTGACCCGGCTGGAGCGCGCGTTCGATACGGCCGAGCGCGACGCCCACGCCCGCGCCGAGGGGCGGGATCCCGAGCGTGAGCGTGCCTCGCGCGCGACGGGCTGGCAGGACACCGCCCAGCAGGTGATCTCGATGTCGGCCGACGCCCTGGACCGCGCGGCCGATGCGGCGGCCTCGGCGATCGCGGCGTGGAACGCGCGCGAGCGCGGCCCGAAGCCGCGCAAGGAGCGGGACTGAGCGCACGCGGCGCGGCGCACTCTGCAGGATGTCTTCACTCCCGCAGGACGCATCGGGCGGATCCGTCCTGCAGAGTTGCACACGTCCTGTGGACGTGACCGCCGCACGCGGCGAACCGCAGGGCGGCGAGTCCGGCGGTGCCTGCTCCGCGGGAGGAGAAGACGACGGGGCTTCGATGGGGGAGGGGATTCGAAACCCCGCCGCCGATCACAGCGTACGCGCGTCGCGGGCGCCCCGGTGCTCAGATGCGGGGCGCGCCGGTGCTCAGAAGCGGATCTCCGCGATGACCTCGGCGTACTCGGTCTCTCCGACGGGCGTGAAGCCGACCCGCTGGAAGAACGCCTCGGGACCCCCGGTGCCTGCCTCGTAGATCACGTTCAGGTGCCCGAAGCCGCGCGCACGGGCCTCGGCGATCAGGCTCTCCACGGCGAATCGGCCGACGCCGCGGCCCTGGTCGTCGGCGTCGACGTTGATCCGCCACAGCACGGAGCGGAAGTGCTCCTCGGGGGCGTCGGGGTCGAAGTTGGCGCTGACGAAGCCGACGACCTCCTCGCCGTCCAGCACGACCCGCTGCCAGCTGGTCTGCGGGTTCATGACGGTCGCGGCGATTCCGTAGGAGACGGGCGCGAGGTACTGCTCCTGCCCGGGCTTCAGGGAGAGGTTGTTGACGGCGACGATCGTCGCCGCGGACAGTTCGACCAGTCGCAGTTCCGTCATGGTCCCCAGGCTAGCCCCTGGACGGCGCTCGTGGCGGAGCGCGTCGAAACGTGAGGAGAAGTTCATCTTCCCCCGCGCCGGGCGAACGGCCCGCGGGCGGATCAGGAGCGCGCGCAGCCGGAGGAAGGGCGCTCGGGAATCCACGAAGGGCAGGTATCTTGGTATCGAGATAAATCTGCGCGATACCGCGTGCGCATCCACGCGAGGTCGCTGTCTGAAACCCTTCCTGCGTGAAACGGAGACCCCGGTGACCGACGACGCCATCATCTACACCTACACGGACGAGGCGCCCGCGCTGGCCACGGCCTCTCTGCTGCCGATCGTCCAGGCCTACGCCCACCAGGCGGGCGTCGACATCGAGACCCGCGACATCTCGCTCGCCGGCCGCATCCTCGCCGCCTTCCCCGAGCGCCTGAGCGCCGGCCAGGCCGTGGGCGACGCGCTCGCCGAGCTCGGAGGCCTCGCGACCACGCCCGAGGCGAACATCATCAAGCTGCCGAACATCTCGGCGTCCATCCCGCAGCTCAAGGCGGCCGTCGCCGAGCTGCAGCAGAAGGGCTTCGACGTCCCGGACTACCCGGACGACGCGACCACGGTCGAGGAGAAGGACATCCGCGCCCGCTACGACCGCATCAAGGGCTCCGCGGTGAACCCGGTGCTGCGCGAGGGCAACAGCGACCGCCGCGCGCCGCTCGCGGTGAAGAACTACGCGAAGAAGCACCCGCACCGCAACAAGGCTTTCGGCGAGGGCTCGAAGACCCACGTCGCGACGCTGGGCCACGACGACTTCAAGGCGAACGAGAAGAGCTGGGTCTCCCCGGGCGATGACGTGCTGACGATCCAGCACGTCTCCGTGGACGGCCAGGTCGCGGTCCTCAAGGAGAACCTCAAGGTGCTCCCGGGGGAGATCGTCGACGCGACCTTCCTGAACGCCGCAGCGCTGGACGCCTTCCTCGCCGAGACGCTCGCCGAGGCGAAGGCGGAGGACGTGCTGTACTCGGTGCACCTCAAGGCCACGATGATGAAGGTCTCCGACCCGATCATCTTCGGCCACGTCGTGCGCGCCTACTTCGCGGACGTGTTCGCCCGGTACGGCGACACGCTCGCCGCGGCCGGTCTCACCGCGAACGACGGTCTCGGATCCATCCTCTCCGGGCTCGCGGACCTGGAGGGCGGCGAGGAGATCGCCGAGGCCTTCTTCCGCGCGATGGAGAACGGTCCGCGTCTCAGCTATGTGAACTCGGACAAGGGCATCACGAACCTGCACGTGCCGAGCGACGTGATCGTCGACGCGTCGATGCCCGCGCTGATCCGCAACGGCGGCAAGCTGTGGGGCAAGGACGGCGGCGAGGACGACACGCTCGCGGTCATCCCCGACTCCTCCTACGCCGGCGTCTACCAGGCCACGATCGAGGACGTCATCGCGAACGGCCCGCTGGATCCCGCCACGATCGGCACGGTGCCGAACGTGGGCCTCATGGCCCAGGCGGCCGAGGAGTACGGCAGCCACGACAAGACGTTCGAGATCGCCGCAGACGGTCGCGTGCAGGTCGTGAACGCGGCCGGCGACGTCGTCCTCGAGCACGAGGTGCACAAGGGCGACATCTGGCGCGCGACGCAGACCAAGGACGTCCCGGTCCGCGACTGGGTCAAGCTCGCCGTGAGCCGCGCCCGCGCGACCGGCGCCCCGGCCGTCTTCTGGCTCAACCCTGCGCGCTCGCACGACGCCGCGCTGATCGCGAAGGTGACGGAGTACCTCAAGGACCACGACACCGACGGCCTCACGATCGAGATCCTCACCCCCGAGGACGCGACCCGCTACTCACTCGCACGCATGCGCAAGGGCGAGGACACCATCTCGGTCACGGGCAACGTGCTGCGCGACTACCTCACCGACCTGTTCCCGATCCTCGAGGTCGGCACCAGCGCGAAGATGCTCTCGATCGTGCCGCTGCTGGCCGGAGGCGGGCTCTTCGAGACCGGTGCGGGCGGATCCGCCCCGAAGCACGTGCAGCAGCTCGTCGAGGAGAACTACCTGCGCTGGGACTCGCTGGGCGAGTTCTTCGCCCTCGCCGCGTCGTTCGAGCACTTCGCTGAGCGCACCGGCAACGCGAAGGCCGCGATCCTGGCGAAGACGCTCGACGCCGCGACCGGCACGTTCCTCGAGAACGACCGTTCGCCGGGCCGGGCCCTCGGCACGATCGACAACCGCGGCAGCCACTTCTACCTGGCCCTGTACTGGGCGCAGGAGCTCGCCGCGCAGACCGAGGACGCCGCGCTGGCCGCCGCCTTCGCGCCGGTCGCCGCCGCGCTGGCCGCGGATGAGGAGCGCATCGTCTCCGAGCTCACCGCGGTGCAGGGCAAGCCCGCCGAGATCGGCGGCTACTACCGCCCCGACGGCGCTCTCGTGGCCAAGATCATGCGTCCGTCGGCGACGCTGAACGCGGTCATCGACGGCCTGAACTGACGGATCGACGAAGGGGGCGGGCGCTGCGGCGTCCGCCCCCTTCGTCGTCCCGCCCGGCGGCCGTCGCATCGTGCCGTGCGCCGGGCACGCGAAGGGGCCCGCCGCGCGATGCGACGGGCCCCTTCGAAGGCGGGATCGGGATCCGGGTCAGTAGTGGACGTTGACCTCGGTGCCCTGCGGCGTCCAGTCGAACAGCCACTGCGCGCGCCACTCCGGCATGCCGACGCAGCCGTGGCTCATCGGGGTGCCCCAGTTGTCGTGCCAGTACACG
>NZ_NCKN01000234.1 GCF_002257455.1 Microbacterium sp. 13-71-7
GTTCAGGATCGAATAGCCATGCCCGCGCGCGACCAGAGATCGCACGGTCTCATAGCTGCGCGACGTGTACCGGATGCGCGGCTCGACACCCGCCTCGGCGAGCAGATCGAGGAAGTACTCCCTCGACGCCGGAAGATCGAGCAGGACCAGCTCCTGCGCGGCGAGCTCCGCCAGGTGGATCGCATCGCGCCCGGCGAGCGGGTGATCCGCTGCCAGCACCACATGCGGCGGCGCGGAGAAGAGCGGATCGAACGTGAGGTTGTGCACCCGGCCGAAGTCGTACGCGATGCCGCCCTCGACCGCACCGCTCAGAAGCAGCTGAGTGGTGGTGTCCGCGTCCGCCTCGATGATCTCGATCCGCAGATCCGGATGCTCCTGCTCGACGCGCGAGATGAGCTTGGGCAGCACGAAGGGCGCGAGCGTGACGAAGCACGCGAGTCGCAGCGTGCCGCGCACCTGGTGATGCCGCCCGCGCACGGTGTCGACCATCTCATCGGTCTGCGCGAGCAAGGACCGGGCGTCGCGCAGCAGCAGCTCCCCCGCGTCGGTGAGCGCGAGGCCCTTGCTGCGCTGCCGCACGAACAGCTGGACGCCGAGTGATCGTTCGAGCTGCCCGATCGCGGTCGACACCGCCGACTGCGCCACGTGCAGATCGAGGGACGCCTCGGTCATCGACCGGTTCGTCGCGGCGGCGACGAAGTAGCGCAGCTGCACGAGGGTCAGATCGGGTCCGCTGAGGCGTGCCATGCCGCCCACTGTATCAACTGAGTAGATGCGATTCGTCAGTTCTCTGAAGTGTACAGATTCACATCTGCTCGAAACGATGGAACCACGACACCCAGGATCGCAGGAGGACCGAATGTCGCACGAAGAAGTGGACGTCGTCGTCATCGGCGCAGGGCAGGCGGGCATCGCGATGAGCGAGCACCTGACCCGCACCGATGTGCCGCACGTCGTGCTGGAGAGGGATCGGATCGCCGAGCGCTGGCGCTCCTGGCGGTGGGACTCGCTGGTCGCCAACGGGCCCGCGTGGCACGATCGGTTCCCCGGACTCGAGTTCGACCTCGATCCCGACTCGTTCGCGACGAAGGACCAGGTCGCCGACTACCTCGTCGCCTATGCCGAGAAGTACGACGCGCCGATCCGGACCGGCGTCGAGGTCACCCGCGTCCAACGGCAGGACGGACGCCCCGGGTTCCGGATCCAGACGAGCATGGGCACGATCGACGCGCAGCAGGTGGTCGCGGCGACAGGGCCGTTCCAGCGCCCGGTCATCCCCGCGGTGGTGCCGGAGGATGCCGGCGTCCATCAGATCCACTCGAACCAGTACCGCAACCCGGGCGAGCTGCCCGCCGGGGCCGTCCTCGTCGTCGGGGCCGGCTCATCGGGCGTGCAGATCGCGGACGAGCTGCGCCGCTCCGGCCGAGAGGTCTACCTCGCCGTCGGCCCGCATGACCGGCCCCCGCGGCGCTACCGCGGCCGCGACTTCTGCTGGTGGCTGGGCGTGCTGGGCAAGTGGGACATGGCGACGCCGCCCGCCGGGGCCGAGCATGTGACGATCGCGGTCAGCGGCGCGCACGGCGGGCGCACGGTCGACTTCCGCGAGCTCGCCGCCACCGGGATCACGCTGCTCGGACGGGCAGGCACGTATGCCGACGGCGTCATGCGCTTCGCGGACGACCTCGCCCGCAACATCGCCGCCGGAGACGCGAACCACCTCTCCGTGCTCGACGAGGCCGATGCGTACGTCGCCCGCAACGGCCTGGATCTGCCGGAGGAGCCGGAAGCGCGTCTGATCGGGGCCGATCCGGAGTCGCTCACGCATCCGATCCGCACCCTCGACCTCGCCGATCGCGGGATCACCACGATCGTCTGGGCCACCGGTTTCGCACTCGACTACTCGTGGCTGGCCGTGGACGCCTTCGACCGTGACGGCCGGCCGCGCCACCAGCGCGGCGTGTCCAGCGAGCCCGGCGTCTACTTCCTCGGCCTGCCGTGGCAGTCCCGTCGAGGATCCAGCTTCCTGTGGGGCGTCTGGCACGACGCGCGCTTCATCGCCGACCAGATCGCCATCCAGCGCGGATACGCCGCGCACGACGCCGCCCGTTCCGCTCTCGCCCTCGTCCCCGCAGGAGACTGACATGCCCACCCACACCCGCATCCGGCCGTTCAACACCAAGGACACCTACCCGGAGCAGAACCTCTCCAACGATCTCTGCCAGGCCGTCGTCGCCAACGGCGTCGTGTATCTGCGCGGCCAGATCGGCCAGGATCTGGACTCCCGCGAATCGGTCGGCATCGGCGACGTGGAAGCGCAGGCCGAGAAGGCGATGGCGAACATCGACATGCTGCTGAGGGAAGCCGGATCGTCGCTCGCGGACATCGTCAAGGTCGTCGTCTACATCGTCGATCCGCGCTACCGCGAGACCGTCTACCGGGTGATGGGCCGCTGGCTCGAGGGCGTCTTCCCGGTCTCGACCGGCCTCGTCGTGAGCGCCCTCGCCCGCCCGGAATGGCTCGTCGAGATCGATGCGACCGCCGTGCTCAGCGGCTCGGGAGCCCAGGAATGACGTTCTCGATCGTCGCGCGCGACGCCACCGGCGCGTTCGGATCCGCGATCTCCTCGTCCTCCCCGGCGGTCGCCGCGCGCTGCGTGCACCTCGTCGACGGCGTCGGCGGCGTGAACTCGCAGAACGTCACCGATCCACGGCTGGGGCCGGCGCTGCTCACGGCCCTGGCGGCCGGGGCGTCGGCGCAGGAGGCGCTCGACGCGCTCGTCGCGGAGACGCCGCAGATCGGGTTCCGCCAGCTGCTCGTCGTCGACGACGCCGGCCGGGCCGCCGCGCACTCCGGCGCGAACGCGCTGGGCGTGTACGGCCACGCGATCGGGGACGGCGTCGCCGCTGGCGGCAACATGCTCGCCGGGGAGGACGTGCCGCGCCGGATGGTCGACGCCTTCTCCGCCACCGCCGGCGATCTCGAGGTCCGCCTGCTCGCCGCTCTGCAGGCCGGCTCCGCCGCGGGCGGCGAAGCGGGCCCGGTGCACTCCGCCGGGCTGTCCGTGGTGCGTGACGCGGGATGGCGCGTCACGGATCTGCGCGTGGACTGGACGGAGTCCGATCCCGTCGCGGAGCTCGCCGCGCTCGTGGAGCACTGGCTCCCGCAGCGGGACGACTACGTTCTGCGCGGACAGAACCCCGCTGCCGCCCCGTCGTACGGCGTCCCGGGCGATGAGTGAGGTCACCGGCCGCGAGGTCGCGGCCTGGAAGGCGCGCGCCGAGGCCGTGGTGCTCGCCGCCGAGTCCGACCTCGTCGCGCTGTCGGAGCGTCTGCACGCGCACCCCGAGACCGCCTGGCAGGAGCACCGTGCGGCAGCGTGGGTGGGCGACGCCCTGCAGGCCGCGGGATTCCGCGTGACGCGCGCGTACCTCGGCTTCGAGACGGCCCTGCTCGCCGAGACGGGCAGCGGATCCACCGTGATCGGGATCATGGCGGAGTACGACGCCCTGCCGGGACTCGGTCATGCCTGCGGGCACAACCTCATCGCCGCGGGCGCGGTCGGGGCGGCTCTCGCTCTCGCACCTCTCGCGGACGAACTCGGCATCACGGTGCGCGTCTACGGCACCCCCGCGGAAGAGGGCGGGGGCGGCAAGATCGAACTCATCGAGGCGGGGGCGTTCACCGATCTGGATCTGGCGCTGATGGTGCACCCCGCGCCGGTCGACGTCGCCGAAGCGCGCCCGTTCGCCGTCTCGCACAGCCACATCGCCTACGACGGGGTGTCGGCGCACGCGGCCGCCTATCCCGATCAGGGCGTCAACGCGAACGACGCGTTCCTGGTCGCGCAGGTCGCACTCGGTCTGCTCCGCCAGCAGCTCCCCGCCGACACGCGCGTGCACGGCATCCAGACGGTCGGCGGTGATGCCCCGAACGCGATCCCGGAGCGCACCGAGGGCCGCTGGTATGTCCGCGCCGACTCGCTCGCCGCGCTCGCCGTGCTCGAGGAGCGGGTGAATCGCTGCTTCGAGGCCGGAGCGCTCGCGTCCGGCGCGAGCCTCACGATCACGCCGGAGAGCAAGCCGTACGCGGAGTTCCGCACCGACGAGGCGGCCCTCGCCGCATACCGCGCCAACGCCCTCGCTCGCGGCCGCGTCTTCGCGGACCCGGCCGACGCAGGGCGGATGAACCGGGCATCGACCGACATGGGGAACGTGTCTCAGCTCGTTCCCGCGATCCACCCGTACATCGGCGTGGACTCGCTGCCCTACAGCAACCACCAGAAGGAGTTCGCCGCGGCCTGCGTCGGACCCGCCGCCGAACGCGCCCTGCGGGACGCCGCGGTGCTCATGGCATGGACGACGATCGACGTCGTCGCCCGCAACGAGGAGGACCCCCGATGACCGCCACCCCTTTGACCGCCACCCCGGTCCCCCTCGACGGGGGCGCCGTCGACTGGACCGCGCGCGCCGCCGAGCTCTCGATCGACGGCCGCGCGGTCATCGACGGTCACCGTGTCGAGGCGCAGGACGGCGCCACGATCGCGGTGGTGAGCCCCGGTTCGCTGCGCCCGCTCACGGACCTCGCCGCCGGGACCGTCGTCGACGTCGACCGGGCCGTCGCGATCGCCCGCGCGACGTTCGCATCGGGAGTCTGGAGTCGGATCGGCGCGTCCGAGCGCGGCGCCGCGCTCGTGCGGCTGGCGGACCTGATTCTCGCCCACCTCGACGAGCTGGCGCTGCTGGAGACCCTGGACTCCGGCAAGCCGATCGCGCAGACCCGCACCGTCGACGTGCCAGGCGCCGCCGAGACCTTCCGCTGGTACGGGGAGCTCGCCGACAAGCGCCACGGCGAGATCCCGGCCACCCCTCCCGGATCCACCGCGCTGGTGCGTCGAGTTCCGCTCGGCGTCGTCGGCGCCATCACCCCGTGGAACTATCCGCTCGAGATCGCGGCCTGGAAGCTCGCCCCGGCGCTCGCGGCGGGCAACAGCGTGGTGCACAAGCCGGCCGCCGAGACCTCGCTGACGGCGCTCCGGCTCGCGGATCTCGCACTCGAGGCGGGGATCCCCGCGGGTGTCCTGAACGTCGTGCCGGGCCGCGGCTCGGTCGTCGGCAACCGGATCGCGCGGCACCCCGGCATCGATGTGCTCGCGTTCACGGGGTCCACCGCCGTCGCCAAGCAGCTCATGGTCGATGCCGGCCAGTCGAACATGAAGCGCGTCGCGCTCGAGGCGGGCGGGAAGAGCGCCAACCTCGTGTTCGCGGACGCCGACCTCCCCCTCGCGGCGGCCAAGGCCGCATTCGGCGCGTTCTACAACCAGGGACAGGTGTGCTCCGCGAACTCCCGGATCCTCATCCAGCGCGCCGTGCACGACGAGTTCGTGGCGCTGCTCGCCGACGCCGCTCTCGCCTACGAGCCGAACGACCCCCTCGCGGGATCCGCCGGCAACGGCAGCCTGATCAGCCGGGCGCATGCGGATGACGTGAGTCGCGCGATCGCGCAGGCGGCGACCGACGGGGACCTCGTGCACGGGGGCGAACGCGTGACGTTCACGGGATCCGACGCGTACCTGCGTCCGGCGATCGTCACCGGGCTGGGCGCGGATCACGACCTGCACCGCGTCGAGGTCTTCGGCCCGCTCGTGGCCGTGCTCGCCTTCGACGACGAGGATGAGGCGG
Organism: Microbacterium sp. 13-71-7; assembly: GCF_002257455.1. Classification (GTDB taxonomy): domain Bacteria; phylum Actinomycetota; class Actinomycetes; order Actinomycetales; family Microbacteriaceae; genus Microbacterium. The sequence continues at coordinate 5,679 of NZ_NCKN01000234.1, forward strand.
TGCGCCTGGCGAATGCCACCGAGTACGGGCTCGCGGCGTCGCTGTGGACGGGCGACTTCGGTCGCGCCCACCGCGTCGCGGACCGGCTCGTCGCCGGGACGGTCTCCGTCAACACCGTCGACGCGCTGGGCCTCACCACGCCGTTCGGCGGCTTCGGCCAGTCCGGCTTCGGACGCGACCTCTCCCGGCATGCGCTCGACAACTACACCGACTGGAAGACGACCTGGTTCCAGCACGGTTGAGGAGCCCCTCGTGATCGTGATGCCATCGCCCGGCCGGGTGCTCCAGGCCGTCTTCCTGGCGACCTCTGCCGGATGCGTGATCGTGCACGCCCTGCTGCTCGTGCGCGCCCCGTCCGCGCCGGCAGCGGCGATGCTCGCGCTGGCAGCGGCCTGCGGGCTCTGCCTGCGTCCGGGGCGAGCGGCGCCCTCGCCGCGCGCCTGGGGGTCGGTGCTGGCGATGGCGCTGAGC
>NZ_NCKN01000235.1 GCF_002257455.1 Microbacterium sp. 13-71-7
CCGCGTGCGCGATGCGCGGACCGAGGTCACGGGCGGGGTTGATCGCGTAGCCGGTCGGGCCGCCGAGGGAGGCGCCGATCGCGACGACGAGAAGGGCGACCGGAAGCGCCGAGAGGGCGCCGAGGCCACCAGGGGTGCCGATCTTGACGTCGCCGTAGTCCGCGAACGCGAAGATCACGAACACGAGGACGAAGGTGCCGATGATCTCCGTGACCAGGTTCCAGCCGTAGGAGCGGATCGCCGGTCCCGTCGAGAACACGCCGAGCTTGTTCGCCGGCTCCGGCTCCTCGTCGAAGTGCTGCTTGTAGGCGAGCCAGCAGAGCACGGCGCCGATGATCGCACCGAGCAGCTCCGCACCCGTCGCGACGGCGTAGTGCGGGAAGTCGATCCCCTTGGCGGGGTCGAGCAGGTGCTGCACGAACAGACCGATGCCGACCGCGGGGTTCAGGATCGCGCCGGAGTAGGCGGAGACGAGCACACCGGCGAAGACCGCCAGGCCCCAGCCCCAGTTGACCATCAGGAAGCCGCCGTTGAAGCCCTTGTTCTTCACCAGGGCGACGTTGGCGACCACACCGCAGCCGAGCAGGAGCAGCATCGCGGTGCCGACCAATTCGGACAGAAAGTAGAGGCCCATATTCACATCAGGCATGTCTTCGTTGACCTTTCGCAGAGCATCGGCCCCTCTGCCGATGCGGTGTTCTGAGTGGACGCCGATGAGGGCGGCGGGGGATCCTCTTACCCGCGGGTGCGGGCGACGAGGGACAGTCCGTGCCGGGCGTTCAGCAGTTCCCGGGTCAGCTCGATCTCGCGCGCGGTGCGCGCGCGGTCCCAGCCCTTCAGCGGCGCGAGGGCTTCGGCGACCTCCTCGAGGATCTCCTCGGTGACGTCGCCGGTGAAGGCGAGGCTGGTGCGGCGGAGGATGACGTCCTCGAGGCGCACGATCAGCTCGTTCTGCACCATCCACTCGAGCTCGCGCGTCGAGAGCTGGCGGCCGGCGAGGGGCGCGTCGGGACCCTGCTCGACGTACTGCCACACCTCGGCGGCGCGGGTGCCGTAGCGCTTGAGCAGCGGCTCCGCCCGCTCGCCGGCGCCGGGGAGGTGCTGGGAGATCCAGGCGGCGCGCGCCGCGTCGTCCTGCGGGTAGTCCTTGCCGCCGCCGATCGCGCGGCCGAGGGTCGAGACGACGCGGGTGCGGCCCAGGAGCTCCAGGATCCGGTCGGACAGCGTCTCGCCGAGCGCACGGAAGGTCGTCCACTTGCCGCCGACGAGGCTGAGGTGCGGGACGGCGCGGCTGTTGTCGACCTCGACCCGGTAGTCGCGCGAGACGAAGCCGGGGGCCGTGTCCTCGTGTCGGGGGAGCGGCCGGATCCCGCTGAACCGGTAGACGATCTGCTCGCGGTTCACGGCGATGTCCGGGAAGACGTGGTGCACGAGGTCGAAGAAGTAGTCGATCTCCTCCTCGGTGCACAGCGGCACCTCGCGCGGGTCGGCGTCGATGTCGGTGGTGCCGACCATGACCTTGCCCTTGAGCGGGTAGATCAGCACGATGCGCCCGTCGGAGTGCTCGAAGAAGATCTCGCGGCCGCGCGTCGCGGCGAGCAGCTCGGGGTTGTCCAGGACGATGTGCGAGCCCTTGGTGCCGCCCATGAAGCGGGTCAGCTCGCCCATGGCCTCGTTGGTGAGGTCGGTCCAGGGGCCGGAGGTGTTCACGACGACGTCGGCGGCGATGGAGAACTCGGTGCCGCTCTCGCGGTCGCGCACGAGCACGGCGTCGCCGTCGTGGCCGATCGCCTCGACGTAGTTCAGGGCGCGCGCACCGGGATGCGCCCCGCGGCCGTCCTGCAGCACGTCGAGCGCGAGGCGCTCGGGGTCGTGCATCGACGCGTCGTAGTAGGTCGCCGTGTACTTGATCCTCGGGTCCATGGCGGGAAGCTCCGCGAGGGACTTCTTGCGGCCGAGGAACTTGTGCCGCGGCACCATGCCGCCGTCGCGGGAGAACGTGTCGTAGATGGTCAGGCCCATCTTGATGAGGAATGCGCCGCGCTCCTGCGGCTTGCCCGACTTGTGCGTGAGGAAGCGCAGCGGCGCCGACAGTATTCCCGAGAACGTCGAGTAGATCGGGATGGTCGTCTCGAGTGGCTTGACGTAGTGCGGGGCGATCTTCAGCAGCCCGTTGCGCTCGGTGACCGACTCCTTGACGAGGCGGAACTCGCCGTTCTCGAGGTAGCGGATGCCGCCGTGGATCATGTGGCTCGAGGCCGAGGAGGCGCCGGAGGCGAAGTCGCCCCGCTCGACGAGGACCACGTCGACGCCCTGCAGGGCGAGGTCGCGGAAGGTGGAGATCCCGTTGATCCCGCCGCCGATCACCAGCACGGTGGTGCGGCCGGCTTCGCGGACGCGGGTCACCTCGGGGCGTTCTGCGGCGTTGTGGACGTGGTCGGTCATCTTCGGCTCCTTCCGGATTTCTCACAGCATTCCCCCAGCCGCCCTTATGGTCAAGCAGGCTGCACGAATGTGCAAGAATCGGTCGGATCGATCCTCGGAGGCCCTGGAATGGATGAACGGAAGCGCCAGTCGAAGGCGGTCGCCGCGCTCACGGCGGCGCGGCTGTACTACCTGCAGGACAAGACGATGGACGTCATCGCCGAGGAGCTGGAGACGTCCCGCTCGTCGGTCTCGCGCCTGCTGAGCTATGCGCGCGAGGTCGGCCTGGTCGACATCAGGATCAACTCGCCCCTCGAGCACGCGGGGGAGCTCGAGCAGCAGCTGCACGATCGCCTGCACGTGACCGCGCACGTCGTGCCGATGCCGGAGAGCGTGACCGAGGTGGAGCGGCTGGAGCGCGTGGCGCTCACCGCGGGCCGCCTGCTCACGCAGATCATCGACTCGAACATGGTGGTCGGCCTCGCCTGGGGTTCGACGATCAGCGCGGTCAGCCGCGATCTCGGTCAGAAGGAGACCCGCGGCACCACCATCGTGCAGCTCAACGGCGCGGGCAACACCCTGACCAGCGGCGTGGAGTACTCGAGCGAGATCCTGCAGCGGTTCGGATCCGCCTTCGGCGCGCAGGTGCAGCAGTTCCCCGTCCCCGCGTTCTTCGACGACCCCCGCACGCGGGAGGCGATGTGGCGCGAACGCAGCACCCTGCGCGTGCTGGACCTGCAGGCCAAGATGGACCTCGCCGTCTTCAGCGTCGGCTCCCCGAGCGCCGAGGTGCCCAGCCGCGTGTACGTCGGCGGCTACCTCGGTCGCGACGACTACCGGAGCCTGCGCGAAGACAGGGCGATCGGCGACGTGGCGACCGTGTTCTTCCGCGCCGACGGCACCTGGAAGGACATCGCGGTGAACGCGCGGGCGACCGGTCCGGGGCTGGATCGGCTGCGCCGCGTCGCGCGGCGGTTCTGCGTGGTCGCCGGCGCGCAGAAGCTGCCCTCGCTGCGGGCCGCGATCGGGGCGCGGCTGGTCACCGACGTCGTGCTGGACGAGGGGCTCGCGCGTCAGCTCGTCGAGGGCTGACCCCCCGGGCGCCTCAGGGTCGTCCTGCGCGGCCCGTGGGCGGCCGCGGACAGGTCAGAGCATCTCGGGGCCGGAGCGGAACTCGCGGATCAGGTGATCGACCACCTCGTGCAGGTCGCCTCCGGTCGCGTCGGCGACCGCGACCTGGCGCTCATAACTGGCACCGTCGCGCAGGATGTCGGCGACCCCGGCGAACTGCGCGGAGCACCGCAGGTCGGCGGCGACGGGGGAGAGCCGCTGGAGCTCCTCGGCCAGGTGCTCCCGCACCGAGCGCTGCGTGCCGTCGGCCGACACGATGACCTCGGCGTCGAGTCCGTATCGCGCCGCGCGCCACTTGTTCTCGCGGTGGAACCACGGAGCGAGGACGGCCAGCGGTCGCCCCTCGTCGAGATCGCGGGAGAACGACTCCACCAGCACCTGGGTGAGGGCGGCCACGGCGGCGAGCTCGCGCAGGGTGGACATGCCGTCGCAGGCGCGCACCTCGATCGTGCCCCAGCGCGGAGCAGGCCGGATGTCCCAGCGCACCTCGGTGGCGTCGGCCATCACGCCGGTGCGCACCATGTCCTCGAGGTATCCCTCGTAGGCGGCCCAGTCCGGCAGCGGCCAGGGCAGCCCCGCGGTCGGCAGCTGCTGGAAGACGAGGGCGCGGTTGGAGGCGTAGCCGGTGCGCTCCCCGGCCCAGAACGGGCTGGACGCGGCGAGGGCCTGCAGATGCGGTAGATACGACGTGAGCGCGCCGACGATCGGAAGAACCTTGTCGCGGTCCTCGACCCCGACGTGCACGTGGATGCCCCAGATCATCATGTTGCGACCCCACCACTGGGTCTTCTCGATAAGCGAGTGATAGCGCGTCTTGTCGGTCACCCGCTGATCGAACCACTGCGCGAACGGGTGGCTGCCCGCGGAAAGCAGCTCGATCCCGGCCGGATCCGTCGCGGCGCGCACGGCCGCGATCGCCGCGGCGATGTCCTCGACCGCGGCGGACACGGTGGACCCGATGCCGCTCGTGACCTCGATCGTGTTCGTCAGCAGCTCGCCGGTGACGGTGTGCCGCTCGTCGGCGCTCGCCCCCTCCAGATCGTGCAGGAGTTCGGGAGCGCGGCCGACGAGGTCTCCGGTGGCCGGATCGGCGAGCATGAGCTCCCACTCCAGTCCGACCGTCGAACGCGGCGAGGTGGCGAACTCGATCGGCATAGGGCCTCGATTCGGTGCGGGAGGTCGTCGGCCCATGATCCCATGCGCGGCGCGGACCCGTGCGTTATGACGCTTTGCGTCGAGGGTCTCGCACGAGCGCCGGCGCCTCCGGCCGGCTCGGTGATGCGATGGACGCGGTTCTTCGGTCGGGGAGGGGGCTCAGTCGACCATGCGCCCGGCGTGCACCACGAGCGCCCGCGCGTCCTGCTCCCACAGGGCGGCAGGATCCGCGAGGGGGTCCGCGGTCAGCAGGACGGCATCGCCGTAGGCCCCGACGCCGAGATGACCTGCGCGCTCGTCGCGGATGAGGGCGGCGTTGACCGTCGTCATCGAGCGCAGCGTCGCGGCGGCGCCGCTCGCCTCGACCTGCAGCCGCACGCCGCAGAGCTGGTCGTCCTCGAGCTCGCCCATGAGGTCGGTGCCGAAGCCGACGCGAACGCCCGCGGCGAGGGCGAGGCGCACGGCCTCCTGCCCGTGCGAGAGCACTTCGGCGTTCTTCGCGAGCGAGATCGCGTTGAGACCGATCCCCGCGCCACGGCGGTCCATGGCGTCGTAGGCGGCGAGCGTCGGCACCAGGAACGCGCCGGCGGCGGCCATGCGTCCGGCCGTCGACGCGTCGATCAGGTTGCCGTGCTCGATCGAGCGCACGCCGTTGTCGATCGAGTGCTGAACGGCCTCCGACGAGTACGCGTGCGCGGCGACGTAGGAGCCCTGCCGGGTCGCCTCGCCGACGACGGCGCGCAGCTCCTCCGCGGAGTACTGGGGAACCCGGATCGGGTCGGTGAGCGAGAACACCCCGCCGGATGTCATCACCTTGATCGCGTGCGCGCCCTTGCGCAGCCGGTTGCGCACGGCGAGGCGCAACGGCTCGAGGCCGTCGACGATCTCGCACATGTGCCCGTGGCTGAAGCAGATGTCCACGTGCGCGGAGCGGGGATCCCCGTGGCCACCGGTCTGGCTGAGCGCCGGCCCGGTGAAGAGGTAGCGCGGCGAGTCGAAGAGATCGGCGTCGATCGCACGGGCGAGACCGATGTCGCCCCCTGCCACGTCGCGCACCGTGGTGAAGCCGCGGCGCAGTGCGGCGCCGAGCCGCCGGGTGCCGTTGATCGCCGCGAAGCTCAGCGGTCCGCGCTCGTCCTCCAGTCCGTCCTGGCTGGTCGCATAGGCGTGGAAGTGCGCATCGATGAGGCCGGGGATGAGCCAGCGGCCACGGCCGTCCAGGGTCGTCGCGCCCTCGGCCCGGCGATCGGCGACGGCGCCGTCGACGATGTGCACGTCGCGCTCCTCGAAGCGATCGCCGTTCCAGACGGAGGCTCCGAGGATGCTGAGGGATCT
>NZ_NCKN01000018.1 GCF_002257455.1 Microbacterium sp. 13-71-7
CCCCCACCGGGTCGAGCGCGACCGCGCCCGTCAGCCCGTCGAGTCCGAGCAGGGCCATCCCGACGAGCGCGACGCCGACCCAGACCGCATCGGCCAGGCGTCGGGTGAGCAGTGCGGCGAGCACGAGCGGCCCGAGGAATTCGATCGCGACGGCCGGTCCGATCGGAATACGGTCGATCGCCGCGTAGAAGCTGCCGTTCATGGCGGCGAGCGAGACGCCGAACAGCACCGCGGCCGTCCACTGCGCGCGGTTCCACCGCCGCAGCCGGGGGCGGGCGATGACCATCACCACGATCGCGGCGATGAGCACGCGCAGCGCGGTCACGCCCCAGGACCCGAGGGCCGGGAAGATCGTCGTCGCCACCGCCGCGCCGAACGGCAGGGACAGGCAGGATCCGACGACCAGCAGCACACCGAGAGCGGGCTGCTGCCGCGGTTCCTGGGAGTTCACCCCTCAAGCCTGGCACGGCCAGGTTTAGCGTGTGGACCATGACCTCGCCCCGCGTTCCGAGCGTGCTGATCCTGCTGGGCGGCATGGTGCTCGCCGTCGCCCTGGCGCCGATCCTCATCCTTCCCGTACGGGAGCAGCTGCACGTGAACTGCCACTACGGGACCATGGGCGAGGGCGCCGGATCCTGGATGTGCGCCGATGGCATCGGCTACCTCATGCCGGGGGCCGGGATCCTCGTCGGTTCGATCCTCGCGCTTCTCCTCGCCCTTCTCGTCGTGCTGCTGTCCGCGCGCGTCGCACCCCGCGACGCGGCGACGACGGCACGCATCCTGGCTCCCGCGCCCGTGCTGTGGGTCGGTCTCGTCACGGGGTCGACGGCGCTGCGCAGCGACCCTCTGCCGCCGCAGAGCAGCTGGCCTGCGCTGTGGTGGGAGACGATCGGGATCGCGGTGATGATCAGTGCGGCGGGCGCCGTGCTGCTGGCCCTCGCGACCACCTCCGGAGCCGCGAGCCGCTCGGGGGCGGGCAGGGGCTCAGGGCTCGGCGGTCGACGAGCTCTTCCCGTGGTCGGCGCGGCGATCGGAGCGGTGCTGCTCGTCGCCGGCGGCCTGCTGCAGCCCGGTCTGATGCACGCTGCGGCGGCGTCGGGCGCGCTCATCGCGGTCGCCTGGATCGTCCGACTCTTTCCCCACGCGGAGCAGCCGGGCCTCCGCACCGCGTGAGCCCGGTGTCTCTCCCCGGTGCGTCCGCCCCTCCTCAGCGCGGCGTGAGACCGACCCGCAGCGGCGCCCCCGGAGCGGCCGCCTGAACGAGGGCGGTGTCGACCGCGGCGAGCGGATGCACGGCTCCGACGGCGTCGGCGAACGGGTGCGCGCGTCCGCGGCCGGCCATGAAGGCGGCCGCGGCGTGCAGCTCCGCACCGGTGTAGTTGTGCACCCCGGCCACGGTCACGAGTCCCCGGACGATGCGCTCCGCGTCGAGCGGCACCGGATCCGCGGGGAACACGCTGCCCAGCAGCACCACGGCGCCGCCCACGTCGACGGCGTCCAGCGCCGCCCGCACGGCGTGCCCCGAGGCCTCGATCACCAGGTCGAAGCCCTCCTCCGCGACGTCGTCCGGGCTGATGGCGGTCAGCGCGAACCGCTCGGCGAACGCACGCCGGGCAGGGTCCGGATCCGCGATCTGCACGCGCCCGCCCAGCTCCGCGGCGATCACCGCGGCGGTCAGCCCCACGAGCCCCGCACCGAGCACGAGAACGCGCTCGCAGGCGAGCACCTCCGCGTCCTCCCCCGCGGACGGAGACGGATCCGGCACCGCACGGCCCCGCAGCGCGGCCCCGCGCACGACGCCGGCCCAGGCGGTCGCCGTGGCGCACGAGACCGGTGCGAGCGCCGCGGCCGGCAGCGCCTCCGGCACGCGCACGATCCCGGTGCCCGCGCGCAGGTGCACATGCCCGGCGAAGCCGCCGGTGAGCTCCCACCGCGGTTCGATGCGCGCGTGCCCGTACTTCGCGAGCTGCCGGCACTTCTGGGTGCGCCCCACGAGGCAGCGGTCGCAGTGCCCGCACGAGACCGTCACCGACCAGACCACGCGGTCGCCGATGTGCAGCGCCGCGCCGTCGACCGCGCGTGCGCCCTCGTCGCCGATCGCGATGATCCGCCCGACGCTCTCGTGCCCGAGCACGAGGGGCGTCGGCGCGTGCCGGCGGCCCTGCACGGTGTGGATGTCGGATCCGCAGATCGTCGACATCTCCACCGCGACCAGTACGTCGTGGGGCGCGAGCGCGACGCCGGGCACGGCGAGCACCTCGTGCGGGAGCCCGACGCCGAGCCAGGCCATCGCGACGGCGGCGGGCCGCAGCGGCACGTCGTGCCGGTGCACCTCTTCTGCGGGGCGGACCAGCGCCGCGCGCATGTCAGTCGGCCGCGATCGGCGCGAGAGCCGGGACGAGCCCGCGATCGGCGAGCACGCCGAGCAGGGCTGTGACGTCGGGCAGCACGGCATCGGGATCGGCGGTCTCGAGCGCGACGGCGTCATGCGCGCCGCTCAGCACCCCGGCCACGAAACCCGCGCCTGCCCTGCGGCCCGACTGCACGTCGCTGACCGTGTCGCCGGCGACCGCGACCGCCTGCACCGACGACGCCCCGGCGCGCAGCACCGCGGTGAGCACGAGGTCGGGGGCGGGACGCCCGCGGCCCGCGTCGACCGGGCTCAGCACGCCGTCGACGAGGTCGTGCCAGCCCAGCGCGTCCAGGAGCGCATCGCGGGTGACCGGGGCGAACCCGGTGGTCAGCCAGACCTTCAGGCCGGCGTCGCGCAGGGCGCGGATGGCGTCGGCCGCGCCGGGGATCTCCGTCGCGCCCTGCTCCGCCACGATCTCGGCGTAGGCGGCCTCGAACTGCGCCGTGGCGCGCTCCGCGGCCTCGACGTCGCCGTCGGCGAGATGCGTGAAGACGTCGATCTTGGACTGCCCCATCGTGTCGCGCACGTACTGCAGCGCCTCGTCCCAGCCGATCCGTGCGGCCACGCCGGTGCGCTCGGCCGCGCGCTGGAACGCCTGCTCCACGATGCCGTCGTCGAGCACGGTGGTCCCTGCCATGTCGAGCACGACCAGTTCGATCGGGGTGTGCGTGTTCATGCGTTCTCCTCCTGTGCGATGCCGCCGACGATGGCGGTCGTTCCTGCACCGCCGACGATGGCGGCCGTCTGTGTTCCGTCCACGACGGACGTATCGGCGTCCTCGGGTCCGGATCCGCCCCAGCCGAAGACGCGGGCGGTCTCGATCTCGGCGAGGCCGAGCCCCGTGGTCATCCCGATGCCGGTGGTCGCGGCGAGCGCGAGCACGCGCGGCGCCACCTCCTCGATGAGGAACTCCTCGGCGGCGGCCGCGTAGACGCCCTGCCAGCGCTCGAGCACGCGCATGCCCGCCACGTCGAAGAGCTCGCGCGCCTCGGCGAGGAACGCGTCGAACGCGGCCTCGGGCTGGAACGGATCCGGCTGGACGGCCTTGTGGTGCGAGTCGCCGAGCAGGAGCGTCCCGTCGGGCAGCTGCGTGTACATCTGGTTCAGATCGAGCGCGGCGAGCTCCGGACGTTCGGCGTGCAGCCGCTCGCGCAGGGCCGTCGCGGCGCCGAGGCCCGCGAACCGGCGATACCGCACGAGCGACCAGCCGGTGAGCAGGGGGGCCTGCAGCGGCGAGGGCAGATCGGCCGAGACGCGCATCATGTCCAGCGCGCAGCGGATCACCCCGGCGCGCTCGGCGAGAGCGGGCAGCAGCTGGTCGACGTCGTGGTTCACGGCCACGACCACGTCGCCCGCCACGATGTCGCCGCGGGTCGTGCGCACGAGCCCCGTCCCGACCTCGGTGACCGCGGTGCGGAAGCGGAACTCGACGCCGAGCGCGGCCAGATGCCGCACGATCGCGCCCGCGGCCTCCCGCGGGTTCACCTGCAGATCACCGGGCACGAGCGCGCCGCCGTGGACGACCTCGGCGCGAACAGGGGCGAGCGCGGTCACCTCGGCGGGCGAGAGCACGCGGATCCCGCCGTCCGCCTCGCTCTCCGCGCGGGCAGCCTCCTCCAGGAGCGTCCGCTCGTCCTCCGCCCTCGCCACGACGAGCGTGCCGCTCTCGCGCGCCCAGAACCCGGCCTCCGCGGCGAGGCGGAGCCAGATCCCCCGCGACGCCTCGCCATAGGTGCGCGCGGGTCCGTCCTGGGCGCCGATGCAGAGGTGGCCGAAGTTGCGGATCGTCGCGCCGACCGGCCGGTCAGTGCGGTCGACGACCACGACGCGCAGCCCGCGGCGCACGGCCGCATACGCCGCGCCGAGACCGACGATGCCGGATCCGACGACCGCGACGTCGAACCGATCCTGTGAGGAGATCGTCATCGGAAGACCCTCCGCATCCACATCGCGAGCCCTTCGACCACGAGCACCGTGGCGAGGATCATCAGCACGATCGCCGTGACCACCTCGTAGCGCGAACCCTGCCCCGCGTTCAGCAGGTAGTAGCCCACTCCGCCTCCGCCGACGATGCCGAGGATCGTCGCCGCGCGGATGTTCGTGTCGAGCATGTAGAAGCTGTGCCCGATGAGGGCGCGCGTGCCCTGCGGCACTGTCGCGGAGGCGTAGGTCTGGACCCGCGTCGCGCCGACCGCGCGGAGCGCGCGCTCCGGACCGCGGTCGACCTCCTCGAACGAGTCGGCGACGAGCTTGCCGAGCAGCCCGATGCCGCCGATCGCCAGCGCCACGATGCCCGCGGTCGCGCCGAGGCCGGTGACCACGATGAGCACGATCGCGAGGATCAGCTCCGGAATGCCGCGGATGCCGACGAGCAGGAACCGCGCGATGCCGCGGACGGTGCCGTTCGGGGCGACGTTGCGGGCGGCGAAGGATCCCAGCAGCAGCGAGGGCAGCAGCGTCAGCACGGTGGCGGCGAGCGCGATCGCGATCGTGTCCCGCATGGCGCCGAGCATGACGGAGGCGTCGTAGTTGCCGAAGTCGGGCGGCCAGAACTTCGCGGCCATCTCGGGGATCTTGGCCCACACCGTGATCAGGTCGCTCCACTGGATCTGGCACACGATGAGGCTGCCGATCACGATCGCGACGGCGACCCAGCCGGCGATCGTGTTGCGGCGGCGCTCGCGCGTCCACGGGCGGCGCACGGCCGCGGCGGGAGACGCCGCCCAGGCCGCCGGAGCCGTCCGCGCGGCGGCGGCGCCCGACTCCGCACGTCCGCGCAGGCGCGGGTGCAGGATCCGGTCGATCCACGAGCGCGTCTGCGCGGTCTCGCCGAGCATCGCGCCGCGCACCGCGCTCGAGACGATCTCCATCACGACGCAGAGGACGAAGATCACCAGGGCGATCCCGAGGCCTCGTCCGTAGTTGAGCGCCTTGAACGCGTAGGACATCTCGAGGCCAAGGCCCGCGACGCCGACGTAGCCGAGCACGACGCTGCCGCGCAGGTTGATGTCGTTGCGGTGCAGCACGGTCGCGACCCAGCTGGGCAGCACCTGGGGCAGCACGCCCGCGGTGAACTGCTGCAGCTTCGTGCCGCCGGCGGCACGGATCGCGAGACGAGGGCCCTCGTCGATCTGCTCGATCGCGTCGGCGAACATCTTCGAGATCATGCCGATCGAGTGGATCCCGATCGCGAGGATGCCGGGCAGCGTGCCCAGCGAGAACATGAGCACGAACGCCATGGCCAGCACGACGTCGGGGATCGAGCGGGTGAGCACGCCGATGAACCGGGCGATCCCGCGCCAGACCGGCCCCGGCGTGGTGTTCGCGGCGGCGAGGTAGGCGATCGGCACCGAGAGCGCGGCGGCGACGAGCGTGCCGACCAGCACCAGGCCCACGGTGAGCGCGATCAGCCAGAGCAGGTCGAGCGGCGCGGGGAAGGTGAGCGCGCCCACGCGGGTCATGAAGCGCTGCGCGTTGCCCCAGCTCTGGAAGACGCCGGCGAGTGAGAAGCCGCTCTGCACGAGCGAGGCGATGCCGAGCACGACGAGCACGATGAGGGTGAGCGCCGCTGCGATCCGCTCCGGCGACACCCGGCGCTTCGGCGCGCGCGACAGGAGGCCGCCGACGTAGCCCTCGCGACGGGGAGCGGCGACGACGGTCACGAGCGCGCCCCGGAGGGCGCGGCGGGCGTCGCGATGCCCTGCTCGATGAGCTCGGTCGTCACCGCGGTGAGGTCGGCGGTGGTCGTCGCGACCCGGCCGTAGATCTCCATGACCTCGGCCTTGCTGAGGCCGGTCGTGGAGGTGTTCAGCACGACCTCGCCGTGACGCAGGCCCACGATGCGGTCGGCCCAGCTGATCGCCAGGTCGACCTGGTGCAGGCTGCACACCACGGTGAGACCCTGATCGGCGGCGATCTCGCGGATGAGCGCCATGACCTGGTCGCTCGACTCTGGGTCGAGCGAGGCGACGGGCTCGTCGGCGAGCAGGATCTCGGGACGCTGCATGAGTGCGCGGGCGATGGCCACGCGCTGCTGCTGACCGCCGGAGAGGGTGTCGCTGCGCTGGTAGGCCCGGTCGAGCAGCCCCACGCGCTCGAGGTGGCCGAGGGCGCGCAGCTTCGCGTCCTTCGAGTAGCCCCAGAGGCCGAGGCGCGGCCCGCGCACGGACGAGAGCGATCCGGTCAGCACGTTCTCCAGCACGGTGAGCGAGGGCACCAGCTCGAACTGCTGGAAGATGAAGCCGACTCGGCTGCGAAGGCTGCGGAGCGCCTTGCCCTTGAGCGCAGGGACGGAGGATCCGAGCACCTCGACGCTGCCGGAGGTCGGCGTCTCCAGCCCGTCGAGGTGCCGCAGCAGGGTCGACTTGCCGGATCCGGAGAGTCCGAGGAGCACGACGATCTCGCCGCGCGCGACCTCGAGGTCCGCGCCCTTGAGCGCGGTGGTGGCGCCGAACTGCTTGGTGACGCCGGCGAGGCGGATGACCGGCTCGGACGAGGCGGGGGTGCTCATGGTGTTTGCGCTCCTGGTTGTGAACGGGGTCGTTGAGCGAGGACGCCGGAACGGCGACCGTCCTTCGTCTCGCTGCGCTCGCTCAGGAACCGACGTGTGTGCCGGTCCCTGAGCGAGGAGCGCAGCGACGAGACGAAGGGCGCTCGCTCGACGACCCCGTTCGGGGACGTGATCGGTCAGATCACTTCTTGCACTGATCGGCCTTGGTCTTGTCGCAGATGTCGCGGATGATGTCGTAGTACTTGTCGTCGACCGGCTTGGTCGCGTAGAAGGTCGCCTTGAACGCGTCGCTGTCCGCGTTCTTGACGCCGGACTTCACGATGTCGTCGATCGTGATCTCCTTGAGCGCGGTCACGACCTTGTCGGCGGTCTCCTTCGGCAGGGCCGAGTTGTAGACCAGCGGGGCGCCGGGGACCATCGTCTTGTCGACGACGGTGACCTTGTCGCTCTTGGCGACCTCGGAGTCCTCGGCGAAGCCCGCCTCGCACTCGGTGCCCTCGCCGACCTTCTGCACGCTGACGTCGTGCTTGCCCGCGAAGACCGGCGAGACGCCCGTCTTCGGGTCGATGCCGTCCTTGAGCAGGTTGTAGCTCGGGAAGAGGTAGCCCGAGGTCGAGGACGGGTCGACGAAGCAGACCTTCTTGCCCGTGAAGTCCTTGATCGAGGTGATCGAGGATCCCTTCGGCACGATCGCCTCGGAGTAGTAGCCGGGCTCCTGGCCCTGCTTGGTGACGATCGAGGAGATCGGGGTCAGCTTGGCGCCGGCGTTGGTGGCGGTGATGTAGGTGAAGCCGGAGAACGAGGCGACGTCGACCTTGCCGGCGACGGCGGCCTCGATGAGCGCGGCGTAGTCGGTCGACTCGTGGTACTCGACCTTCTTGCCGGTCTCCTTGGCGAGGTAGTCCATGAGCGGCTGGTAGTTGGTCTGGGTGTCGACCGAGTCGGGCACGACGCCGAAGACGAGGGTGTTCGCGTCGACGGCGTAGCCGCCGTTCGCGGCAGCGGGCGCGTCGGTGCCGGTGGCGGCACCGGCGGTGCCGGAACACGCGGCCAGGCCGAGGGCGAGCACGGCGGCGCCGGCTGCGACGGTGAGAGCGCGAAGCTTCATGAGGACCTTTCGGGTTTCAGGTGCGGAGGGAATCCTCGAAGACTCTCTCAAGCCCGCCGTCGAGATGTATACCTAACTCGGCACTGTTCCCCGACTGTTCACCCGGGATTCTCCTGAGTGAACACCATAGGAACAGGGGTGCGCCCGATCGGAACGACCAAGTAGTATGCCTATGTGCCCGAGGTTGTCTACACCCAGATCGCCGACGATCTGCGCGCCCTGATCACGGCGGGACGGTTGCGTCCGGGCGACGCCGTGCCGACCGAGGCCGAGCTCGCGGAACGCTGGAGCACCTCGCGCGGGCCGATCAGGAACGCCCTCGCCGCCCTCCGTGCCGAGGGGCTCATCGAGACCGCGCGCGGGCGGCCCGCGCGCGTCGTCGAGCGCAAGGCGACCCAGGCCGTCGACGTGTCCGTGCCGTTCACCCGCTGGGCCCGCGAACTGGGCGCCCGTCCCGGCGCGCGCACGCAGGAGCTGAGCCTGCGCCGCGCGGGGGCCGAGAAGGCGCAGGCGCTCGGCGTGGATCCCGGCGACACGATCGTGAGCGTGGTCCGGCTCCGCTTCCTCGATGACCGCCCCACGATGCTGGAGCGGCTGTTCTACACCGAGGAGGTCGGCCGGCTGCTGTTCGCGGTCGACACCGATGCGATCTCGATCACCGAGTTCCTGGGCTCGCAGGGCCACCCGATCGTGGGCCTGCAGCACGAGATCGACGCGGTCGCGGCCGACGAGCAGGACGCGGCGCTGCTGCAGGTCCCTCTGGGCACGCCGATCCTGCGCCTCACCCGCACTTCACGCGGCGCCGACGGCCGCATCTTCGAGGCCAGCGAGGACCGCTACCTCTCCAGCATCGTGCGCTTCACGGTGTCCGGATCCGGCATCTCCCCCGACGGCCAGTACCTCCGCGCCGTCGGCGGCTGAGCCCCCGGCCCCTGAGCCTGTCGAAGGGGACCATCGCTCACACCGCGAGCAGCGCGATCCCGGCGACGACGACCGCCGCGGCGCCGACCCGCCAGACCGGGCGGCCCTCGCGCAGCACGAACGCCCCGAACAGGCTGACCAGCACCACGCTCACCTCCCGCAGCGGCGCGACGAGCGCGACGGGGGCGATCGTGATCGCCTGCAGCACGAGGATGTACGACAGCGGCGAGAGGATCCCAAAGGCGACGATCCGGCGCCACTCGGCGCGCCACAGCACCGCGGCGGCGGGCCACCGGCGGCGCATCGCGGCGGAGTAGTACACCGCCTGCATCCCGGAGGTGCCGACCATGAACGCGACGGGCGAGAGCGAGAACGAGCGCACGACGAACGCGTCCCAGATCGTGTAGAGCGCGATCGCGACGCCGGTGAGCACGCCGAACAGCAGCCCGGGATCGATCCTCCGGCGATCACCGACCCCGGCGTCGAGGCGCACGGCGCCCGCCCGGTCCACGAACCCGATCGCGACGATCCCGACGATCACCACCGCCACCCCGACCAGCGCGAGCGGCGTGGGGCGCTCGCCGAACAGCAGCATCGCGATGATGACCGACAGGAACGGACCCGTGCCGCGCGCGGTCGCGTAGACCGTGGAGAGGTTGCCGACGCGATACCCGTGCTGCAGCACGGCCATGTACGCGACGTGGAGCACGCTCGAGACGAGCACGCCGAGCACGAAGCCGCCGAGGTCGTCGGTTCCGAGGCCGCCGGTGAACGGCACCACTCCGATCCAGAGGGCCGTGCTCGCGACGGCGCCCCACCAGAGGAACGGGAGCCCCGCGCGGCTGATGCCGTGCGCGAGCACGTTCCAGCCCGCATGTGCGACGGCGGCGGAGAAGACGAGGACGAATGCGAGAAGCGACATGGGAACCTTCGGTCCGCCGCGGGCGCGACGGACGTGGTTCCTCCAGGCTTTTGTCCGTTCAGATGACGCCAGGCCCACGAAGGCCCGACGTGGCGCCGCTCGGACCAGTCGGGCGGACCCCGGAACCCTAGGCGCTGTCGAACCTCAGCCTAGCCGCGCGCTCCGACCCTGTGGAGACGCGGTGCGATCGATAAGACACATATACGACACTGGTTATCCACAGATGCCGATTTCACCCTCATAGTGTCGGTGCTGCGTTCTAGGCTGAAAGCATGGCATCCGCCCCAGATCACACGCTCCGCCGCAGCGCGGCGCTGGTCGAGGAGTGCGCGGAGATCGACCGCGAGATCGCCCGCCTGCACGCCAGGAAGGCGGGGAAGCTCTCCGAACGGGTGCGGCTGCTCCTCGATGAGATCCGGCCGGGGCAGGCGGGCTTCGAGCAGGCCGAGCGCTCCATGATCGGCGAGTTCTCCGCGGGGCTGCGGATCACCGCCTACGCCGCGGCGAAGCTGCTCTCCAACGCGCACACGCTGCAGGAGCGCCTCCCCGGCACGCGCGAGGCTCTCGCCGCCGGTGCGCTCACGCTGGCGCACGCCGACGTGATCGTCGAGGCTGCGCGCGACCTCCCCGCCGGGGACGACGCCGTGGCGACCGCCTATGAGACGGCGGTCGTCCCCTACGCGTCCGCCGAGACCCGCGCACGCACGAAGGCCTTCGCCGAGAGCGTCGTCGCCGCCCTCGCGCCCGCGACCGTGCAGGAGCAGCACGATCGCGCACAGGACGAGCGCGTCGTCTCCGTGACCGATGAGGGGCGCGGACAGGCGACCCTGCACGTCACAGGCCCCGCCGTGCTCATCCACGCCGTCTACGACCGCGTCACCCAGGAGGGCCACGCGATCCTCCGTGCGGCGAAGCAGGGCGGAGCGGGCTCCGGCCCCCTGGGCGACGCGCGAACCCTGGACCAGGTGCGCTGCGACCGGATCCTGCTGCAGCTGCTCACCGGCCGCATCGACCACGACGCCGACATCCTCGACAGCATCCGCCCGACGGTGCAGGTCACCGTCAGCGCCGCCACTCTCGCCGGGATCGACGACCGCCTCGCCGAACTCGACGGTCACGGCCCGACGGACCCGGAAACCGCACGCGACCTCGCCGCCTCCGCCGCCTCCTGGCGACGCCTGCACCTCGACGACGCGGGGATGATCACCCGCACCACCGCCTACCAGCCCACCGAGGCGATGAGACGCCACCTCCGCGCCCGCGACCGCACCTGCCGGTTCCCCGGTTGCCGCAGACCCGCACGACGATGCGAGATCGATCACACCTACGACCACGCCCGCGGCGGACCCACCGCGATCACGAACCTCGCCTGTCTCTGCGCCACGCACCATGCCCTCAAGCACCCGGACGTCGACGCGAGGTGGCGCTGGACCGCGCGACAGCGCCGGGACGGCACCATCGTCTGGACCACTCCCGCCGGCGTCGAATACTCCGACACGCCACCGCCCCGCGTCATGTTCATGGAGCAGGTCACGACCGAAGGGGACTCCGTCTCGACGGCGGCCGCATGAACCCGGGCGAGACATCGGGCGAGGCCCTTGCCTACACACTCCTCGGGCCGAGGACAAGTCCACCGCGGCGAATCGTGGCGCGGAGCGATGGCTGCGATCACAGACGCCTCCGAAGCACCGATGAAATACTGGACGTGTTCAACGACAAGGAGGTCGCCCGTGCCGGACAACACGACCGCGAACGAGCGAGCGCTCGAAGAGGGCATCGTCACCGATCTGAAGGACCGGATGACCTACGGGTCGTACCTCGATCTGGATCGGCTTCTCAGCGCGCAGCACCCGGTCAGCGTCCCGGAGCACCACGACGAGATGCTGTTCATCATCCAGCACCAGACCACCGAGCTGTGGCTGAAACTCGTGCTGCACGAACTCGGCACCGCGCGCGACCGGCTCGCCGAAGACGACCTGCGCTCCGCGCTCAAGCACATGGCCCGCGTGAAGCACATCCAGGAGGTGCTCACGCAGCAGTGGTCGGTGCTGGCGACGCTCACCCCCACGGAGTACGCGGAGTTCCGCGGCGACCTCGGCAACTCCTCGGGCTTCCAGTCCGTGCAGTACCGCGCCGTCGAGTTCGCGCTCGGCAACAAGAACGAGCGGATGCTGAGCGTGTTCCGCTCCCACCCCGAGAACCTCGCGATGCTCACGGCCGAGTTCGAGCGCCCGACCCTGTACGACGAGTTCCTGCGGTTCGCCGCACGCCGCGGACTGCCCGTCCCGACGGAGATCCTCGACCGCGACGTGCGCCAGCCGTACCGGATGCACGACTCGCTCGTGCCCGTGCTCACCGAGATCTACGAGAATCCCCACGACCACTGGGACCTGTACGAGGCGTGCGAAGAGCTCGTCGACGTCGAGGACAACTTCCAGTTCTGGCGCTTCCGCCACCTGCGCACGGTGACCAGGACGATCGGGCGCAAGATCGGCACGGGCGGGTCCAGCGGCGTCGACTTCCTGCAGCGCGCCCTCGATCTGACATTCTTCCCCGAGCTGTACGCGGTGCGCACCGAGATCGGGCAGTGACGGCGTGAGCGTGACGGACGGCACGGTGATCGGCGGGTTCACGGACCACCACGTGCATCTGCAGCTCGTGGATCCGGCGCGCCTGTCGAGCGGGCTGCTCGGCCGCGTGCTGGATCTCGGATCCGCTCCCGCAGCGGTCGCGGCCCTCGCCGCGGACCCGCCGGGCGGCATCGCGATCTCGTTCGCGGGCGCGTTCCTGACCCCGGTCGGCGGGTACCCCTCCGACCGGAGCTGGGCGCCGGAGGGATCCTTCCGCGAGATCGTCGACGTCGACGCCGCGGAGGCCGCCGTCGCCGAGATGAAGGCCGCCGGCGCTTCGGTGATCAAGGTCGCCAGCAACAGCACGGCGGGGCCGGTGTTCGGCGACGACCTGCTCCAGGCCATCGTGCGCATCGCCGACCGCCACGGACTGCCCGTGGTCGCGCACGCGGAGGGCCCCGGCGAGGCGCAGCGCATGCCGCGGCTCGGCGTCAGGGCGCTCGCGCACACCCCGTTCACCGAGCGGCTGAGCGATGCAGAGGTCTCCGCCCAGGCCGGGCGGATCGCCTGGATCTCCACGCTCGCGATCCACGAGGGCGAGTCCCGCGCGATCGCCGTCGACAACCTGCGCCGCTTCCACGCGCACGGCGGCACGGTCCGCTACGGGACCGATCTCGGCAACGGCGATCAGCCCGTCGGCCTGAACCCCGCCGAGGTCGATGCCCTGCGCGAGGCCGGCGTGCGCGGCGCCGCGCTGATCCGCGCCCTCGTCCCGGTCGCCGCGACCGCCGAGCGCCGGTTCCTGCTGCCCGCGCGCGACGCGGATCCGTTCGCCCTGGAACCCGTAGTGCGCGTGCACTGAACAACTCCGAATGCGGCGGCCGCCCCCGGTCGTTGAGCGAGCACGGCCGCAGGCCGAGCGAGACGAAACGCAGCAACCGCCGGGCGTCAGACGGCGCCCAGGTCGATCCCGGCCGCGGCCGGTTCCGCGTAGGCCACCTCGCGCCACACGTCGCCGACGCGCTCGAACGAGGTGACGCTCGACAGCGCGCAGCGGCGCGTCCGTGGATCGTGCCGCAGCGGCAGCCCCGCGACCGACAGGTGCGTGATCCAGATCGGTGCCTGGTGCGAGACGAACACCAGGTCGCCGCCCTCGGCCTCGTGCCAGGCCTCGTCCATGGCATCGCGCATGCGCGCGGCGACCGAGGAGTACGGCTCGCCCCAGCTCGGCACCGAGGGGCGCCGCAGGTGGCGCCAGTTCCACGGATTCATCAGCGAACGGCGCATCTGCGTGCCCTCGAACACGTTCCACGGCTCGATGATGCGCTCGTCGAGCACCGCATCGAGCCCGAAGGCCGCGGTGAAGGGCTCGGCCGATTCCTGCGTGCGCTCGAGCGGCGAGCACCGCAGTGCCGACACCGGACGGTCCATCGCCACGACATGGTCCGCGGCGGACTGCGCCATCCGCCGGCCCGCGTCGCTCAGGTGGTAGCCGGGCAGGCGTCCATACAGGATCCGGCCAGGGTTGAAGACCTCGCCGTGGCGGACGAGGTGCAGGCGCTCCGCCGTCATCCGATCAGACGCGGCGGTACTCGGCCGAGCCGAACCCGATGATGAAGTACCCGATGAACGAGAACAGCCAGAGCAGGAAGAACGAGAACACCCCGCCCTTGCCGAAGTTCTTGCCGAGCTTCACCGCCACCACGATCGCGAAGATGATGTTCACGAGAGGGATCAGGTACAGCAGCACGAGCCAGCCGCTCATCCCGGCGATCTTGATGAGGAAGATGAGGTTCACGATCGGGATGATCGCGAGGATGCCGGGGTGCCCGGCCTTCGTGAAGACGCGCCACAGCGCGATCGCGATGATGACGTAGAGGATCAGCGAGAAGGTGATGCCTGTGCCGGAGAAGATCGCGGCGTAGACGCCGCTGACGGCGTCGGTCGCATCGGACGCGTGGACGATGTTCATCTGCTGTGCCTTCCGGGCGGGGGATGAGGTCCACCGCAGTCTAGTGAGACGGAGCCGCCCACCACGAGGCCTCCCGCGCGTCCCCGTAGAATGGCCGGGATCCCTTTTCCCTAGTTGGAGGCGTATTCCGTGCTTCGCACCCACACGGCAGGCTCGCTGCGAGCCGAGCACATCGGTCAGACCATCACCCTTGCGGGGTGGGTCGATCGCCGTCGTGACCACGGAGGAGTCGCCTTCATCGATCTGCGGGACGGATCCGGCATCGCCCAGGTCGTCATCCGCGACGAGGAGATCGCGCACCCGCTGCGCAGCGAATTCGTGCTGCAGGTCACCGGTGAGGTGTCGCGCCGCCCCGCCGGCAACGAGAACCCGAACCTGCCCTCGGGCGAGATCGAGATCGTGGCGCAGGACGTCGTCGTGCTCAACGAGTCGGCGCCGCTGCCGTTCCAGGTCTCCTCGGGCCTCGCCGAGACCGACCCGGTCGGCGAGGACGTGCGCTTCAAGCACCGCTACCTCGACCTGCGCCGCCCCGCCGCGATCGCGCCGCTGCAGCTGCGCTCGAAGGTCTACAAGGCCCTGCGCGACGTGCTGCACGAGCGCGAGTTCGTCGAGGTCGAGACCCCGACGCTGACCCGCTCCACCCCGGAGGGCGCCCGCGACTTCGTCGTGCCCGCGCGCCTGCACCCCGGCAGCTGGTACGCCCTGCCGCAGAGCCCGCAGCTGTTCAAGCAGCTGCTCATGGTCGGCGGCGTCGAGAAGTACTTCCAGATCGCGCGCTGCTACCGCGACGAGGACTTCCGCGCCGACCGCCAGCCCGAGTTCACCCAGCTCGACATCGAGATGTCCTTCGTCGACCAGGAGGACGTCATCGAGATGATGGAGGCCGTCATCCGCGCGATGTGGGCCACCATTGGCGTCGAGGTGCAGACCCCGCTGCCGCGGATGACCTACGCCGACGCGATGGCGAAATACGGATCCGACAAGCCGGATCTGCGCTTCGGTCTCGAGCTCGTCGAGGCGACCGAGTACTTCTCCGAGACCACGTTCCGCGTCTTCCAGGCCGATTACGTGGGCGCGGTCGTCATGCCCGGCGGCGCCTCGCAGCCCCGCAAGGTGCTCGACGCGTGGCAGGACTGGGCCAAGCAGCGCGGCGCCCGCGGTCTCGCGTACGTCCTGTTCAACGAGGACGGCACGCTCGGCGGCCCGGTCGCGAAGAACCTCAGCGAGGCCGAGCAGGCGGGTCTCGCGGAGTTCGTCGGCGCGAAGCCGGGCGACTGCGCGTTCTTCGCCGCCGGATCCGTGAAGGACTGCCGCGCCCTGCTCGGCGCCGCGCGCGTCGAGATCGGCCGCCGCCTCGGCCTGCTCGACCCCGAGGTGTTCGCGTTCACCTGGGTCGTCGACGCCCCGATGTTCGAGCCCGCCGCGGATGCGGTCGCCTCGGGCGACGTCGCCGTCGGCGCCGGCGCCTGGACCGCCGTGCACCACGCCTTCACCGGGCCCAAGCCGGAGTTCGAGGCCACCTTCGACACCGACCCCGGATCCGCTCTCGCCTACGCGTACGACATCGTGTGCAACGGCTCCGAGCTCGGCGGCGGATCCATCCGCATCCACCGCGAGGACATCCAGAAGCGCGTCTTCGAGGTGATGGGTCTCTCCGACGAGATCGCGCAGGAGCAGTTCGGCTTCCTGCTCGACGCGTTCAAGTTCGGCGCCCCGCCGCACGGCGGCATCGCGCTCGGCATGGACCGCGTGCTGCAGCACCTGTCCAAGACCGACTCGATCCGCGAGGTCATCGCGTTCCCGAAGACCGGCAACGGCTTCGACCCGCTCACCGCCGCGCCCGCCCCGATCACCGCGGAGCAGCGCAAGGAGGCCGGCGTCGATGTCGCCCCGCCCGCCGAGACCCCCGAGCCGGCCGAGGCCGCCGCGCCCGTCGAGGCCTGAACCGCGCATGCTCACCGACCTCGCCCTCCCCGTTCCGCTCGACACGCGGATCGGGGAGGTCAGGCTGCGCCGCGCGCGCACCGAGGACACCGCCGCGATCGTCGCGCTGCTCGCCGATGACGCGATCAGCGCGGCGCGCGGCGACACCGCCTCCGACGACGACCTGCCCGCGTATGCCGCGGGCCTGGAGTCGGTGCTCGCCGACGACTCCAACGACCTCCTCGTCGCCGAGCACGACGGCCGGATCATCGGCACGTTCCAGCTCACCCGCATTCCGGGGATGTCCCGCCGCGGCTCGACCCGCCTGCTCGTCGAGGCGGTGCGGGTCCGTTCGGATCTGCGCTCCAGCGGCGTCGGATCCGCGCTCATGCGCTGGATCATGGACGTCGCGACCGCCGATCTGAGCAGCCCGCTGGTGCAGCTCACCTCGGATGCGCAGCGCGTCGAGGCGCACCGCTTCTACGAGCGCCTCGGCTTCGCCGGATCGCACAGGGGCTTCAAGTACAACGCGGAGACCGCCACCACCGGTCGTTGAGCGTTGCGCCCTCGACCGAACACGATCTTCCCCACCGGTCGTTGAGCGAGCACGGCCGCAGGCCGAGCGAGACGAAACGCGGCGCTCTCCCGAGATCGCCGCGTTTCGTCTCCGTCGCCTCCGGCGTCGTCGCTCAATGGCCGGAGGCGATCGGGGTCAGACGTCGTCCGGATCCGACAGGTCCTCGACCGCGACGGGGGTGCGGCCGGCGAACATGACGCCCACGCCGTATTCGTCGCCGATCTCGAGGCCGCACTCCGCAAAGCGCAACATCCAGGTGCCGTCCTGCCAGACCACGGCCTCCGGCGCACCGAACGGCGGCTCCGCCGCCGCGAGCCGCGCCCGATCGGCGTCGGACAGGTCGCCGCCCGGGCCCGCCAGCTCCTCCACGAGGTAGCCGATGGCGGCCTCGCTGAGCTCCGCGAACTCGGTCACGATCCCCTGGGCCGCCTCGAGCGCCTGCGCGCTGGGCTCCTCCGCGGGTTCGGCGATGATGCTCACGGTCCACCCGCCATCGCCGCCCTCGAGTCCCGCGGTCCAGCAGGCGATGTCGTCCGGGGCATCGATCCGGATCAGGGTGGCGCCGTCGAGCTCGATCGTCTCGGGAAGGGTGCTCATGCTCCGATCCAACCAGACCCGGACTGCTTCCACCCAGACTCGGCCCGTCTCCACCCAGAACCGGCGTGCTTCCACCCCGACCCGGCCTGTCTCCGACCGCCCTGGACCCGAACCGTTCATCCGGCATTCACCCCGGTCCGCCTGACCGGTAACTCGGCCGCCGTACATTCCCTCTCGACCCGACCCCGGCGGCAGCGCCGGACACCGAGAGGAAATCATGCTCATCAGCAACCGCCGTGCGCGCATCGGCGCCGGCATCGCGCTCGCGGCCAGCGCCGCGCTCCTGCTCTCCGCCTGCTCCGGATCCGCCTCCGCCGACCCGACCGGTTCGTCCGGCACCGGCGCGAAGGCCGCGACGGCCACCTCCCTCAAGGACTTCGGCTCCCTGGCCGACCTCGAGAAGGCGGCAGAGGCCGAGGGCAAGCTCAACGTGATCGCGCTCCCCCACGACTGGGCCAACTACGGCGAGATCCTCGCCGCCTTCACGAAGAAGTACCCGAAGATCACGATCAGCGAGGCCTCCCCCGACGCGTCGAGCGCCGAGGAGATCCAGGCCGCCAAGACGAACGACGGCCTGGACACCGCTCCCGACGTGTTCGACCTCGGCCTCACCGTGACACTGCAGAACACGGACAAGTTCGCCGCCTACAAGGTGGAGAAGTGGGACGAGATCCCGACCCAGCTCAAGGACAAGGACGGCCTGTTCACCGGCGACTACGGCGGGTACATGTCGATCGGCTACGACTCCTCCAAGTTCCCGGAGCCGAAGAGCCTCGACGACCTGAAGAAGTCCGAGTACAAGGGCGCCGTCGCGCTCAACGGTGACCCGACGCAGGCCGGGGCGGCGTTCGCCGCCGTCGGACTCGCGACCGTGCAGTCCGGCGGGAAGCTCGACGACTACCAGAAGGGAATCGACTTCTTCGCCGCCCTGCAGAAGGCCGGGAACCTGCTCAAGGTCGACGTCACCACGGCGACCGTCGCGAGCGGCGAGACCCCCGTCGTCTTCGACTGGGACTACCTGAACGCCGCCCACACCAAGGACAACAAGAACTGGAAGACGGTCGTCCTGCCCGGCACGGGCTACGCCGGGTACTACAACCAGGCGATCAACAAGGCCGCCCCGCACCCGGCCGCCGCGCGCCTGTGGCAGGAGTTCCTCTACAGCGACGAGGGCCAGAACCTCTGGCTCAAGGGCGGCGCGCGCCCCGTCCGCATGGACGCCATGACCAAGGCCGGCACGGTCGACAAGACGCTCGCCGCGGCGCTGCCCACCGCGCCGAAGGAGACCGTCGTGCCGACCGAGGCGCAGAGCACCGCCGCCGGCAAGCTGCTCGGCGAGAAGTGGGCCGCGGCCGTCCAGTGACCACCGACACCACCGCGGCTCCCGCCGCACCCCGTGCCGGGTCGGAGCCTCGCGCTTCGGCCCGGCCCGGGTCGGGTGGCGCGCCCTTCGCGGCGCGCCTGTCCCGAGGCCTCGCCGCGGTCGGGCTCGTCCCGTTCGCGGCATACCTGCTGCTGTTCCTCGTGCTGCCCACGATCCTCGCGGTCGCCACCGGGTTCTTCACCCGGGACGGCTCCTTCACCCTGAGCAACGTCTCGGCCCTCTGGGATCCGACGGTGCTGCTCACGTTCGCGAACTCCGCGGGACTCTCGCTGCTCACCGCGGCGGTCGGCGCCCTCCTCGGCGCCCTCGTCTGCTACGCCCTGCTCGGCATGAACCCCTCCGGCGGGGTGCGCACCGTGATCGACGCCGCCTCCGGCGTGCTCGCGCAGACCGGCGGCGTGATGCTCGCGTTCATGTTCATCGCGACGCTGGGACTCCGCGGCGTCCTGACCGAGCTGCTCAAGAGCACCCTCGGGATCGACCTGTTCGCCCGCGGTCCGTGGATCTACGAGCTTCCCGGCCTGATCCTCCCCTACCTGTACTTCCAGATCCCCCTCATGGTCATCACGTTCATGCCCGCCCTCTCGGCGCTGAAGCCGCAGTGGGCCGAGGCCAACCTCACGCTCGGCGGGACCCGCGCGAGCTTCTGGCTCCGGATCGGGATCCCCGTGCTCGCCCCGGCCTTCCTCGCAAGCTTCCTGCTGCTGTTCGCGAACGCGTTCTCCTCGTACGCGACCGCGGCCGCCTTGGCGAGCCAGGGCTCGCAGATCGTGCCCCTGCAGATCCGCGCCGCGCTCACGAGCGAGACCGTGCTGGGCCGGGAGAACCTCGCCGGTGCGCTCGCGCTCGGCATGATCGTCGTCGTCGGGATCGTCATGTGGCTCTACTCGCTGGTCCAGCGCCGGGCAGCGAGGTGGCAGGCATGAACCGGCTCGCCCCGTCCTCGCTCACCCGCTGGATCATCGGGATCCTGATCGGCCTCTTCTTCCTCATCCCCCTGGTCGCGACGCTCGCCTACACGTTCCGCGGCGAGGACGGCGGCTTCACCGTCTCGCACTGGGCCGCCCTCGGCGATCCCGCCAAGGCGGCGGTCTATCAGCCGATCTGGACCGGGCTCGGGAACTCGCTGATCCTCGCGGCCGTCACGGTGCTCATCGTGCTGCTCGTGCTCACGCCGACGATGATCCTGGTGAACCTGCGCTTCCCGCGGCTGCGCCCGGCCTTCGAGTTCGTCGTGCTGCTGCCCATCTCGATCCCGGCGATCGTGCTCGTGGTCGGCCTCACCCCGATCTACCTGCAGATCGGCCGCTCGTTCGGCACCGGCGCCTGGACCCTCGCGTTCGCCTACGGCATCACCGTGCTGCCGTTCGCGTACCGGTCCATCCAGGCGTCGATCGACGCGGTCGACATGACCACCCTCGCCGAGGCGGCCCGCTCCCTGGGCGCCGGATGGGGCACGGTCGTGCTGCGCGTGCTCGCGCCGAACCTGCGCCAGGGCCTGCTGGCCGCGTCCCTCCTGTCCATCGCGGTCGTGCTCGGCGAGTTCACGATCGCCTCGCTGCTGAACCGCGACGTGCTGCAGACCGCCCTCGTGGTCGTGCAGAAGCAGGACGGCTGGGCCCCGGCGATGTTCGCCCTGATGGCGCTGACGTTCAGCTTCCTCCTGCTCCTCATCATCGGAAGGGCCGCTCGCGGCCGGTCCGGAAAGGCCGACTCATGAGCGACATCGCGCTCCCCCGCACTGCGGACAACTCCCTGCTCGCGGACCGCTCCGACGGCACCCGCGTGCAGTTCGACGGCATCGTCAAGAGCTACGGCCGCACGCAGGTCCTGCACGGGATCGACCTCGACATCGCGCCCGGCGAGTTCGTCTCGCTGCTCGGTCCCTCCGGCTGCGGCAAGACCACTCTGCTGCGCGTGCTGGCAGGACTCGAGGACGCCGACGGCGGCGCCGTGCTGCTGGGCGGCAAGGACGTGTCCGGCGTCCCGACGAACAAGCGCGACCTGGGCATGGTGTTCCAGTCCTACTCGCTGTTCCCGCATCTGCGCGTGGTGGACAACACCGCGTTCGGACTCCGCCGACGCAGGGTGGCCACGGCCGAGGCCCGGCGCCGCGCGCTGGACGCACTGGCGCTGGTCGGGCTCGAGGCGCACGCCGACAAGTACCCGCACCAGCTCTCCGGCGGCCAGCAGCAGCGCGTCGCGCTCGCGCGGGCGCTCGTGACCGAGCCCAGGGTGCTGCTGCTGGACGAGCCGCTCTCGGCGCTGGACGCCAAGGTGCGCGTCCAGCTGCGCGACGAGATCCGTCGGCTGCAGCTGCGGCTCGGCATCACGACCGTCTTCGTCACGCACGACCAGGAGGAGGCGCTCAGCGTCTCCGACCGGATCGCGGTCATGAACGCGGGCCGGATCGATCAGATCGGCACGCCGGAGGAGCTCTACCTGCGCCCCGCGACGGCGCACGTCGCCGCGTTCGTCGGCCTGTCCAGCGTCGTGCGCGGGCTCGCCGACGGTGCGACGGTGCGCGTCTGGGGCGCCGAGATCCCGCTGCAGCTGCCAGCGACCGGCGAGGTCGACGTGCTCCTGCGCCCCGAGAACGTGCGGCTGGTCGATCCCGTCGGAGCCGCCGTGACCGGGACGGTCGAGGAGAGCATGTTCCTCGGGAGCATGCGGCGCACGCTCGTGCGCACCGAGGACGGCCTGCTCGTGCGCGTGCAGCACTCAGCGCGGACCCACCCGCAGTACGGCGATCTCGTCGGGCTCGCGGTCGACCCGGAGCCCGTGGCGGTGCGGTCGCAGTGAGACGGGCGCGCTGAGCGCGCCGGCGCGCTCAGCCGCCCTGTGCGCTCAGCCGCCCTGCGGGGCGAGGCCGAGGTGCGGGAACAGGGCGCCGAACGTCACCCGCAGCCCCTCCGGGAGGGATCCGACGTGATCCTCGCCCTGGATCGTGAACACCCGCGTCTCGAAGCCCGCCTGCTCCGTGATCTGCGCGGACAGCTGCACCTGCTCCGTGAAGAACGCGTCCTGGTCGCCGGCGGCGAACAGGGCGACGTGGCCGTCGAACCGACCGGCGTTCTGCGCGGCCCTGGCGGCGGGCTTCGCCGCGTCATAGGCGCTCTGATCGCCGTCGAACACCTGCTGCAGCACCTCGTCCGGGAACTCGGTGCCCTGATACGACTCCCCCGCGATGCTCACGATGCCGCCCCACAGCCCGGGATCCGCGACGCCCCAGTCCAGCGCGCATCCGCCGCCGTTCGAGAATCCCGCGATCGTCCACGCCTGCGGACTCGGCTGCACCCGCAGGTGGCTGCGCGCCCAGGCGGGGATGTCCTGCGTGAAGTACGTCTCCACGCCGCCGTACGCGGCGGAGTCGACGCAGGCCGGGTTGCCGTCCTCCGAGCCGAGCTGATCCGCCACGATCACGATCGGGGCGAGCCCGTGGTGCGCGGCGGCGAGCCGGTCCATCGCATCCGCGACGAACGACGGGTCCGGATCCCCCGGCTCCCCCATCATGAACACCACCAGCGGCAGCGCGGGCGGATCCGGCACGAGCGCGGCGGGAGGCCGGTAGAGCGAGGCGTCCCTCGGGGCGAAGCCCGCGGACGAGGGGATACGCTCCTCCCCCGTGAGCAGGGTCACCGTGCCTTCCGACGGCAGGTCGGCGGGCGGCGTCCAGGTCTCGAAGAGCGGCATCACGGCGCCCGCGGCCGTGGCGTGCGCCGCACCGGGGACCGGCGACCATGGTCGGCCGATCACGCCGAGCACGACGGCCAGCGCCCCGACCACGAGGAGGACGACGAGCACACCGGCGCGGCTCCGGGCGCGCGCTGTGGAAGAGGACATCCCGCACTCGCCTCCTGACCTGCGTGGGCCCATCGTAACGACGCCAGGCGCGGCACTCCCCGACGCACAGGAAACACATGACCGCGCTTCTCGACGCCCGCTCCGCGGCCCCGCTAGTTTGAGCGTGGGGCGAGGGCCGCCCCGCGGTTCCGGGAGGAGCACCATGGCAGGCAAGTTCGAACTCTACGAGGACAAGAGCGGCAAGTGGCGGTTCCGCCTCAAGGCCGGCAACGGCGAGATCATCGCCAGCGGCCAGAGCTATTCGTCGAAGTCGGGTGCGCTGAACGGCATCGAATCGATCCGCCGCAACGCCGCGGACGCCGAGGTCGTCGAGACCGAGGACTGAGCAGGCATCGCGGAGGCGCCGTCCCGAGGGGCGGCGCCTCCGTCGCGTCCGGCGAGGCGTCCGGGACGCGGGTATGCCCGGCGGGTCAGCCCGGTCAGCCCGCGAGCGAGCGGGCCAGAGCCATGTACTCCGCCGGCGAGGCGTTCGGCAGGTACGCGCGCCCGATCGCGAGCCCGATCGCGGGGAGCTGCCCGTTGTCGGCGTAGAACAGGTGCATCGGACGGTACTCGGGGTTGAACTTTCCCTTGTACCGCAGCAGCGAGGCGAAGCCGTACGCGGGCTCGAGCACCCGGCTCAGCCAACCCAGCAGCCGCGTGATGCCGGGGTCCGCATCGGCGTCGCCGTCCACGGTCTGCGCGAGCGGGGCACCGGAGAGGCTCATGACCTCGAGACCCTGCTCCTTCATGTGCAGCGCCGCCGAGGCGATCGCGAACTCCATCACACCGGGCATCGCCCCGTCGGCGCGGCGCATGAAGTCGAGCGTGCGACCGACCAGCTCCCCCTCGCGCCACACGGGCATCCAGCTCGTCACCGCCTGCAGCTCGCCCTCCGGTCCGATCGCGAGGAGGATCTCGACGTCCGGATCCCTGAGCTCCTCCATCCCGCCCAGGGTGAAGCGCATCTCGGGCAGCGCCTTCTCCGCGATCCACTGCTCGCTGAGGGCGTCCAGCTGGGCGACCAGGCCCGCGGGCAGCTGCTCCCACGTGGTCCAGAGCGTGGTGAGCCCGTCGCGCTGTCCGCGGTTGTACGGCTGGCGCACCTTGGTCCACACCTTGCCGGTCAGCTCGAACCGGTCGAGCGGCACGACGGTCTCCTCCGCCACCGAGATGCTCTTCCACCCGAGGTCCTTGAACGCGGGGGCGAACTCCTCGTGCGTGCTGTAGAACACCGCGGTCCAGGCGTTGGCGTCGCAGAAGTCGAGGAATCCGCGGATGGTCTTCACCGTGTCGCCCGGCGTGCAGACCGGATCCCCGACGGCGATCGCGATGTCGTTCGCGACGCGGTAGGCGACCGCGCCGCGCCCGTCCGCCGTGAACCAGTGCTCGTTGCCCTCCCAGGTGCCCATGAATCCGAGCGTGCCGCCGTCGGTCGAGCGCAGCTGGGTGCGGAACCGCTCCGCATCGTCCGCGGCCTTGCGCGATCGTCCGAGCAGCAGCCCCACCATGGCGATCGCGAAGACCAGCCAGAACAGCGCACCCACGTCGCGGTGCAGCGCGAGCGCGATGCCGGTGAGCGGCGTGTGCCCGCTCGGGCGGCCGATGATCGTGGGCAGGAACCGGCGCAGCGTGGTCAGCAGCGACGACCAGAACGACGGCGAGTGCGAGACGGCCGAGACCAGGATCATGTTCGTGGCGGTCAGCACGACGAACGCGATCCCGATCGTGAGCGAGAACCGCCGCACCGCACGGCGCGAGGCGCGCACCGCGAACCGGCGATGGGTGATCGCCAGCAGGATGCACATCCCGACCGGGACCAGGATCGCCAGCACCGAGAATCCGGGGAACTGCCGGTCGATCTCGATCACGTCCGTCGGCTCGCGGAGCGAGCGGGTCGCCACGCTGAGGCCGGTGAGCAGGGCCATCACGGCGTTCACGCCGATCGCGAGGAACCAGGCGGCCCGGCGCCCCGCGCGCAGCCCCCACGCCGCGACCAGGCTGAGCAGCAGCGGGACGAGGCTCATCAGCACCACCCCGGTTCCGGCGGCGACCGCGGTGGTCACCCCGGCGACGCAGTGCGCGGACGCGTTGTTCTGCGAGCACGCGTCGGTGATCCCGGAGATGTCGACGCCGCGCAGTCCGGCGACCACGGGCGCGAGCGGCCCGATGCCGACGCCGGTGAGGAGCACGATCAGCGGCCCGAGGCCGGTCACGGCGACCATGGCCGCGGTGAGCGTCCTGGTCTCGTGATAGGAGCTGCGGTACCAGGCGGGCCGCGGCCGCCCGCTCGTGAGGATCACGCCGAGGACGAGGCCGGCGAGCGCGGCCAGCAGACGGTACACGCTGTCCGCGTCGCCGCCGTACAGCGTGTAGGTGACGAGGAGCGAGAGGCCGAGCAGGCGGATCCTGCGACGGTACAGGGCCGGTGCGAACGCGCTGCCCGCCAGGATCGCCCCGAGTATTCCGATCGAGGGATCCAGCACGGCGCCGCGGGCGTCGATCCGCGCCCACACCTGCCCCCAGGACCAGGCCAGCGA
This sequence comes from Microbacterium sp. 13-71-7, assembly GCF_002257455.1. Classification (GTDB taxonomy): domain Bacteria; phylum Actinomycetota; class Actinomycetes; order Actinomycetales; family Microbacteriaceae; genus Microbacterium. The sequence continues at coordinate 25,281 of NZ_NCKN01000018.1, forward strand.
CTGGATTCCGATGCCGAGCAGTCCGCCCAGCACGCCCGTCACGAGGAAGGCGCTCACGACGCGCCACGTCCCCATCAGCCGTTCGGCGTAGGCCAGCAGCGTGAGCGCGAGCACGGCGGACAGCAGCAGGCCGCCCCAGGAGTCCGGCACGAGCAGCGCCGTCAGCGGCGTCCACCATTCGCGCTCGCGTCCGAAAGCGAGCGGGCTGAGCCCGAGCCCGACGGGGCGATGCCCCCGCAGGGGTCCGAGCGCCAGACCGCTGATCAGGAGCAGGACGGTCAGCCCGACGGCGAACGGATGCCGGCGCGCGTAGCGCCCTGCCCTGCGCGCCACCGCCAGGACCGTCGTCATCACCCGCGACGAGGTCATCGGGACAGCCCCAGACGCGGGTAGAGCACCTCGAACGCCTTCTTCAGCCCGCCCAGCAGGCCGGGCCCGGTGTGGGTCGCGTTCGGCACCAGGTAGTACGTGGTGGTGAAGCCCGCCGCCTCCGCGAGACCCGCGGAGACGCGGTTCGCGGGTCCGTACTTCTTGTCGAGCGCCCCGGCCGCGAAGATCGCGTAGTGGCCCTCGTACGCTCCGGGGTGCTCGGCGAGGATCGCCTCCGGCTTGTTGGCGTCGAACGCGGCCTGATCGCCCTTGAACACCTTCTCCACCGACTTGGGATCGCCGAAGCCCGACCACGGCTCACCGGAGGCGGTGGCGATGTTGCCCCAGATGCCGGGATGCCGTGCGCCGTAGATGAACGCGCACGCCCCGCCGTTCGAGTATCCGGCGATGGTCCAGTACTTCGGATCCTGCAGCACCCGCAGATGTCCGCGGATCCAGTCCGGGATGTCCTTGTTGAAGTAGGTCTCGACCCCGCCGTAGGCGGCCGAGTCGACGCATCCGGGGTTCTGGTCCTGCGCACCGAGCTGGTCGGCGATGATCACGATGGGCGCGAGGCCGTCGTGCTTCGCGGCGAACTGGTTCATGACGTCCACCATCGGATGCGGGTTCGGGTAACCCGGCAGCCCCATCATGAAGACGACGACGGGGAGGGCCGGCGGATCCTTCACGAGGGCGGCCGGGGGCAGGTAGACGGTCGCCTCGCGGGGCTTGAATCCGGCAGAGGACTTCAGGGCGTTCGCGCCGGAGAGCGCGCCGAACCGTCCGCGGGAGGGCATGTCGGCGGGCGGCGTCCAGGTGTCGACGAGGGGCTTCGAGGACGCGGGCTGGTTCGTCAGCGGCGGCGCGAAGTGGTCCAGCGCGCCGAGCGTGTTGATGCCGAGGATGTCACCGAGGGTGCGATCGAGCGCGAACGCCTGGTTGATGCCGATGCCCATCGAGAGCACGGAGGCGATCACAGTGAGGATCGCCACGACCTTGCGCCACCAGCGCGAATCCCACAGGCTCACGATCGCCAGCCCGATCAGCGCGAAGCCGCTCGAAGTCCACCACTTCACCGCATCGGGCATCGGAACGCCGAACAGGTCGGCGGCGTCGACGAACACCACGAGGAACCAGCCCACGAGCGCGCCCGCGACCACGGCGATCGAGGCGCGCACGATCCAGCGCCGGCGGAGCGGCCGGATCAGCAGCGCGACGAGGCCCGCCGCGGCGAGCCCCCAGACGATCCACGGCACCGGTCCGTCGGCGAGGTCCAGCTCCAGCAACCATCGCGGCATGAAGGCCGTGCTCCGTTCCCGCCTCCGGACGGGGCGACGACCCATCGTAATCCGTGCCGCCTCGGCGGAACCGGTGCGAGCGCCCCGATCAGGCTAGGAGAACGCTATGAGACGCGCCGGGGACTCATAAGTCCCCGGCGCGTCTCGGGCGTCCGGTCCGCGACGGAGTGCCGTCCCCCGTCAGGGATATCCCTCGGTCAGGGCTTCGCTCCCTCAGAGCCGGCTCACAGCACGCGCGCGAGGAAGTCCTTCGTGCGCTGATGCTGCGGGTTCGCGAGCACCTCGCGGGGGTCGCCCTCCTCGAGGATGTGCCCGCCGTCCATGAAGATCAGGCGGGAGCCGACCTCCCGGGCGAAGCCCATCTCGTGCGTGACCACCATCATGGTCATGCCCTCGTCGGCGAGCGTCCGCATCACCTGCAGCACCTCGCCCACGAGCTCGGGGTCAAGCGCCGAGGTGGGCTCGTCGAAGAGCATCATGTCGGGGTTCATGCACAGCGCCCGCGCGATGGCGACGCGCTGCTGCTGGCCGCCGGAGAGCTGACTCGGGTAGGCGTCGGCCTTGTGCGCCATGCCCACGCGCTCCAGCATCGCCGTGGCGACCTTCTCCGCCTCCGCCTTGCCGCGCTTCTTCACCTGGCGCTGAGCGATCGTCAGGTTGCCGAGCACGTTCATGTGCGGGAACAGGTTGAAGCTCTGGAACACCATGCCGATGCGCGCGCGGACGCGGTCGAGGTCGATGTCGGGATCGGTGATGTCGATCCCCTCGACGACGATCTTCCCGCCGGTCGGCTCCTCGAGCATGTTCACCGAGCGCAGCAGCGTCGACTTGCCGGACCCCGAGGGGCCGATCACGCACACGACCTCGCCGGCGTGCACGGTCAGGTCGATGCCCTTGAGCACCTCGTTGTCGCCGTAGTGCTTGACGAGGCCCTGGACGTCGATCGCCGGAGCATTCAGATTGATCAGGTCGGTACTCATCGTCCCCTCGCCAACCGGCGCTCGAGCCAGGCCGTCAGCCGCGTCAGCGGAATCGTCACGATCAGATACAGCAGCGCCGCCATCACCATCGGCGTGGCATTCGCGTAGGTGGACAGCCCGTTGCGGGCGTACGTCGTCAATTCGTACGTGAGCGGCGTCGCGCCGATGACGAAGAAGAGCGACGTGTCCTTCAGCAGCAACACGAACTCGTTCGTGAGCGGCGGGATGATGATGCGGAAGCCCTGCGGCAGCACGATGAAGAACATCGTCCGCGACGGGGACATGCCGAGCGACCGCGCGGCCTCCGTCTGTCCCTTCGGCACCGCCTGGATGCCGGCGCGGATGGTCTCCGCCATGTAGGCGGACGACACCACGATGAGACCCAGCGTTGCTGCGCCGACCGGGCCGCCCGGGATCCGCACCTTCATCGCGATCGGCAGCATGATCCCGAATCCGAAGATCGTGATCAGCGCCGGGATGCCGCGGAAGAACTCGATCCACACCGTCGCCGCCCAGCGGAACGGCGGAATGCTGCTGAGCTTCATGAGCGCCAGGATCACGGCCAGGACGAGACCGCCCGCGAACGATTCGATCGTGAACAGCAGGGTGTTCTTCAGACCGACGGTGATGATGCCGGGAAGCAGCTTCATCGCGACCTCGGGGTTCGCGAACTGCTTCGCGACCGTCGGCCAGTCGGTGGCGAGCACGGCCCAGGCGATGAGCGCGATGATCACCGCGTAGACGGTGTAGTGGTAGACCCGCGTGCGGGTCCGCTTCTTCAGAGCCATCTCGAGCGTGGGCCCTCGGTCACTTCGCGGTGAAGTACTTGTCGTAGATCGTCTTGTACTCGCCGTTGTCCTTGAGCGCCTTCAGCTGCTCGTTGATCGCCTTGCGCAGGGCCTCGTTCTTGCCCTTGCCGAACGCGAAGCCGTAGGCCTCGTCGGTCTTGTACTGCTCGACGACCTTGTAGCTGCTGTCGTCCTTCTCGTGCTGGAGGTTGACCGGGTAGTCCTGCAGGATCGCGTCGATCTGTCCGCCCTGGAGGGCCGGCCACAGCACGCCGTCGTCGGAGAACTGGACGAGGTTGGCGCCCTTGGCGTGCGCCTTCGCGTAGTTCTCTCCGGTCGTGCCCTGCTGCACGCCGACGTTCTTGCCGCTGAGGTCGTTGATGCTCTTGATCCCGGACGAGGTCTTCACGAGCAGCGACTGCAGCGAGTCGTAGTACGGGTCGGAGAAGTCGATGTTCTTCTTGCGGTCGTCGGTGATCGTCATGGCGGAGGCGCCCATGTCGCACTGACCGGCGAGGAGCGCCGTGCCCGACTGCAGGGTGTCGAAGTTCGTGACCTGGAACTGGGCCTTGAGGTCGAGCTTCTTCGCGATCGCGGTGAGCAGATCGACGTCGAAACCGGTGTACTGACCGGAGCCGGTCGACTCCTCGTACTCGAACGGCTTGTAGGGGATGTCGGAGCAGACCGTGAGCGTGCCGGCCGTGATGAGACCGTAGTCCGTGCCTCCGGCGGCGCTCTCCGTGGGAGCGGAACCCG
>NZ_NCKN01000236.1 GCF_002257455.1 Microbacterium sp. 13-71-7
CGGTCGCCGCGGGGCGCTGTGCTGAGCCGATCTGCTGGCTCTCCACGAAGCCGCCGTGCTTCTTCGCGAGTGCGGCCAGGGCATCGGCGGCCTTGCGCACGTCGTCGACCTGCACGGTGGCGGATCCGGTGCGGACCACGTCCCGCGCCTCGTTCGTCGACGGCGCGGAGCCGCCCGCGGAGGACGCGGCGCCACCGGAGCTCGGCGCCATGTCCTTCGCTACGCCGGAGAGCGACTGCGGTCTCGGCGTCGCGTCGTAGGGCGCACTGGCGGCCGAGGAACCGGAGGACGCGGCACCGGTGGCGTTCAGGATCGCGGGCGTCACCAGCACCCCGACGACGAACGCGGCGGCGACGCCGCCCGCGGTCAGCCAGCCGCGTCGGCGCGCCCGTCGGCGGGTGGGTGCGGTGTGGGCGCGAGCGGAGTCGCGCTCCTCGGCGATCTGCGCGAAGACGGCCTCCTCGATGCGGTCCACCGTCTCGTCGCTCAGCGGGGGCAGGCCCGTGGGGGTCGTGGTCATGATGCGGGCTCCGTTTCGGTCACAGCGCCGCGCAGGCGGGTGCGCACGCGGGAGAGACGGTTGCGGACGACGCCGTGCCCGACGCCGAGTTCGGCGGCCGCGGCCCGGTAGTCCCAGCCCTCGGTCGCGCAGAGCCGGAAGATCTCCCGGTCCAGCACGGTCATCCCGCCGAGCTCCGCCGCGATCCTGTCGGCGAGCTCGGTGGCGATCACCTGCTGCTCGACGTCCATCAGCGCGGGGAGCAGCTCGTCCACGCCCTCGGCGGTGTGCGCGGCGTCCCGTTGGCGGCGGCGCAGCCGGTTGGCGGCCTGGAAGCGGCAGATCGTCGCCAGCCAGGGCAGCAGCGAATCGCTCGCGAGTTCCAGACCGGGCAGCTTCCGCCAGGCGACCATGAAAGCCTCCTGCGTCACGTCCTCGGCGTCGCCGGCGTCGCCGAGGATGCCGTACGCGATCCAGTAGACCGGGCGCGCGTATGCGCGGTACAGCGTGCGGAAGGCGCTCTCGCTCCCCGCCGCCGCGCGCGCGACGAGCGTCCTGTCCTGTGCGTCGTGTGCCATGCCGGCTCCGTTCGGTGTCTCTCACCCTAGGAGTGTCGGCACCGGCGGGATCGTCTCAGCCCTTGCTGACGATCGGCACGTGCGGATCCTTCTGATGCCGCAGCCAGATCGTGGACAGCGCGGGGATCGTCAGGGTCGCGCGCGGGGAGCCGTTCTCGACCTCGGTCGCGTACACGAGGCCGAGGTTGCCCTCGCCGTGCCCGCCGAACTCGGCCGCATCGGTGTTCAGCACCTCGGTCCAGCCGCCCGCGAGCGGCAGATCGAGTCTGACGCCGTGCCGGGTGGTGCCGGCGAAGTTGCTGATCACCGCGAGGTGGCCGCCGTGCGCGTCGCGGCGCACGAACGCGACGATGTTCGGATCCCAGTCCGGGGCCCCGATCCGCGTGAACGAGCTGCTGTCGTGGTCCCGCTCCCACAGCGGGGCGTTCTGCCGGTAGGTGCCGTTCAGGGCGCCGACGAACTCCTGCAGCTGCCGGTGCGACGGCTGATCGAGGAGCCACCAGTCCAGGCCGCGGTCCACGGACCACTCGGAGAGCTGGCCGAACTCCTGACCCATGAACAGCAGGTTCTTGCCCGGATGCCCCCACATGTAGCCGAGATAGGCCCGCACGTTCGCGAGCTTCGCGGCGTGGTCGCCCGGCATCTTCGAGAGCAGGCTGCCCTTGCCGTGCACGACCTCGTCGTGACTGATCGGCAGGATGTAGTTCTCGCCGAACGCGTACACGAACGAGAACGTCATCTCGCCCTGGTGGTGCGAGCGGTACAGCGGGTCGCGCTCGATGTAGACGAGGGAGTCGTTCATCCAGCCCATGTTCCACTTGAACCCGAAGCCGAGCCCGTTGTGGTCGGTGGGCGCCGTCACGCCGGGGAAGCTCGTCGACTCCTCGGCGATCATGACGATCCCCGGGTGCTTGCGGTACGCGGTCGCGTTGACCTCCTGCAGGAACCGGATCGCCTCCAGGTTCTCCCGTCCGCCGTGGACGTTGGGCTCCCACTCGCCGTCGTCGCGGGAGTAGTCGAGGTACAGCATCGAGGCGACGGCGTCGACGCGCAGGCCGTCGGCGTGGAACTCGTCCAGCCAGAACAGGGCGTTCGCGACGAGGAAGTTGCGCACCTCGTTGCGGCCGTAGTCGAAGATGAGCGTGCCCCAGTCGCGGTGCTCGCCGCGGCGCGGATCCGGATGCTCGTACACGGCCTCGCCGTCGAAGCGCGCCAGCGCGAACGCGTCCTTGGGGAAGTGTCCAGGCACCCAGTCGATGATCACGCCGATGCCGGCCTGGTGCAGACGGTCGATGAGGTGCTTCAGGTCGTCGGGCTCGCCGTAGCGGTGCGTCGCGGCGTAGTAGCCGGTCACCTGATAGCCCCAGGATCCGGTGAAGGGGTGCTCGGCCACGGGCATGAACTCGACGTGCGTGAACCCGGTCGCGGTGACGTGCTCGATGAGCTCGTCGGCGATGTCCCGGTAGCCCAGACCGGGGCGCCATGAGCCGAGGTGCAGCTCGTAGACGCTCATCGGCTGCGCGACCGCGTGCGTCGCCGCACGACGGGTCATCCAGGCGCCATCGCCCCAGGAGTACTCCGAGCGGGTGACGATCGAGGCCGTGGCGGGCGGCACCTCGGCAAGCTGCGCCATCGGATCCGCCTTGAGGATCCAGGTGCCGTGCGGCGTGAGGATCTCGTACTTGTAGTGCGCGCCGGCGCCGACGCCGGGCACGAACAGCTCCCAGACGCCGCTCGATCCCATCGAGCGCATCGCGTCCAGGCGGCCGTCCCACCCGTTGTGGTCGCCGACCACGCGCACGGCCTTCGCATGCGGCGCCCACACGGCGAACGCGGTGCCCTGGTCGCCGTCGATGAAACGCGGGTGCGCGCCGAGCGCCTCCCAGAGCCGCTCGTGGCGCCCCTCGCGGATGAGGTGCAGGTCGAGCTCGCCGATGGTGGGGGCGTGCCGGTACGGATCGGGGGAGATCCAGTCGGGGGCGTCGCCGTACGTGGCCTTGATCCGGTAGGCGCCGGTGGGCCCCGTGACCTCGCCCTCCCAGATGCCCTCCGCGACGTGGGCGAGGGGCACTTCCACACCGCCGTCGAGCAGCACGGAGACGCCCTTCGCAAGGGGGCGCAGCGCTCGCACGATCGTCACGCGTCTGCCGCCCGAGTCGGGCTGCGGATGCGCTCCGAGCACGGAGTGGGGGTCGTGGTGCGAGCCCGAGGCCACGGCCTCGAGCACAGCCGGGTCGATCGCAGTGGTGATCATGGCTGCCCCTTCACATGGAGGATGTGCACCGGCTCCGTGAAGGCGTCCAGGCGCACGAAATTGTGATCCGTCCAGGTCCAGACGGATCCGGTGACGAGGTCTTCGACCTCGTACGCCGTCCCAGGCTCGACGCCCCACGCGAGGGTGTCGAGATGCACGGTCGTCTGCCGCACGGAGTGCGGGTCGACGTTGGCGACCACGATGATCGTGTCGCCGGAGCCGGTGCCGGTGAAGGGCGCGTCCAGGTGTTTGGAGTACACCAGGACCGCGTCGTCGTCGCTCCAGTGCAGCCGCAGATTGCGCAGTTGCCGAAGCGCCGGGTGCGCGCGGCGGATCTCGTTGAGGCGGGTGAGGTAGGGGGCGAGCGAGCGCCCCTCCGCCTCGGCCTTGGCCCAGTCGCGCAGCTTGTACTCGTACTTCTCGTTGTCGATGTTCTCCTCCGAGCCCGGACGGGCCACGTTCTCGAACAGCTCGTAGCCGGCGTAGACGCCGTACAGCGGTGCGCCCGTCGCAGCGATCGCGGCCCGGATCCGGTACGCCGCGCGCCCGCCGAACTGCAGGTACTCGGTGAGGATGTCCGGGGTGTTCACGAACAGGTTCGGACGCATGTAGTCGGCCGTCTCCTGCGAGACCGACAGCAGGAACTCCTCCAGCTCCGCCTTGGTGTTGCGCCAGGTGAAGTAGCTGTAGCTCTGCTGGAACCCGACCGCGGCGAGCCCTCGCATCGGCGCGGGGCGGGTGAACGCCTCGGCCAGGAAGACCACATCGGGGTGCTTGGTGTTGACGGTGCGGATCAGCCACTCCCAGAACCGCAGCGGCTTGGTGTGCGGGTTGTCGACGCGGAAGATCGACACGCCCTGCGCGATCCAGTGCTCCACGATCCGGAGCACCTCGGTGTAGAGGCCCACCGGATCCCGGTCGAAGTTCAGCGGGTAGATGTCCTGGTACTTCTTCGGAGGGTTCTCCGCATAGGCGATCGTGCCGTCGGGGAGCTCGGTGAACCACTCCGGGTGCGCCTTCACCCACGGGTGGTCCGGGGCGGCCTGCAGCGCGAGGTCGAGCGCGACCTCGAGGCCGAGCGCGTTCGCCTTCTTCACGAAGGCGCGGAAGTCGTCGAGGGTTCCCAGGTCGGGGTGCACGGCGTCGTGCCCGCCCTCCGCGGCGCCGACCGCCCACGGCGATCCGGGATCGGCGGGTCCGGCGGTGAGCGTGTTGTTCGGCCCCTTGCGGTTGAGGCGCCCGATCGGGTGGATCGGCGGGAGGTAGAGCACGTCGAAGCCCATCGCCGCGACCGCGGGGAGGCGTTCGGCGGCGGTCTCGAACGTGCCGCTCGCGATCGTGCCGTCCGTCTCGCGCACCGCGCCCTCCGAGCGCGGGAAGAACTCGTACCAGGCCGCGGCGCCCGCGATGGTGCGCTCGACCAGGACGGTCTGCCACGGCGTCGCGGAGTCGAGCGCGGTGAGCGGGCGGTCCGCGAAGAGGGCGGCGAGCTCGGGGTCCGTCGCGGCGGCGAGCGCGTCCTCCGCGGTCCCGTCGTCCGCGCGCAGCCGGTCCGCCACCGCCGCGAGCCGCTTGCGCTCCGGCTTGGGGCGGGACTTGTCCTTGGCGGCGCGTGCGAGCAGGCCCGCACCGAGCGCGCGCATCACCTCGACGTCCACGCCGGCGGCGATCTTCAGCTCGGCGGCGTGCGCCCAGGTGGCGAACTCGTCCGCGAAGGCCTCGAAGCGGAAGGTCCAGGCGTTCGTCTCGTCGAGCGCGACGTCGACCTGCCAGCGGTCGGTGCCGTCGTCGAGCGGCGTCAGTCGGTACAGGCTCTCCTGGTGGTTCGGGGTGCGCAGCCGGAGGTGCACGCCGATGAGGTCGTGCCCCTCGCGGAAGGCCACGACCCGGAACGGGATCACCTCGCCGGAGAAGGCCTTCGGGTGGAAGCCCTCAGGCGCCGCAGGGGACGGATCCGCGAGCGGGATGCGGCTGGTCTGGGCGTCCGCCGCATCGATGTCGGGCAGTGCGCGCACCGGGATCTGCGCGGTGCTGCGGAGAGCATCGGACGAGGGCTGTGCGGCAGTTCGTTCGGACACACCCTGAACCTACCGCGCTCCGAGGTCGGAAGAGGTAACGGGCGGGTCACTCCGCGCGGAACAGTCGCATCGAGGTGCCGGGAAGGGCGAGCACGTCGCCCGGCTTATGCACCGTCTCGACCGGCGAGGGGCGCTCATCCGCACTCGACCACAGGGCGACGTAGCGCGACACGCCGTCGATCTCCGGCAGCCGGACGTCGATCGGCGATTCGGTGCCGTGCACGACGAGCAGGATCCGGTTGAAGGCCTCTTTGTCCGGCGTCGACGACGCGACGTACTGCAGGGTGCGGTTGCGGGGGTCGTTCCACTGCTCGACCTCCATCGTCTCGCCGTCCTGGTCGTACCAGTCCATGACAGAGGCGTTCGGGATGTGCTCGCCGAGCCGGGCGTAGCGGAGAGGGCGCAGGGCGGGGTTCTCGTCCCGCAGCCGCGTCAGCAGGGAGGCGTGCGCGAAGAGGTCCTGCTGCCACGGCTCGTGGTCCCAGCTGAGCCAGCTGATCGCGGAGTCCTGGCAGTAGGCGTTGTTGTTGCCCCGCTGG
>NZ_NCKN01000237.1 GCF_002257455.1 Microbacterium sp. 13-71-7
AGCGCGAACGACGCGATCGAGGCGACCCAGTACGCGATCTGGCGCTACACGGACCTGACGTTCGATGCGAACTGGAACTTCGCGACGCCGAACTCCGCGCACGGGATCCCTGCGGCTTCGAGCAGGACGCCGGTCGGGGTGCCGTCCTCGTCGTCCAGGATCGTCACGCCGCCTTCGGGAACCGAGCCCGGCGCGATGCCGGCGAGCTCGAGGGCGCGCGAGTTCGCCCAGCGGTTGTGCCGGGAGTCCTCGACGAGCATCACGGGGCGTCCGCCGGCAGCGTCGTCCAGCAGACGGCGGGAGGCGGTGTTCGCGAGCGTCGGCAGCATCGTGCTCGCGACGGGGCCGCCGATGATCCATGCGTCCTCGGGCAGCGTCGCCGCCTTCTCCCGCACGCGGTCGAGGATCTCCGCCAGGGTGAGCGAGGAGGGCAGGGCCAGTTCGAACAGGTCCGTGCGCCCCGCCATCGCGTGGTGGTTGTGCACGTCTGCGAAGCCGGGGTAGACCGCGGCCCCGCCGAGCTCGAGAACCCGCGTGCGGCGTCCGCGCAGCGCCTCGACCTCGGCGCGCGCGCCGATCGCGGCGATGCGGCCGTCGCGGACGGCGAACGCCTCCGCGACGGGGTGCGCGGGGTCCACAGTGCGGATGACGTCGGCGACGACGATGAGCTCGGCGGGGGCGGTCGTCATGTCAGGCTCCGGTTCCGAAGTACGCGGGCTCGAGCTCCGGCGCGTGCTGGGTCACCGAGATGAGGCGCCCCCAGGCGCCGAACGTGAAGTGCGTGGGCACCTCGCCGGTCTCGTCCAGGCCGAACAGCACACCGTGCGAGCGGATCTTCGTGACGTCGCGGTGGTCGGCGATCGTGACCGAGGCGCAGGGGATGACCTTCTCGCGCCAGGCGAACACGTAGATGCCGGGGCGGACCTCCCACACGCTGTTCTCGTCGGTGTCGGCGAGGCCGCGCTCCGGACCGGCCAGGCACTGCCAGCTGTACCAGCGCTCGGACAGGTACACGTGCTCGTAGGCGTGCTCGGTGCTGTACACCCACTCCACGCGGCGGCCGATCAGCGCGGTCGTCGGGTGCGGCTCGTCGCCGGAGGGTGCGGTGCCGTCGATCGTCGCCGTGCCGAAGTGGTGCTGCACGCGCGTGCGGCCCTTCTCATCGGCGGGCAGGATCTCGCTGAGGATCGAGAGCACGCGCCCCGCGCGCAGGTCCACGACGAGCGAGACGGCCTCGTTCGGCAGGTAGTCGTGGTGGAACTGCACGAAGAACAGATCCTCGTCGACCTCGAACGCCTCATAGGCGTCGGTGTCGCTGGCCGGCGCAGTGGGATCGCCCTCGCCGGGGGAGTAGGTCCAGGTGACCTCGGCATCGGCGAAGCGGTGCGCGATGCGGGTGCCGTTGGGGGCGGTGAGGTCGATCTGGCGGCCGGACAGCGCCGTGGTGTGGGGCGCCTTGTTCGCGTCGAAGCCGGGGGCGAGGCCGTCCAGCGGAAGCCAGGTCGACGTGTCGGCGGGGTTCATGGTGGTCATGATGCTCCTTGATGGGTGGTTCGGGGAGGGGATGCGGACGATCAGCGCGTGCTGAACTGCTCGAGGTCGGCGGCGAGGCCGTCGTACACGGCGGGCTTCGAGCGCTTCAGGTACTGCGCGTAGAAGATCCCGCCGATCACGGCGAGCACGAGCAGCAGCGGCAGCAGGTTGATCCAGAGCTCCTCGGATCCGGCCACGATGTTGAAGTTGAACATCGCCAGGATCGCGATCGCCGCGATGCCGAGGAAGCCGATGCCGGGGGCGATGAACGTGCTCCACCAGCGGCCGTCGTTGCGGCGGCGGAAGTACACGACGATCGAGAGGGCCGCGAGACCCTGCAGGATCAGCACGCTGAGCGTGCCGAAGCCGAGCATCGCGGGCACGATCTGGGTGATCGGGTTGGCGCCGGCGAGGAAGAAGATCACCGCGACGACCGCGGCGAACCCGGCCTGCACGATGCCGGCGATCTGCGGGGCGCCGCCGGCACGGGTGCGGGCGAAGGCGTGCGGCAGGATCCGGGCGCGGCCGAGCGCGTACAGGTAGCGCGTCGCGGAGTTGTGGAAGGCCAGCATCGCGGCGAAGAGGCTCACGAGCAGCAGGATCTCCATGACCGTGGTGAGCGGACCGCCGAGGTAGGTCTGCGCGATCGAGAAGATGAGGTCGCCGTCCGCGAGGTGGTCGACCGCGGTCTTCTGCGCCTTCGCGACGCCGATCGCGCTCACGACGGCCCAGGTGGTGACGCCGAGGATGACGCCGATCGCGGTGATGGCCGTGTAGGTGGCGCGCGGGATGGTGCGCAGCGGCTGCTTGGCCTCCTCGCTGAACAGGGCGGTCGCCTCGAAGCCGAGGAAGCCGGTGGCCGCGAGCAGCAGGCCGATCGGAAGGGATCCGGAGAACACGGCCTCGGGGCTGAACGCCTCGAAGCTGTAGCCGGTGCGGATGAGCACCGAGATGTCGAAGACGACGAGCATGCTCACCTCGAGCACGAGGCAGACGCCGAGCACCTTGGAGGAGAAGTCCACGCCGACGCGCGCGAGCACGAAGCACACCGCGATCGAGAGCAGACCCCACACCAGCCAGTGGATGTCGAGTCCGGTGAGCTGGGCGATGATCGTCTGCATGAAGAAGCCGCTGGTGCCGATCGTGCCGACGACGAAGAAGTTGTAGCCGAGGGTCGCGATGAGGCCGGCGATGAGCCCGCCGGTGCGGCCGAGGCCCTTCACGACGAAGGCGTAGAAGCCGCCGGCGTTGACGAGCTGCTTCGACATCTGCGCATAGCCCACGGCGAACAGCAGCAGGATCACCGCCACCAGGAAGAACGACACCGGGGCGCCGCCGCCGTTGCCGAAGGCGATCACCAGCGAGGCGACGACGACGATCCCGGTGAGGGGGGCGACGGCCGCCAGCACGAGGAAGACGATCCCGGCGACGCCGAGGGCTCCCTGTCGCAGTGCGGTGTGGGTCTGTTGGTCGGGTGTAGCGGTCACGTCGGCTCCTTCGCTCGGTGACGGCGCGTTCTTCCGGCCAGGGCGGGCCTTGCAGCGCGGACGTCGTGCTGCCGGGAAGACGGGCGGTATCGGACTCTGCCGAGTCTGCCCCTCCGCGGTGCGAGGGGCTTGCCCATGAGTGAAGGACGATGGTGTCAGCGTGCACACCCGGCGCGCGCCCTCTCGATCCCGCCGTGTCCGCGGAGCAGGATGGCGGAACGGAGCCGGTCGGCCAGGCAGGCTCCCCACTCGGAGGGAGCGGCGATGGAGCTGCAGCTGCAGGGCAGGACCGCCCTGGTCACCGGTGCCGCCGGAGGGATCGGTCGGGCCGTCGCGCAGGCGCTCTCGGCCGAGGGCGTGCGGGTCGCGCTGCTGGATCGCTCCGCGGCGGGGCTCGAGGAGACCGCCGCGTCCTGCCCGGGATCCGTCCTCGTGGTCGCCGACGTCACGGACGAGGCCGCGGTCGGCGCGGCGGTGGCCGATGCCGTGGTGGCGCTCGACGGGCTGCACACGGTGGTGTGCTGCGCGGGGATCTCCGGCCCGGTCGGATCCGGGATCGACGAGACCTCGCTCGCCGAGTGGCAGGCCGTCTTCGCCGTGAACGTGACGGGTGCGTTCCTCGTGCTGCGGGCCGCGCTGCCGGCGCTGCGTGCGGCGCCTGCGGCCTCGGTGGTGCTGGTCGCGAGCGACTCCGCGTTCGTGGCTTCGGCCGGGATGGCGCCGTACTGCGCGTCCAAGGCCGCTCTCGTGCAGTTCGGACGCGCGCTCAGCGTCGACCTCGCCGACGACGACGTGCGCGTCACGACCGTGTCGCCCTCGATCGTGGACACCCCGATGAGCCGGGGCGATCTCGGCGACGAGGCGTTCGCGGCCCCTGCGTTCCCGGTGCAGACCGCCGAGGAGATCGCGGCTCATGTCGTCTACCTCGCATCCCCGCGCGCGCGTGCGGTGAACGGGTCAGGGATCCTCAGCGACTTCGGCTACAGCGCCCGCTCCGGCTTCCCCGCCTAGACCTTCTTCGGCTCCCCACGACTTCCCCCCGACTTCCCCCGCCTTCCACGACAGGAGACCCCATGACCACCAATGGATCCACCGGACGCGTCGTCGTCATCACCGGCGGCGGCACCGGCATCGGCGCCGCGATCGCCGCCCGCTACGCCGCAGAGGGCGCGCACGTCGTCGTCGTCGGACGCCGCGAGGCCCCGCTGCGCGAGGTCGAGCGCGCGGTCGGCGCGCACCCCGTGATCGCCGACGCCGCCTCGACCGAGGACGCGAAGCGCGCGGTCGCCGAGGTGCTCGCGACGTTCGGCCGCATCGACGTGCTCGTCGCGAACGCGGGCGGGCACGGCTTCGCCCCGGTCGGGGAGACGGACGATGCCGGCTGGGAGAGCGCGATCCGCGCGAACCTCACGACCGCGTTCGTGATGGCGCGCGAGGCGCTGCCCGCGCTCATCGAGGCGAAGGGGCAGATCGTCGTGATCTCCTCGCTCGCCGGACTCTTCGCGGGCCCCTCCGTCGCCGGGTACACGGTCGGCAAGCATGCGCTCATCGGCCTCACCCGCACGCTCGCGCGCGACTACGGCAAGCACGGGGTGCGCGTGAACGCGGTGTGCCCCGGCTGGGTGCAGACGCCGATGGCGGACGAGGAGATGGACGAGTTCGCGGAGCACGCCGGGCTCGCGTCGCGCGAGGAGGCGTACGCCACGGTCACCGCGGACGTGCCGCTGCACCGCCCGGCGCAGCCCGCCGAGATCGCCGCCGTGGTGCGCTTCCTCGGATCCGGCGAGTCGTCGTACATGACCGGATCCGTGCTGGTCGTCGACGGCGGCGCGCATATCGTCGACCTGCCCACGACCGCGTTCGAGCACGCCGGGATGTGAGGCGCCGGTCCTGATCCGTCGTCAGCCCTCGGCGGTGCGCGGATCAGGACCGTCCGGCTCTGCGGCGGGCCGTGCGTGCGCATCGTCGGCGCGCAGAGCCGGATCCATCCGGGCGAGGACCGTGCGCAGCTCCGCGATCTCGGCGCGCAGCGCGTCGACGTGCGCGACCGTGGCCGCCTGGCGGCTGGTGTTCTCGGCCGACACCTGCTCGACGATCCACGAGGCGAAGGTCGCCGAGACGACGCCGAGCAGGGCGATGCCGCTGAGCATGAGCCCCACGGCGATCACCCGGCCCTCGAGCGTGACGGGAACGAGGTCGCCGTAGCCGACGGTCGTGATGGTCGTGAACGCCCACCAGATCGCGTCGGGGTAGGTCACGATGCTGCCGCCGCCCGCGCGCTCGGCGTCGAGCACCGCGAGGGACGCGACGTAGACGAGCAGCAGGGTCGCGCCCGTGACGTAGATGACGATCTGCCCGCGCACGGCTCGGCCGGCGGTGCGCTGCAGCACCGCGAGCAGCGTGACCACGCGCAGCACCCGCAGCGGGCGGAGCATCGGCAGCACGACGGTCGCGAGGTTGAACAGGTGCGTGAAGAACCAGTGCCAGCGCCGCGGCGCGATCACGAGGCTCACGACGTAGTCGATGAGGAACGTGCCCCAGGAGACCCAGAGCAGGTCTTCGAGCAGGGCCCCGACCTCGCCCTTCGGATCCACGATCACCTGGATGGAGTAGGTGACGAGGAACAGCACGGACGCGACGACGAGCGGCCACTCGGCGATCCGCCGCCAGCGCTCCAACGTCATGCGCGCATCGTACGCCCGGCGGGCCGGGGGCGGGACCCGCGGTCGTTCCGAGGTGGTACGGCGGTCGTTCCGCGGTGGATCGGCGGTCTAGGCTGGGCGCCGTGACTCGGAGGGCGCGGTGGACGACGATCGTCGTCGTGGTCGCCCTCGTGGCGCTCGCGGTGCTCGTGATCGGACGGGGAGGGATCCCCGCCG
>NZ_NCKN01000238.1 GCF_002257455.1 Microbacterium sp. 13-71-7
CGCGGCGGCAGCGGTCGCGGCAGCAGGGGCAGCGGCGGGAATCGCCGCGGGCGCCGTCTCCCCGCCTCCGGCGAGAGCGGTCAGCACACGGGCGACGAGCAGTTCGAGGTGCAGTCGCGGCGACGTCGCTCCCGACATGTCGTCCAGCGCCGAGCTCACGAGATCCGCCGCACGCGACAGGCGCGGACCGCCGAACGCCGCGGCCTGACCGCGCATCCGGGTCAGCTCGTCCTCTGGGACCCCGCGCAGCACCGCGGAGGCCGCATCCCCGACCGCCGCGATCACGATGAGGTCGCGCAGCCGCTCCAGCAGATCGTCGACGAAGCGGCGCGGATCCTGTCCGGTCTGCACCACCCGGTCGATCGCGGGGAAGGCGGCGGCCGCGTCGCCCGCGGCGAGCGCGTCGACGATCTCATCCAGCAGCGCGGAGTGCGTGTACCCGAGCAGCGCGACCGCGCGCTCGTAGCCGACCTCGCCGTTCTCCGAGCCCGCGATGAGCTGGTCGAGCAGCGAGAGGGTGTCGCGCGGGGATCCGCCGCCGGCGCGCACGACGAGCGGCAGCACGCCCTGGGCGACGGTCACGCCCTCCTCGGCGCACAGCTTCTCGACGTACTCGAGCATCGCTGCGGGCGGCACCAGCCGGAACGGATAGTGATGCGTCCGGGAGCGGATCGTGCCGAGCACCTTCTCGGGCTCGGTGGTCGCGAAGATGAACTTGATGTGCGGCGGCGGCTCCTCGACGAGCTTCAGTAGAGCGTTGAAGCCCTGCGGCGTCACCATGTGCGCCTCGTCGAGGATGAAGATCTTGAACCGGTCGCGGCTGGGCGCGAACGTCGCGCGCTCGCGCAGGTCCCTCGCGTCGTCGACGCCGTTGTGGCTGGCCGCGTCGATCTCGACGACGTCCAGGGATCCGCCGCCGTTGCGCGACAGCTCGACGCAGCTCGGGCACACCCCGCACGGGGTGTCGGTGGGCCCCTCGGCGCAGTTCAGGCAGCGCGCCAGGATGCGCGCGGACGTGGTCTTCCCGCACCCTCGCGGGCCGGAGAACAGATAGGCGTGGCCCACCCGGTCGCCGCGCAGCGCGGTCATGAGCGGATCGGTCACCTGCGACTGCCCGATCATCTCCCCGAAGTTCTCGGGCCGGTAACGGCGGTACAGGGCTGTGCTCACCCGTCAAGACTACGGTGTGCGTCGGACATCGGCGCGGGCCATCCGGCGCCGGCACCGTGGCATCCGCGAGTACGGCGCCGACACCGCGCCGGACGGTGCGGGAGAAGCCCCCGAGAACCCCTGCCGCAGGCCCTCGAACGGACGTACCCTGAAAGAGGAGGTGGACGATGACGCAGGTGGCAGCAGGCGACCGGATCCGCATCCACGGCCGGGTGGTGGGCGGCGCGGAGCGATCCGGCGTGGTCCTCGAAGTGCGCGGCGAGCTCCTCGTCGTGCGCTACGACGACGGGCACGAGGCAGTGCTCGCACCGGGCAGTGACTGCGAGATCAGGCACGGCGAGTAGGCCGGGGCGGGAGAGCACCGGCCCCGCGGCGGGCGCCGGTCCCCTCGAGAGCCTCGGGGACCAGCGCCACGGACGGGACTACTCCCCCGATTCTCCGACGTAGCCGACGATCGGGATCGCGGAGGTCGTCGGAACGGTCGGCGACAGGATCGTGCCGTCCTCGCGCCGAGCCTGGGAGCCGAACTCCGGGCGTCCCCGGAGCACAGGACCCTGGTCCGCGAGATACACGGCGGCCGGAGCGTCGATCGAGGCCGTGTGCGCGGCCCCGCGCACCGTGAACGAGACCGGATCCCCCGACCGCACCTCGATCAGCAGCTGGTCCGCGGTCAGCGTGATCTGCAGCTGGGAGCCGTGCCACTGCAGCGGGTAGGACAGCTCGGGCCAGTCCGTCGGCAGACGGGGGTCGAAGCTGAGCTCGCCGTCGTGGTCGCGCATGCCGCCGAATCCGCACACGAGCGCGGTCCACACGCCGCCCGCGGACGCGACGTGCACGCCGTCCGAGGCGTTGCGGTGCAGGTCTCCCAGGTCGACGTAGATCGCGTGCTCGAAGTACTCGTGCGCGAGATCCTGGTAGCCGACCTCTGCGGCGAGGATCGACTGCACGACCGCCGACAGGGTCGAGTCGCCCGTGGTGAGCGGGTCGTAGTACTCGAAGTCGGCGAGTTTCTCCGCCTCGGAGAAGTGGTTGCCCTGCAGGAACAGCGCGAGCACCACGTCCGCCTGCTTCAGCACCTGGAACCGGTAGATCACGAGCGGGTGGAAATGCAGCAGCAGGGGGCGCTGCTCCGCCGGGGTGGCCGGCAGATCCCACACCTCGCGCTCGAGGAACAGCGAATCCTGCGGGTGGATCCCCAGGGCCGGGCTGAACGGGATGTGCATCGCGTCGGCCGCGCGTTCCCAGCGCTCGACCTCGGCGGGCTCGATGGCGAGCCGCTCCACCGCCGCGTCGTACGCCTCCGGCGCGTCCGCGGCCATCTCCCGGACCACGCGCGCCGCGAAGCGCAGGTTGTACCGGGCCATGACGTTGGTGAAGAGGTTGTCGTTGACGACCGTGGTGTACTCGTCGGGGCCGGTGACGCCGTGGATGTGGAACGTGTCCACGCCCGCGGCCGAGCGCCAGAACCCGAGCGTTGCCCACATCCGCGCGGTCTCCACCGCGATGTCCACGCCCTGGCGGTAGAGGAAGTCGTCGTCGCCGGTCGCGCGCACGTACTTCCCGAGCGCATAGCTGACGTCGGCGTTGATGTGGTATTGCGCGGTGCCCGCGGCGTAGTAGGCGCTCGCCTCCTCGCCGTTGATCGTGCGCCAGGGGAAGAGCGCACCGCCCTCGTTCAGCTGGCCGGCCCGGCGGCGCGCGGCGGGCAGCATGTGCACGCGGCAGCGCAGCGCGTTGCGCGCGAACTGCGGCGACGTGTAGGTGAGGAACGGCAGCACGTAGACCTCGGTGTCCCAGAAGTAGTGCCCGCCGTAGCCGGATCCGCTCACGCCCTTCGCGGAGACGCCGGCGCCGTCGGCGCGCGCAGAGGCCTGGGCGATCTGGAACAGGCACCAGCGGGTCGCCTGCTGCAGATCGTCGTGCCCGGCGATGCGCACGTCGCTGCGCTCCCAGAAGGCGGTCAGCCACTCGGCCTGCTTGGCGAACTCCGCCTCCACGCCCTCCACCGCGGCACGGTCGAGCGTGCGCCGGCAGCGGTCGATGAGCTCGCGCGCCGGCACGCCGCGGGACGTGTGGTAGCTGACGAGCTTCGTCACGCGCGTGGGGACGCCGGCCTTCGCCTGCACCCGGAACACGTTCTTCGCGATGTCGGGCTCGACGAGCTGCCGCGCGGTGTACTCGTTCTCGGTCTCGACCAGGTGGTCGGCGACCACGGCGAGGGTCATGCCGGAGTCCGCGACGCGGTAGGCGAGGGCCGAGCGGCCGCCGTCCTGCCAGTACTCGGCCGGCTGCAGCACGCGGTCGCCGATCCGCTCAGCCTTGCGCGGATCGAAGCCGGCCTTCTCCCCCGGGGATCCCGCCGCCATCGACGGCACGCCGCCGTAGACGTCTTCGCCGTCCTGCCGGTTCAGCAGCTGGCACGAGATCGTCACGGGGGCGTCGGAGTTCTCGACCGTGACCTCGAGGCGCAGCACCGCGAGGTGGCGCTCGACGAACGACACGATCCGCTCGTCGCGGATGCGCACCCGCTTGCCTGAGGGCGTCTCCCACAGCACCTCGCGGCTGAGGACGCCCGTGCGGAAGTCGAGCTCCCGACGGTACTCGCGCACGTCGGCCTCGTCGAAGCTCAGCGGCTCGTCGTCGACGTACACGCGCATGACCTTGGCGTCCGGAGCGTTCACGATCGTCTGGCCGACCTCGGCGAAGCCGAAGGCCTGCTCCGCGTGGCGGATCTTCCACGTCTCGTGGAGGCCGTTGATGAAGGTGCCGTGCTCGAGCGCGTTGCGGCCCTCGATGTGATTGCCGCGCAGGCCGAGATACCCGTTGCCGAGACCCATGAGCGTCTCCGAGACGCCGGGGTTCACGTGCGGATAGGACGTCTCGACCAGACGCCACGGGTCGACGGGGAAGAGGTCGCGATCGATCATGCAGTGCTCTCCGTGAGGGGGATCGGTTCAGGACAGGAAGCGGTCGAGGTCGTCGACGACGACGGTCGCGCCGTGGGCGAGGAGGGAGTCGGATCCGGCTCCGCGGTCGACGCCGACCACCGTGCCGTAGCCGGCTGCGGCGGCCGAGGCGACGCCGCTGGTCGCATCCTCCACGGCGACCGCGGAGGCCGGGTCGACGCCGATGCGCTCGGCGCCGACGCGGAACACGTCCGGCGCGGGCTTGGAGGCGAGGTGCTCGCGCTCGGCGACGACGCCGTCGACGACCACCGAGAAGAAGTCGCGGATGCCGGCCGTGGCCAGCACCTCCTCCGCGTTCTTGGAGCTGGAGACGACCGCCATCGGCACGTCCGCGGCGCTCAGCTCCTGCAGCAGGGCGAGGGATCCGGGATACGGCGCGATGCCGTCGCGGCGCAGCGCCTCCGAGAAGGCCACGTTCTTGCGGTTGCCGATGCCGCAGACGGTGTCGGCCTCGGGATCGTCGTCGACGGACCCCCACGGGATCTCCACGTTGCGGCTGCGGAGCAGGCTCGCGACGCCGTCGTAGCGCTTCTTGCCGTCGACGTAGGCGAAGTAGTCCTCGTCGGTGTACGCCGGGACGATGCCCCAGAGCAGGAAGACCTCGTCGAACACCGCCTGCCAGGCGCGCATGTGCACCTCGGCGGTCGGCGTCAGCACGCCGTCGAGATCGAAGAGCACGGCGGCCGAGCGATGCAGATCGGGAAGCGCTGCGGGGGTGTCGGGCACGGCGGAGCCTCCGGGTGGCTGAGAACGGGATCTGTCGGATCGGCACGTCTGGGTGCCACCCTGTCAAGGGTAGTGCGCACGGGGTGCCGCGGGAAGGCGTGCGGACCTCGGATGCTCAGGGCAGGGTCACGACCTTCTCGGCGGTGAGGACCCGCAGCTCGGGGATCCCGGCGCCGTTGTACACCGTGGTCCGATTCGCCGCCGAGGGCACCGCGAACCCGATCCGCAGCACATCGCCGCTCACGACGGAGTCGAGGACCTCTGGATCCGCCGTCAGCGCGACCGGGTTCGCGGCGTCCTGCAGTGCGCGCTCCGGCTGCGTCACGCCGATGAAGCCGATGAGCCCCGTGGTGTCGCGCAGGCTCTGCGGAATGCTCTCCGTGCCGACCTGGATCTCGACGTAGGCCGTGTGCTGCTCCCCCTCGTGTCCGGCCGGATCGCGGAGGAGGGCCTCCAGCTGCGCGGGATCCAGGGCGGGAAACGCCGGGTCGACAACCGGAGCGGGTGCGGCAGGCGGGCTCGCTGCGACGACCGGTGGGACGCCGTCGGGCGCAGAGCCCCCGGAGGAGGACTGCTCGGACAGCCCGGCGACGAGCCCTAGTGTGGCGGGGATCAGGATGAGCGCCGCGATGGCGATCACGATGAGGGGCGTCCACGACCGTCGCTGCGGCGGCGTCTCGGGCGCCGGAGCGCCGGCGGGACGAGGGCGGCCGTCCCGATCGTGTTGGAGCGGCGGGATCACGTACGGCGCCGTGAGGTTCTTCGGCACCGCGGAGTACACGGTGGGCCTGCGCTCGTCGCGTCCCATGCTCGGACACTAGCGCGTCCGCGGGTCGATCCTTCGAACCTGCTTCTGTCGACCGGGCTACTCGGACGCCCGGGGGATCCACCCTCCTGCACCTCGGTGGGGCGAGGGCTTCGGCCCGGGGCTGGTTCACCCGGGTGGGCCGAGGGCATCGGTGAGGGGCCGGCGGACGGAGCTGGGGCTGCCGCCGCGATTGCGTGGGCGGCGCCAGGCGTCGTGCGGATCCCAC
>NZ_NCKN01000019.1 GCF_002257455.1 Microbacterium sp. 13-71-7
GGCTCTCGCCCGCGCTCTGGCCGCCCGGCCGGGCATCATCTTCTACGACGAGCCGCTCTCCAACCTCGACTCCAAGCTGCGCTACCAGATGGGCCAGCAGGTGCGCGCGCTGCACAACCAGTTCGAGACGACCTCCGTCTACGTCACGCACGACCAAGAGGAGGCGATCACGCTCTCCGACCGGATCATCGTGATGAGCGAGGGCGCGATCGTGCAGGACGGAACGCCGAGCGAACTGTACGGCCGCCCGAACTCGGCGTACGTGGCCGACTTCATGGGCTTCCAGAACATCCTCCCCGGAACGATCCGCGCGGTGCGCGACGGCATCGCCGACGTGGAGGTCGACGGCACCTCGCTCGTCGTCGCCGGCGTCGCGACCGGTGAGGCGGCGCCGGGGGAGAGGGCGGACGTGGCCTTCCGCGCCGCGCACGCCCGGATCATGCCCGCCGGCGACCTCGCTCCCGGAGCCGGGCGGTTCCGCGCGGACGTCGAGCGCAGCACCTATCTCGGAAGCGCCGTCAACCTGCTCGTCCGCGCCGACCGGCTGCCGCTGCGCGTGCGGGTCGAGACGAGCGAGATGGCCGCGGACGCCGTGCCGCGCCCCGGCGACGAGTACGGCTTCGCGATCAACCCCGCCCGTGCGGTCGTGATCCCGCACCGCGCCGCGGCGGCAGCCGCCGAGGACGACTACCTGACCACGATGACCGATGCGATCGTCGCCGCGCACTGAGCGATCGACGCCTGAGAGGAATGCCCATGAGTGACCTGCCCACCCCCCGCTCCGACGCGCCGCGTATTCGCGAGCTCGCCGAGATCGGCGGCCGCTCGGATACGCGCGACGTGCTCGCCCACGCGACCAAGCAGGCGCGTGACGACTACGACGACTACTTCATCGTCGACATCGACGCGCACGTCTCGGAGGATCACTTCTGGGGCGAGGTGCTGAGCCTCATCGACAACGACGTCTGGCGCGACCTGGGCATGAGCCAGTACGCGGGGTTCGCCGGCAACAACGCGCTCCTGAACATCCAGCCGGGCATGTCGCAGCAGAGCGTCGGCGGCCGCATCGGCCACCAGGGGCGCAAGGAGCCCACGGAGGGCACAGAAGGGCACCCGTTCGTGACGGCCGCCCGGCGCGGCATGGACGCGATGGGGCTCGACTACCAGGTGGTCTTCCCGAGCGCGATGCTGCTGCTCGGCATGCACCCGCAGGACGAGGTCGAGGTCGTGCTGGGCCGCGCGTTCAACCGCTGGCTCACCGAGGTGATCCTGCCGCCGAACCCGCGCCTCAAGGGCATGCTCTACCTGCCCTACAACACCCCCGAGGTGTGCGAGGAGCTCGTCGAGAAGTACGCCGACGACGACGGCATCATCGGCTACACCGTGTGCTCGACGCGCAACAACCCGGTGCACTCCGACGTCTACACGCGCCTCTACAAGCTCATCGAGGACAGCGGCAAGCCGCTCGCCTTCCACTCCGGCTACCACTGGGGGGATCCGTCGTTCGCGCAGCTGAACCGCTTCCTCTCGATGCATGCGCTCTCGTTCACGCACTACAACCAGATCCATGTGACGAACTGGATCATCAACGCCATGCCGGAGCGCTTCCCGAAGCTCAAGATGGTCTGGGTCGAGAGCGGCCTGGCCTGGATCCCGTTCCTCATGCAGCGCCTCGACCACGAGGTGCTGATGCGGCCGAGCGAGGCCCCCGGCCTCAAGCGCCTGCCGAGCGAGTACATGAAGGAGATGTGGTACACGACCCAGCCCATGGAGCGGACCAACATGGAGCTGCTCGAGGCCACCATGAAGTCGTTCAACGCGGAGACGCAGCTGCTCTACTCGTCCGACTGGCCGCACTGGGACTGGGACGCGCCGTCCACGATCACCCGCTTGCCCTTCCTCTCCGAGCAGGCCAAGCGCAACATCCTCGGGCTGAACGCCGCACGCGTGTTCAACCTCCCCACCGACCGACAGAAGCCCTCCGCGGAGCGCGTGCTCCAGGAGCGACCCGGGATCTCCTGACATGACTGAGAACATCACCACCACCGCCCCCGAGACCGCCGAGCTCTCGACGGTCATCACCCGCCTCGGCGAACTCGTGCAGCGTGTGAGCGACGAGGAGCGCGGAGCCGAGGTCTCCGACGAGCAGATCGCCGACGTGCTCTACGCCGCCGCGCGGCTCTTCTCCGCGAAGACCGACCGCGTCGGCAAGATCGCCTGGCCGATCCGCGCGGACGCGCTCAACGCGACCGAGACCGTGGTCCTCGTCACGGCGCTCCTCGACGCCGCAGACGTGAACCTCTTCGACATGGCGATCTGGTACCGGAGGGCCGAATGAGCGCGCAGGTCGTCCGCCGGGACGTCGTCGTCGCGAGCCTCGCCGACCTGCAGGAGCGCGAGCGGATCGTCGTCGACGTCGACGGGACCGAGCTCGGCCTCTACTTCCACGCCGGCGAGGTGCGTGCATGGCACAACGTGTGCCCGCACCAGGGCGGCCCCGTCTGCCAGGGCAAGATCATGCCGCGCACCGTGCAGCTCGTGCGGGGCGAGGACGGCCTGAAGAGCGGCGGGCCGGGGTTCCATCCCACCGACCGGAACATCGTGTGCCCCTGGCACGGCTTCGAGTTCGACGTCCTCACCGGCAAGCACCCCGCGGACCGCCGTGTCGGGCTGCGGCCGATCCCGGTGCGCGTGGACGCCGACGACGTCATCGTCACGGTCTGACGCCGCGGACGAGCACCCGGCCCCGTCGTCCCGCTCCCGCGAGCAGGGCGACGGGGCCGCGTCGTCCGCGGGCGCACAGGACGACGGTCGTAGGCTGGAGGGATGAGCGAGTATCTCGTCCGGCCCGCGCGGGCCGGAGACGTCCAGGGCATCTACGCACTCCTGGAGCCGCTCGTGGAACGACGCATCCTGCTCGGCAAGGACATCGCGGTGCTCTACGGCGCGGTGCAGGAGTTCGTGGTGGCGGAGGCCGACGGCCGGCTCATCGGCTGCGGCGCGCTGCACGTCATGTGGGAGGACCTCGGCGAGGTGCGCACCCTGCTCGTCGAGGACGGGTGGAAGCACCACGGGGTCGGACGGGCGATCGTGGAGCGCCTCGAGACGCACGCGGTCGAACTCGGCCTCAGCCGCCTGTTCTGCCTGACCTTCGAGGTGCCGTTCTTCGAGCGCCGCGGGTTCGCGCCGATCGGCGAGCAGGTCGTGGATCCCGACGTCTACACCCAGCTGCTGCGCAGCGGCGACGAGGGCGTCGCCGAGTTCCTGGACCTCGCGCACGTGAAGCCGAACACGCTCGGCAACACGCGCATGCTCAAGCACCTTGTCTAACCTGGAAGCATGAGCCCTCGCCAGTCCGCCGCCGTCTATCGTCGTCGTCGGATCGTGGTCCTCGGCGTCATCATCGTGCTGCTCGCCCTGCTGATCGTGCTGGTCTGGGCGCTCGTCGGGCGCGGTGCGTCCGGCCCGGATCCGAAGCCGGTGCCCACGAGGTCCTCGACGCCGTCGCCGAGCGCGACGACGCCGCCCGCCACGCCGGATCCGAGTGCGGACGCGAGCCCCGACCCTGCCGCGACGACGCCGGGGCCGACGAGCACCGCGGGTGCGGGGCCGGTGCCGTGCACCGCGGCGGAGGTGCAGGTCACGGCCGTCGCCGATCACGACAGCTACTCCGCCGACGAGAATCCGAAGCTGTCGATCTCGCTGACCAACAGCAGCGGCAAGGACTGCACGATGAACGTCGGCACCACGACGCAGGCGTTCACGATCACGAGCGGGAACGACACCTGGTGGCGCTCCACGGACTGCCAGCAGACCCCGAGCGACGCGATCCAGACCATCAAGGCCGGCGCCACGATCACCAGCTCGACCCCGGTCGTCTGGGATCGCACGCGCTCGAGCGTCGACACCTGCGAGGCGACGGACCGGCAGCGCGCGCCGGGAGGCGGGGCGGCCTACCGCCTGACCGTGTCGATCGGGGGGTTCCAGAGCGCGAATCCGGTGCAGTTCCTGCTGAACTGAACCTGGACGGAATATGGGAATTTGTCGCCCGGGTGCAACCTTTGGGATACCATAGAGACCAAGTCTTCGAGATCTTGACGGTTGCCATCCCCAGTGGCTTCGACAATCTTAAGCGTCCCCAGCGCATCGTCGTCCGTCGTCGAGGACTTCGAGGGCCTCTTCGATCGTCTGTCCCCAAGCGATGAGCGAAGAGGTCCTCTCCTATGCTGGGACGATGGCCGTGAAGAAGTCGAAGAAGAAGGCACCGGCCGCGGCGGACTTCCGCTCCGAGGCCCTCGCGCAGGCGCTCGAGAAGCAGGACATGGCCGCGGTGGCGCTCGCCCTGCGCAACGGCAACACGGTCGTGCCGCTGATCCGGCCTGGTGCGAGGGACGACCCGCGGGACGGCGGCGAGGTGTGGACCTATCGGGATCCCGCCACGGGCGAGGTCGCGCTGCTGCTGTTCAGCGACGCGAAGCACAAGCCGGCGAACCTCCCGCCGGGCGTGGGGATCTACTCGCCGCTGTGGCTGCGCTCGTTCCTCACCACCCACCGCGAGGTGATCACGACGGTGTTCCTCGACATCGCAGGCCCGCATCCGATGCAGGCGCCTCCGGAGGAGCTGCTGCGCGCGCTCGAGGCCTGACCGGGCGTCAGAACGCGGGGACCTCGTCGTCGAGGCGGCGCGGCGCACGGTGCGCCTTGACGTCGCCGAGCGCTCCGCGCAGGGTCGCCGAACGGTCGTCGATCACGTGCGCATAGCCGAGCCGGGCGGCCTCCGAGCGGCGCTGCGCGGCCTGGGTGACCGGGCGCACCTCGCCGGCGAGGCTCAACTCGCCCACCGCGGCGAGCGTGCGCGGCACGGCGTCGTCCCTGAGGGATCCGGCCACCGCGATCGCGATCGCCAGATCCGCCGCCGGCTCGACGAAGCGCACTCCGCCCACGGTCGAGACGTACACGTCCTTGTCGCTGGTCTTGATGCCGGCGCGACGTTCGA
Source organism: Microbacterium sp. 13-71-7 (assembly GCF_002257455.1). GTDB lineage: Bacteria > Actinomycetota > Actinomycetes > Actinomycetales > Microbacteriaceae > Microbacterium. The sequence goes on from NZ_NCKN01000019.1 coordinate 4,997, forward strand.
GCACGGCGAGCACCATCGCGACGCGTGACGAGTCGAGGCCGTTCACGACGCGGCGCGGGTTCGGCGCCTGGGTGGGGATCGTGAGCGCCTGCACCTCGACCGGCATCGCGCGCCGGCCCTCGAGCGCGATCGCGACGCAGGTGCCGGGCTCCGGCCGCCCGCGCGAGAGGAAAAGGCTCGACGGATCCGGCACCTCCGCGATCCCGGATCCGGTCATCTCGAAGCAGCCGACCTCGTCGGTCGGCCCGAACCGGTTCTTGAGCGCCCGGATGAACCGCAGCGAGGTCTGCCGGTCGCCTTCGAAGTGGCACACCACGTCGACCAGGTGCTCGAGCACGCGGGGGCCGGCGACCGACCCGTCCTTCGTGACGTGCCCGACGATCACGATCGGGAGATCCCGTTCCTTCGCCACCCGGATGAGCGCCGACGCGACCTCGCGCACCTGGGCGGGCTGACCCGCGGCGCCGTCCGACAGCGCGGAGGCGACGGTCTGCACGGAGTCGACGATCACGAGCCCGGGGGAGACGTCGTCGATGTGGCCGAGGATCGTGCCGAGATCGGTCTCCGCCGCGAGGTACAGCTCGTCGTGCAGAGCACCGGTGCGCTCGGCGCGCAGCCGGACCTGCGCCGTGGACTCCTCGCCGCTCGCGTAGAGCACCCTCCGGCCGGAGCGGGCCGCCGCGGCCGCCACCTCGAGCAGCAGGGTGGACTTGCCGACGCCGGGCTCGCCGCTCAGCAGGATCGCCGCACCGGGCACGATGCCGCCGCCGAGCACGCGATCGAACTCGGCGACCCCGCTCGAACGACGCGGCGACTCCTCCGACGTGAGCGACGTGATCGGGCGCGCCTGCCGGCCGGCCGCCGGGCTCGTCGCCTCGACCCGGCGGACGATGCCGGTCTGCGCGGCCTGCTCTGTCACGGTGCCCCACTGCTGGCACTCGCCGCACCGGCCCACCCATTTCGCGGTCGTCCATCCGCACTCGGTGCAGACGTACGCGGGTGCGGAGGGTTTCCGGGAGGCCATGCAGCAAGGCTAGCCGGGGGTTCCGACGCTCGGCCCCGCCCGCGGATCGGCCGCGCCGGGAGAGGCGCACCGGTAGCCTCGAAGCACACGACGAGGGAGCGCGCATGAGCCACGGCACCACCACCTTCCGCACGGTCGAGGAGCAGCAGGAGCGCGTGCTCGCCGCCGTCCGCCCGCGGCCCGCCGTGACGATCCCCGTGGATGCGGCGTCGGGCCATACGCTCGCCGTCGACGCCGTCGCCGTGAACCCGGTTCCCGTCTTCGACAACTCCGCGATGGACGGCTTCGCCGTGCGGTACGCCGACGTCGCCGCCGCGAGCGAGGCGGATCCGGTGGCCCTGCGCGTGACGGCGGATCTGCCGGCCGGGAGCCCGGAGGATCCGCCCCTCGACCACGGCTGCGCCATCCGGATCATGACCGGATCCGCACTGCCGACCCAGGCCGACACGATCGTCCCGTTCGAGGACACCGCCGGCGGGCTCGCGGACTCGCTGCAGACCGCGGTCGTGCAGCGCGCCCCGCGCGCGGAGGGCGCGCACGTGCGCCGGGCCGGTGCCGATGCGGCAGCCGGCTCCGTGGCCCTGCCCGCGGGCGTCCTGCTCGGACCGCGGCAGCTCTCGGCGCTCGCCTCGGTCGGGATCGCCGAGGTGCAGGTCGCCCCGCGCCCGCGGGTGGCCGTGGTGTCGACCGGATCCGAGCTCGTGACCCCCGGCGCCCCGCTGCGGCGCGGGCAGATCCCCGAGTCGAACGGCGTGCTGCTGGCCGGGCTCGCGACCGAGGCGGGGGCCGAGGTCGTCCTGCGCGAGGTCGTCGGCGACGAGGGCGACGGCCCCGCCGAGGCCGCCGCACGGGCCGCCGCGCTGGGCGCGGACGTCGTGATCTTCTCGGGCGGCGTGAGCGCCGGCGCATACGAGGCCGTGCGACTGAGCATGGGCGAGACGATGGAGTTCGTCGCGGTCGCGATGCAGCCGGGGAAGCCGCAGGCGTTCGGCACGACCGCCGAGGGCATGCTGCTGTTCGGGCTGCCGGGCAATCCGGTCAGCGCCGCGGTGTCGTTCGAGACGTTCGTGCGCCCCGCGCTGCTGCGGCTGCAGGGGCGGGCCGAGGTGCACCGGGCGCTCCGTCGCCTGCCCGCGGGTGCCGCCTGGCGCACCCCTCCGGCACGCCGCCAGTACCTTCCCGCGGTGATCGTCGACGGCGCGGTCGTGCCCGCGACGCGGGGCGGATCCGGCTCGCACCTCACGGTCGGACTCGCCGGCGCCACCGCCTACGCGATCGTGCCGGCCGAGGTCGAGGCGGTCGAGGTCGGGGACCTCGTCGACGTGTGGGAGCTGCACTGAGCGCGCCCGCGGGGTCCGTCGGCGCGCTCGTGCTCGTGGGCGGCCGTGCACGCCGCTTCGGCGGCGCCGCCAAGCCCCTGGTGGAACTCGGCGGATCGACGCCGTGGGAGCGCACCCTCGTCGCCCTCCGGGAGTGCGGGGTCGCCCCCGTCGTCGCGGCCGGGCCAGGCTGGGGCGATGCCGGACCCGGTGAGGGGCGTGCTCCGACGGGCGTCGCGGCGACCGTCCCTGTGGGCTGGGTGCGGGAGGATCCGCCCTTCGGCGGGCCCGTCGCGGCGATCGCCGCGGGGCTGCCCGCCCTCGCCGGGACGGAGTGGGCGCTGCTGCTCGCCGGCGACCTCGTGCACCCGGCCGACGTCGTGCGCACGCTGTGCGACGCCGTGGGCACGCTGTGCGACGCCGTGCGCACGCGGCGCGACGCGGTGCGCGCAGACGAGGCGGCCGGCGTCCCGGGGGAGCGGCGCACCGCCGACCTCGGCGGCCACGACTCCGCCGATCGCGTCGATGCGATCGTGTTCCGCGCCGAGGGCCGTGCGCAGTGGCTCGCCGGCGCCTACCGCGTCGAAGCCGTGCGCGCCGCGCTCGCCGCGATCGCGGAGCCGTCCGCCGCCGCCGCCCGTGAACTGCTCGGGGGGCTTCCGACCCGGTGGATCCCGGACGAGGATGGCATCACGGCCGACATCGACACCCCCGCCGATCTGGAGCGCGCCCGTGCGGCGCTGGCCGATCCATCCGCCCACCACGATGAGGAGCCCCGATGAGCCCGAACGACCGCACCCTGCCGCCCGAGGCGCTGGACGACTGGGCCGCCGAGCTGCGCGAGCGGTTCGGCCTCGCCGAGGAGGACGTGCCGATCGCCCTGATCCTCGACCTCGCGCGCGACGTCGCGAACGGCGTCGCGCGTCCCGCCGCGCCGTTCAGCGCCTTCGTCGCCGGGCTCGTGGCCGGCCGCGCGGGCGGGAGCCCCGGCGACGTGCGCGCCGCGGTCGCCGCGATCTCCCAGCTCGCCCTCGCCCACGGTCAGGACTGATCCGCTCGCGGCGCTCCCGGCATCCGGGATCCGCATGGTGGTGATCCGAACCTCCTATCGCGCACGGCATTATTCACGGCCGAAGTCCCCATGCGCGGCGATGCGCGATGCGAGTATGGAGCCATGGCCAGCGCCGGGCCCGTCTGCGGGCCGATCTCCAGCTATTCGCGGGTGCGGATCCTGCATCTCGTGCAGGCACGTCCGCACCGCACGATCGGCGAGCTGTGCGAGGCCACCGCGCTGCATCCGAACACGGTGCGCGAGCACCTGCAGCGGCTGATCGAAGGCGGATACGTCGTGCAGGCGACCGAGCACCGCACCACCCGCGGGCGTCCGCGCGTGCTGTACAGCGCCGCCACGGGAGCGCCGGAGGCGTCGAGCCCGGTCGCCAAGCAGAAGGCCGACGACGCGGCCCGCCGCGGGGACCTGCTGCGCCGCATGCTGCAGACCGAGTCCTCGAGCCTGGGGCAGCGCGCCATCTACCAGCTCGACGCGCTCGTCGAGCACCTCGAGGAGAGCGGCTTCGAGCCCGTGATCGACGAGGACCGCCTCACCGTGGAACTCACGCCGTGCCCGCACGCCGCCGCCCGGCCCGAGCACCGCCCCGTGCTGTGCCAGGTGCACCTCGGCCTCATGCAGGGCGTGCTCGCCCAGGCCGGAGGGCCGCTCACCGCGCGCTGCGTGCGCTCGGCGGCGCGGCCGGAGGAGTGCACGGTCGAACTGGACCGGGCAGGCGGATCCCGCTTCGCCCTCGACGACCGCGTCGGATCCCCGACCGGATCCGCATCCGCTCACCGCACAGGATCCGTCACCGGATCCGCGAACGCAGGAGGCTCCGCGCATGGATTGGCTTGATCCGCTCGTCCTGTCCCGCTGGCAGTTCGGGCTGACGACCGTCTACCACTACCTGTTCGTGCCGCTCACGATCGGCATGGCGACCGTCACCGCGATCTTCCAGACCGCGTGGGTGCGCACCGGCAAGATCGAGTACCTGCACCTGACCCGGTTCTTCTCGAAGATCTTCCTCATCAACTTCGCCATGGGCGTGGTGACCGGCATCGTGCAGGAGTTCCAGTTCGGCATGAACTGGTCGGACTACTCCCGCTTCGTCGGCGACGTGTTCGGCGCTCCGCTCGCGTTCGAGGGCCTGCTCGCGTTCTTCCTCGAGGCGACCTTCATCGGGCTGTGGATCTTCGGCTGGGACAAGCTCCCGAAGAAGGTGCACCTCGCCACCATCTGGGGCGTCGCGATCGGCACGATCCTCTCGGCGTACTTCATCATCGCCGCGAACGCGTTCATGCAGAACCCGGTCGGCTACACGTACAACCCCGCGACCAACCGCGCCGAGCTCACCGACTTCGTGGCGCTCCTGACCAACAAGGTCGCGCTCGCCGCGTTCCCGCACACGATCTTCGGCGCGTTCATGCTCGCGACCGGCGTGGTGATCTCGGTCTCGGCGTGGCACCTGTCCCGCGGCCAGCACGTGGCGACCATGCGGAAGTCCCTGAAGTTCGGCCTGTGGGGGATCCTGGTCGCGACCGCCGGCGTGCTGCTCACCGGTGACCAACTGGGGCTCGCGATGGTGAGCACCCAGCCCATGAAGATGGCCGCGGCCGAGGCGATGTTCAATTCGAGCTGCGGGGCCGATGCCTCGTTCTCGCTGTTCTCGATCGGCACGCCCGACGGCACCGGCGAGATCTGGTCCCTGCGGGTGCCGTACCTGCTCGCCTTCCTGTCGACGCACGACCTGAACGGCTGCGTCGAGGGGATCAACGACCTGAACGCGCAATACGCGCAGCAGTTCGCCTCGACGGGGCTCACCGAGTTCACCCCGGTGCTGTGGATCACCTACTGGGCGTTCCGCTGGATGATCGGCCTCGGCATGCTGCACGCGTTCGTCGCGCTGGTGGGCCTGTGGATCACCCGCAAGAACGCCAAGCGCGAGCCCGCGCAGTGGATGTGGAAGATCGCGATCTACTCGTTCCCGCTGTCGCTGGGCGCGAACATCGTCGGCTGGGTGTTCACCGAGATGGGGCGGCAGCCCTGGATCGTGTTCAGCCTGATGACGACCAAGAACGGCGTCTCGCCCGGGGTGAGCGGGGTCGAGGTGCTGATCTCGCTCATCTCCTTCACCGCGATCTACGCCGCGCTCGCGGTCGTGGAGGTCGGGCTCATCGTCCGCGCCGCCAAGAAGGGTCCGGACATCACAGAGAAGCACGACGAGGACGCCCCTGTCCCGTCGGTCGTGTACTGAGGAAGGAGACGGACATGGATCTCGCAACGCTCTGGTTCTGGATCGTCGCCCTGTTCTTCGTGGGCTACTTCGTGCTCGACGGCTTCGACTTCGGGGTGGGCATGTCGCTGCCGTTCCTCGGCAAGGACGACGTCTCGCGCCGCCAGGTGATCAACACGATCGGCCCGGTCTGGGATCTCAATGAGACCTGGGTGATCGTGGCCGGCGCCTGCCTGTTCGCGTCGTTCCCGGAGTGGTACGCCTCGCTGTTCAGCGGCTTCTACCTGCCGCTGCTGCTGATCCTGCTCGCGCTCATCCTGCGCGGGGTGTCGTTCGAGTACCGGCACCAGCGGGACGACCCGCGCTGGAAGCGCCGCTTCGACACCATGATCGTGATCGGATCCGCCGTCCCCGCACTGCTGTGGGGCGTCGCGTTCGGCAACATCGTGCAGGGCGTGGCGCTGGACGAGAAGCACATCTTCCGTGGATCCTTGTTCGACCTGCTGAACCCGTACGGCCTGCTCGTCGGCGTCACGACGCTGCTCCTGTTCTTCCTGCACGGGCTGTACTTCGTGGCGCTCAAGACCGACGGCGTCGTGCATGAGCGCGCCCGCCGGGTGGCGCGGCTCGCCGCGCTGCCGACGATCCTCGCCGCGGCCGGGACCGTGGTGTGGACGATCGCGATCGCCGCAGGACGCCCTTCACTGCTCTGGCTGGTGATCGCGCTCGGCGCCGTGGCCGCGGTGTTCCTCATCGTCTCGGTCCTCTTCTCGCTGCGCGGCCGCGACGGCTGGGCCTTCACCGCCGGGGTCGTCACGATCCTCACAGCCGTGCTCATGCTGTTCTCCGCGCTGTTCCCGAACGTACTGCCGTCGACGATCGACCCCGCCAACTCGCTCACGATCCAGAACGCGTCGAGCACGCCGTACACGCTGCAGATCATGAGCTGGACCGCGCTCGTGGCGATGCCGCTCGTGCTCGCGTACCAGGCGTGGACGTACTGGGTGTTCCGCAAGCGCGTGCGCCGGTCGACGATCGAGGCGGCCCCCGCGCACGCATGATCCCCCTGCCGTCCCCGTCCCCGTCGACCCCGTCGTTCCGGTCGTCCTCTCTGGCGCCCCTCCACTTCCGAGTCGTCCCCATGAGCGCACCCCAGGGCGTGCGCTCATGGGGACGACTCGAAGGGGGAGGGGGCGCTTCGCACGCGGAGGCGCCCGCGGTCGCGGGAGAGGAGCGGATCCGATGAAGCCGATCGATCCGCGGCTGCTGCGGTGGGCGCCCGCCGCGCGCACCTACCTCGCGGTCGCGGCGGGGATCGCGCTCGTGCAGACCGCCGTCACGATCGCGTTCGCGGGGCTGCTCGCCGCGGGGATCACGGACGTGGCGGAGGGGCGCTCGCCGCTCGGCGCCGTGCCGTGGCTCGCGCTCGTGGTGCTCGTGCGCGCCGTGCTGCTCTGGGTGTCGGAGGCGTGGGGCGCCCGCGCCGCGGCGCAGGCAGGGCGGGAGCTGCGCACGGCCCTGCTCGACGCGATCTCGCGCCGGGGCCCTGCCTGGCTCGGCACGCGGAACCGGGCCGCGCTCGCGGTCACGGCGGGGCACGGGCTCGACGCGCTGGATCCGTACTTCTCCCGGTACATCCCGCAGCTCGTGCTCACCGCGATCGCGACGCCGGTCATCGTCGCCGTGATGTGGTGGCAGGACTGGCCGAGCGGGCTCGCGGCGGTCGTCACCCTGCCGCTCATCCCGCTGTTCCTCATCCTCATCGGCATGGCGACCCGCAGCGTGCAGCGCAAGCAGCTGCAGGTGCTGCACGGGCTCGCGGCGCGGTTCGCCGACACGGTGCAGGGCCTCGCCACGCTGCGCGTGTTCGGACGGGAGCGCCGCGCGGCCGCCCGCATGCGCGAGACCGCCGACCGATACCGCCGCGAGACCATGCGGGTGCTGCGGTACTCGTTCCTCTCCGGCTTCGCGCTCGAGCTGCTCTCCTCCCTCGCGGTCGCGATCATCGCCGTGTCGGTCGGTCTGCGGCTGCTGGGCGGCGAGCTGAGCCTCGGCGTCGGCCTGTTCGTGCTGCTCCTGGCTCCCGAGGCGTTCCTGCCGCTGCGTCAGGTCGGCGTGCAGTTCCACGCCGCCGCCGAGGGCGTCGCCGCGACGGAGGACGTCTTCGAGGTCCTGGAGTCTCCGGCGGCCGGGCCCGGCGTTCAAGGCGCGCACTTTGCTGCAAATGAGCCCGGGATCCAGCCATTTGCGCGCTTCGAAACAGGCGGGACGGTCCGGCTGGTCGTCGACGGTGTCGCGGTGCGGCATGGGGAGCGACGGCTGTCGGAGGTGTCGTTCGCGGCGGATCCCGGCACCGTCACGCTCATCGAGGGGCGGAGCGGATCCGGCAAGTCGAGTCTGCTCGCGGCACTGCGCGGGGCGGCGGAGCATGACGGAACCGTCGCGGCCGAGGGCGCGGCGGATCCGGATCCGGCCACGTGGCTCGCCTGGGCGGGGCAGCGCCCTGGACTCATCCGCGGCACGATCGCCGCGAACGTCGCGCTCGGCGACCCCGCACCCGATCTCGCACGCGTGCGGACGGCGCTCGCCGAGGCCGCAGCGCCCGACCTCGATCCGGCGCAGGAGCTCGGCGTCCAGGGAGCGGGACTCTCCGGTGGCCAGGCGCAGCGCGTCGCCGTGGCCCGCGCGCTGTACCGGCTCGGATCCGGCGCGCGCGTGCTCGCGCTCGACGAGCCGTCGAGCGCCCTCGACGCCGAGACGGAGCAGCGGCTGTGGCGGGCACTGCGCCGCGCCGCCGACGACGGGGCGACGGTCGTGCTCGTCTCGCACCGGGAGTCCGCCCGCCCGATCGCGGACCAGGTGGTGCAGGTCGGCGACGGTGTCGTCGCGGCGATGAGCGCCCGGACGGGGGCCGATCTGCGCGAGAGTTCGGCGGCCGCACCGACGGGGTCGTCGAGCGAGGACGACCGCGAAGCGGACGACCGAGACGAAACGCGGCGCCCGCTCGGGGGCGGCGTTTCGTCTCCGTCGCCTTCGGAGTCCTCGCTCGACGACCCGGCGGGACAGGATCCGGATGAGGATCCGGATCCGATCCCGGATCTCCCGGCCTCGGTCGGGGGGATCCTCCGCCTCGCGATGCCGCGCGCCCGCCGGTTCCTGCCCGCGATCCTGGCGGGGATCGTCTCGGCGGCCGCCGCGGTCGGTCTGCTGCTGGTGAGCGGCTGGCTCATCGTCACGGCGTCGCTCGTCGACAACCTCGTGCCGCTGTCCGTCGCGATCGTCGGGGTGCGCTTCTTCGCGGTGACCCGCGCCGTCACCCGGTATCTCGAGCGTCTCGTCGGGCACGACGCCGCGCTCGGCCGCCTCGCGGACCTGCGGGCGGCGGTCGTGCGCCGGCTCACCCCGCTGGCCCCTGCGGGTCTCGGATCCACCGACCGCGGCTCGGTGCTCGCCGCGCTCGTCGACGACGTGGAGAATCTGCAGAACCTGCCCCTGCGCGTGGTGCAGCCGCTGCTGACCGGGGGCATCGTCGCCCTCGTCTCCATCGGCGTCCTCGCCGCGATCGCCCCCTCGGCGGCCCTCGCGCTCGCGGTCTGCCTCGTGCTCGCCGTCGCCGGCGCGGTCGTGCTCGGCGGTATCGCCGGAGGGCGCGCCGAACGCGCGCTCAGCCGCGACCGTGCGGAGCTGGCCGGAGCCCTGGTGGATGAGCTCACCGCGCTCGACGTGCTGCAGGCCTACGGTGCGGAAGCCGTCGCACGCGGGCGGATCCGCGCCGCCGACGACGCCCTGCGGCGCACCGCCACCCGCGCCGCCGTCGCGCAGGCGCTGTCCTCCGCGGTCGTGTCCCTCGCAGCCGGCGCCGCCTCGATCTGGGCGCTCGCCGTCGCCGCGCCCGGACAGCCGGGAGGCGCCGTCGACGCCCCTTGGTTCGCGGTCGCGGTGCTGCTTCCGATGGCCGTGTTCGACGTGTTCTCCGCCGTCCCGCAGGCGGCCTCGGCGTGGCGCGGCGTGCGCGCCGGCGCGGAGCGGATCCACGCGCTGCTGCCCTCTGTCCTGCCCGCCGAGGTGCGCGGCGACGAGGGCGAGGGCCGCATCGCGGAAGGGGCGCTCCGCCTCCGCGGCGCGACCGCGTCGTGGCCCGGCGCCCGCACGCCTGCCCTGCGCGACCTCGACCTGGACGTGGCACCGGGTGAACGGATCCTCGTCACAGGATCCAGCGGCGCGGGCAAGTCGACGCTCGCCGCCGTCCTCGTGGGCTTCCTGCGCTTCGGCGGCACGTATCGCATCGGCGACAGCGACGCGGCTCTGGTGGCGGGGCCGGAGCTGCGTCGCCACGTCGGACTGTGCGAGCAGGATCCGATGCTCTTCGACGAGGACATCCGGCAGAACCTGCTGTTCGCGCGCGAGACGGCGTCGGATGCCGAGCTGTTCGAGGTGCTCGAGCGCGTCGGCCTCGGCCCCTGGGTGCGGGAGCGCGGCGGGCTCGACGCGCGGGTGGGGGAGCGGGGCGCCCTCGTCTCCGGCGGTCAGGCGCAGCGCATCGCCCTCGCCAGGGCGATCCTGCACGGATTCCCCGTGCTCGTGCTGGACGAGCCGACGGCGGGGGTGGATCCGGACGCGTCGGACGCGCTGCTGCGCGACCTGCTGGGCGCGACCGGATCCCAGACCGTCGTCCTGGTCTCGCACGTGGAGCCGCCGGCCGGCACGATCGACCGGACCGTTCGGCTCGATGCGGGACGCATACGGGCCGTCGAGGCCTGAGCCGTCCCGCTCCCGCCGCCGGGTCGGCGCGGCGTCGCCGTCGGGCCTGGCGGGTCTCGCGGTCGACCCCGCCCGAATGCAGGATCCATCCGCCAAGTGCAGGACGAAGGTCCGCGAAGAGACCGTTTGCAGGACGGATCCGCGCTCGCGGCGGGGCGTTCGTCCTGCAAACGGCCGGGGTGCTCCTGCAGTCGGCGGCGTGCGCCGGTGAGACCGCCCGGTCCCAGGCGCCGGTGAGCCGGCGACTGGGCGGACGGGCGCGGGTCAGGCGGCGATCCCCGGCACCTCCTCGAGGCGGCGGTAGACGGGGATCCCCCGCCCCTCGGCGATCGCGACGTCCTGATCGGCCCCGCGGGACTCGCCGGGCAGGCGCAGCACCGCGTCGCAGTGCTGCAGCAGCCGCTCGGCGGTCGGGTACATCACCTCGGTCGCGAGGGGATCGCCGGGACCGGTCGCTCCGGCACTGGACAGCACCGGAAGGGCGACCCACTCGCCGATCATCGGGATGTGCCCGGCGCGGAAGATCGGCCAGGCCGCCTCCTCGAGGCGGGCGAGGTTCTGCGCCATGAGCGCGGGGTCGCCCCCGGTGCCCGACGCGTAGGGGCCGGCGATGAGGATCATGAGTGGTTTCGTCATGTCGGGTACAATACAGCAGAAACGTGCACGAATCGGAAGGACTCGGAAATGCTCGCTGCCGCACGCAAGGACATGCTGCTGGAACGACTGCGCCGCGACGGCCGCCTGGTCGCGAAGGACATCGCCGCAGAGCTGGGCCTGTCGGAGGACAGCATCCGCCGTGATCTGCGCGAGCTCGACGCGGCGGGGCTCGCGGTGCGCGTCTACGGCGGAGCGCTTCCGGCGTCGCCCGCCGTCGTCGACTACGGGCGGCGCACGGCCGTGGCCCCGGACAGCAAGGCGCGCGTCGCCGCGGCGGCCGCGGCCCTGATCGAACCAGGGGCGACGGTGATCCTGGACGGCGGCACCACGACGCTCGCGATGGTCGCCGAGATCCCGCTCGCCCTCCCGTGCACGGTCATCACGCACAGCCCGACGATCGCCGCGGCGCTGCTCGATCATGCCGCCGACGTCTTCCTGATCGGCGGGCAGCTGTTCAAGCACTCCGCCGTGGCATGCGGGGCGGCGGCCGTCGAGGCGGCGCAGCGGGTCAGTGCCGACCTGTTCTTCCTCGGGGTCACCGGTGTGCATCCGACGGCGGGCCTGACCACCGGGGATCCCGAGGAAGCGGCGATGAAGCGCGTCCTCGCCTCCCGTGCCGCGGAGACCTACGTCCTCGCGAGCGAGGACAAGATCGGAACGGCGTCCCGCTTCGGCGTCCTGGCCCTGGATGAGGTGGCCGGCGTCGTCACGGATGCGGATCCCGCGGATCCGACCCTCCGCGATCTCGTCGCGGCGGGCGTCCGACTCATCGCGGCGGACTGATCCGGATCCCGCGATCCGGATCCCGTGGCCCGGATCCCGAGGCCCGGTCCGGATCCCGGAGCCCCCTCAGGGCCAGAGCGGAACGGTGGGCTCGAGCACCTCGCCGAGCGCCTCGAAGGCGTGTCGGCGCTCCTCGATTCGCCGGTGCAGCTCCTGCTGCGCGTCGTCGATGACGTCCGGATCCAAGGGCGCCGAGGTCACGTCCGAGCGGGCGTGCCCGGCGGCGAGGTACGCGTCGAGCTCCGGGCCCGAGGTCCACGAGGTGATGAGCGCGTACCGGGGTGCCGCGCCGCGATGCCAGACCGCGTGCCAGAACCGCTGGGTGTCGACGACGATCCGCGAGCCGGCGGGCAGCGGCAGTCGCACCTCGGTGGCGGGGTCGAAGCGGTCCTGGCGCAGGATCAACAGCGATTCAGGGTCGTCGGTGAGGTTGTAGAAGCCGCGCACGACCCAGCCCGTGCCGTCGGGGTTGAGGCGGTTGTTGTCGTCCTGGTGCAGGTTGAAGATCGCGTCGGCGTAGGTGTTCGGCTGCAGCTCGACCACGCGGCAGCGCCCGATGTTCGCGCCCGCTTCCTTTGCGCGCCGCACGAGTGTCGGTGCCAGCGCCGTCTGCGCTGCGACCCAGACGCCGTCCTTGTCCGGGCGCGGCGGGGTGTGATTCCAGAAGCCGTTGCAGTCCGCCTCGCCGGAGTGGCTCGCGAGCGGCGCGAACCGGGTCACGCCCGACGAGCGCCAGGGGGCATACGCGAGATCGAGCCATTCCGCCGGATCCGCCGCCTGGTCGTACGGATCCAGCACCGCGAATCCGGTCTTCTCCAGTGCGGGCGAGTGGATGTGCGACATGGCGGCGTCCTCCGTTCCGTCTCCGCAATCTACTTAGGGCATCCTAACTCGACCGCATGCGGCGGGTGCGGGACGCAACCGTGCAAAACCGGCCTCGGGAACCGTCCTACGCTTTCAGGCATGACCAACCCCCGCGGAGCGCTGCTGGTCGGCAGCGTGAACTACGACGACGCCGAGACCACGATGCGCACCGCCGCCGAGATCCTCGGACCACGGCTGCGCCGCATCCCCGACGGCGAGGTCGGGGTCCGCTTCCACTGGATCATGTTCCAGCCCGATGTGCTCGGGCAGGCGCGGGGGATCGAGCGGGTCGGCGCCGAGCGGATCCCCTTCGGTGCGGGACTCGACGCCCGGCCGCTGCGGATCGCCGAGGGCGTCGACGCGTCGGCGATCGCGCTGCCGCCCCTCGGCTACGCCTCCGCGGCGCTCGAGTCGTACGAGATCTTCCGCCGTCTGCGCGCGGAGGGCGCGATCGCCGAGGGCGTGCGCTTCCAGGTCTCGCTGCCCACGCCCCTCGCCGTGGTCGCGTCTTTCTTCGCGGGCGGCGACCGCGCCGCCATCGAGCCGGTCTACACCGCGGCGCTCCTCCGCGAGCTCGACGAGATCCTGGCCGCCATCCCGCACGCCGACCTCGCGATCCAGTGGGATGTCGCGAGCGAGCTGGGCATCATCGAGCGCGCGGCCGGCTACGGCAGGGTCATGGACGCGTGGTGGCCCGGGGATCCGTTCGCCGGTCTCGTCGAGCGACTGGCGGCACTCGTCGACGCGGTCCCCTCGGGCGTCGAGGTCGGCGTGCACCTCTGCTACGGCGATGCCGCCGAGAGGCACTTCATCGAGCCGACCGACGCCGGCATTCTGGTCCGCTACGCGAACGCCGTCGTGGCGGCATCCGGGCGCGCGCTGACCTGGCTGCACCTGCCCGTCCCGATCGAGCGCGACGACGATGCGTACTTCGCGCCGCTCGACGCGCTCGCGCTCGGCGACGATGTCGAGCTGTATCTGGGCCTCGTGCACCGCGAGGACGGCGCCGAGGGGGCGGAGCGCCGCATCGCCGCCGCGTCCGCGCACGTCGCCGAGTTCGGTGTGGGCACCGAGTGCGGCATCGGGCGCGCGCCCGCCGGATCCACCGAGGGCATCCTCCGCACCCACGCCGAGGTCGCCGCGGCCTGGTGACGACGGCGGAGTTGGTCTATCGTCGCCGAGTGCACGGGATCCCGTCGAAGACACGGGAACTCGGCGTCGACAAGCCGTGCTTTCGGCAGGATCCGGTGCATTCGGGCGACGACGCAGGCGGCGGATCCCGGCCCGCGTGACGCATCTCGGACGAGACGCGCCCGGGTAGCACGGCTCGATTCGCGATCGATCCCGCCGTCGCGTAAGCTATTCCGCGGTGACGTGTCCGAGCGGCCGAAGGTGCAACTCTCGAAAAGTTGTGTAGGGTAACCCCCTACCGTGGGTTCAAATCCCACCGTCACCGCCATGAAAACCCCCGAGAAATCGGGGGTTTTCGCGTATCCGGGCGGTGCGTGGTGCAGGTTTCGGGCAGGCCGCGAGTGCCGGGTGGGGAACGGCTTCGCCGGAACGTCGAGCGCCGGCACCACGCCGTAGCGGCTCGCGACCGGGCGCACCGCCCTTAGCGCGTTCGGGGTGACGAGTACGGTTTGGACGGCATCTTCACAGGAAGTTGCCGTAGCCGGACGTGCGCTGAGGTCAGGCAGTCAGGACGGCAGGCGACGATGATTCCGGGCCGTCAGGTGAGCCGCATCGCCGCCCTCACGAGCTCGGCGTTGTCGGCGGCCGGGTCCCGTCCGGAAGCACGGGCGTGTCCTCCAGCCCGGTGGGGATCCCGTGCCCGAGAGGCAGCGCCCGGCGGTCGACCGCCCACGACGCGTCGAGAGGCTCGACCATCACGCGGGTGCAGTGGTGGGCGATCCCGTGCCGTACGAACGCCTCGGCGTCGTCTCGCGACAGCAGCCCGGCCTCGATGCCGATGCCGATGCCGCGTCCGCAGGGCCGGTGGAGGCGCCGGCGCCGCCGTCAGTCCGTCTGCTCGCGCCCGACGAGCGCCTGCGTGCCGAGGACGATCGCGAGTTGCAGGCGTTCGGCGTCCTCCGTGTCCGGCTCGGCCGTGTAGACCATGATCCGCAGGTCGTCGCCGGCGACGACGAGGGTGTCGCAGTCGACCGCGATCGGGCCGACGAGCGGGTGGTCGATGATCTTGTGCCGCGACGGGTCGGTCGACGGCGGCTCGGCCATCGTCGACCACAGTTCGTCGAACCGCGCGCTCCCGGCGCGCAGCTCAGCGACCAACTTCCGCAGGCGCGTGTCGTCGGGGTAGCGCGCGACGGTCGACCGCAGGTCCGCGGTGAGACCGGCGACGAGCTCGTCGTGCTCCTGAGCGGTCGCGCGGGCACGGGATCCCGTTCCGAGGACGTTGCGCCACACGGCGTTGCGTTCCTCGCTGCGCAGCTGCTTGGTCGGCCCCATCAGCGCGTCGTACGGCGCGTTGGCGACGATGAGGTTCCACGCCGCGTCGTACACGACGACGGGGATCCCCTCGAAGCGGTCGAGCAGCCGCTGCACACTCGGCGCCAGCCGCGCGGAGACCACGCCGCGTCCGGGCGCACTGCGCCCGGCGAGCGTGAAGAGCTGGTCGCGCTCCGCATCCGACAGGCGCAGCGCCCGTGCGAGCGCCTCCACGACTTGCTCGGACGGCGCCGTCGCGCGCCCCTGCTCGAGCCGCGTCAGATAGTCGACCGAGATGCCGGCGAGGGTCGCCAGCTCCTCCCGGCGCAGACCCGCCGCGCGTCGGCGGCCGCCGTGGGACATGCCGACGGCGTCGGGCGAGACGCGGTCGCGCCACCGTCGCACCGTGCTGCCGAACTCCCATGCCTCCACGGCATCCAGTCTGCGCCCGTCCGGCCGATCCTGTCCTGGTATCGGCAGTCCTAGGAAAACCCGACGACTGCCCCGGTGCGGCTTCGCGCACGACGCTGGAGGCATGACAACGACACTCATCACCGGGGCGAACAAGGGCCTCGGCAAGGAGACCGCCCGTGCGCTCATCGCCGCAGGACACACGGTCTGGATCGGCGCACGCGACCAGGCGCGCGGACGTGCGGCCGCTGACGAGCTCGGCGCGCGCTTCGTGCAGCTCGACGTCACGGACGACGCGTCCGTCGCCGCCGCGCTGCAGACGATCGAGGACTCCGGCACGGGCCTCGACGTGCTCGTCAACAACGCCGGCATCGCGAAACGCGGCGACGGGATGACGGAGGCGCTCGACGGGCCGAGCGTGCTCGAGGTGTTCGACACGAATGCCGTCGGGGTCGTCCGGGTGACCGAGGCGGCGCTGCCGCTGCTGGAGCGATCCGGGAATCCCGTCGTCGTGAACGTCTCGAGCGCGCTCGGCTCGTTCTGGGCGACGCACGAGCCGACGCGGCCCGCATCCCGGTTCGTCTCGCTCGTCTACGGGGCGAGCAAGGCCGCCGTCTCGATGCTCACGGTCCAGTACGCGAACGCGTATCCGGGGATCAAGGTCAACGCGGTCGAGCCCGGCATCACCGCGACCGAGCTCGGCGGGGGCGACCCCGGCAGCCATCCCGGACGTCCGGCATCCGAGAGCGCCCAGGTCGTCGCCCGGATGGCGATGATCGGCGCGGACGGCCCCACCGGGACGTTCCAGGAGGACCAGGGCGAACTGGGCTGGTGACGACCCCGGTCCGGGCCGCAGCGGTGCGGCGATCGGGAGGCGCGGCCGAAGCCCACTCTCGTGCCGGTGACCTAGGCTCGGCACATGGAGGAGCTGTCGTATCCGACAGGACGCGAGGGCGGGCTGAGAGCAGAACCGCTCGAGAACGGCCTCATGCCCCGCGTCCTGGTGCTCGGGGCGACCGGCTACATCGGCGGCCGACTCATTCCGAGACTGGTGAACGCCGGCTACCGTGTGCGGGTGCTGGCTCGCGACCCCGGCCGGGTGGCGTCGTTCCCCTGGGGCGGGCAGTGCGAGGTCTTCTCGGGCGACGCGGGGGACGCGGACGCCGTCGATGACGCCATGCGCGACGTCGACGTCGTCTACTACCTGATCCATTCCATGAATGCGGGCAAGGGATTCGAGGAAGCGGACCGGACGACCGCGACCGTCGTCGCCCGGTCTGCCAAAGAGCACGGAGTGCGGCGGATCGTCTACCTCGGGGGGCTGCACCCCGACGACGTCGAGCTCTCGCCCCATCTGCGCTCCCGCGTCGAAGTCGGTACGACCCTCCTTTCTTCCGGAGTGCCGACGCTCGTGCTGCAGGCCGGCGTCGTGATCGGATCGGGGTCGGCCTCCTTCGAGATGGTGCGCCATCTCACCGAGGTGCTGCCGTACATGCCCGCCCCTCGATGGGTGCGCAACCGGATCCAGCCGATCGCGGTCCGCGATGTCCTGTACTACCTTCTCGGAGCCGCGCGCGTTCCCGACGACGTGAATCGCGCCGTCGACATCGGCGGCCCCGACGTGCTCCGGTACGGACAGATGATGAACGGATACGCGGTCGAGGCCGGCCTGCCGCAGCGCGCCATCGCTGCGCTGCCGGTGCTCACCCCTGGTCTTGCCTCGCACTGGGTGAACCTCGTCACACCTGTTCCCCGATCGATCGCGAGGCCGCTCGTCGCATCGTTGCAGAACGAGTGCGTGATGAAGAACCGTGACATCGACGCGATCATCCCGCCGCCTGCGGCAGGCCTGACTCCCTATCGCCGCGCGGTGCGCCTCGCGCTGGGCCGCCTGAACGCCGACGCCGTCGAGACGAGCTGGCTCGACGCCGAGGTGTTCGGGGCACCCAGCGATCGACTGCCCAGCGATCCCGACTGGTCGGGCCGAACGGTGTTCACCGATCGGCGTCGCCGACGCACCACGGCCTCCGCAGAGCGGCTCTGGGCTGTGATCCTGGGCATCGGCGGGGCGAACGGCTGGTATTCGTCGCCGCTGCTGTGGGCGGCGCGGGGCTGGATGGATCGGCTCGTGGGCGGTGTGGGGCTTCAGCGCGGACGACGCAGCCGCAGCGTCGCCCGCGTGGGCGACGCCATCGACTTCTGGCGCGTCGAGGAGGTGGAGGTCACCGATGCCGGGAGCCTGCTGCGCCTGAGGGCGGAGATGCGCGTTCCCGGAGCGGCCTGGCTGGAGATGAAGTCCGTGCCGGATGGTGATGGCGCGTGGTACGAGCAACGGGCGATCTTCTTCCCGCGCGGGCTGAGCGGGCGGCTGTACTGGTTCGCCGTGCTGCCCTTCCACGGCGTCATCTTCTCGGGGATGGCCGCTCGCATCACCGAGGCCGCCGAGCGCGATGCGTCCTGAGGATCGGCGAGCGTCCGAGCGCGGGCTGCGTGGCGCCGCGGAGGCACGTCTCGCGACGACATCGAGCAGGAGCGACGTCGTCACGCGACAAACGGGCCGTCGCGCCGGCACGATCGCCTGATCCGGTTCCGTGGATCCCGCGATCGGCTACTCTCGTGCCATGCCGCTGGAACTCGAATCCGTGATGTTTCGCGGCACAGATCCCGCCCGCGCTGCCACGTTCTGGGCGAAGATGCTCCAGCGCACGCCGCAGGAGGACGCGGACGGCATCCTCCTCGCGGGGACTCCGACACAGGTGGGCCTGCGGTTCGGCCCGGGCGGCGCGCACTCTCCGGTCAAGAACCGCGTGCACCTGCATCTGAGCCGGGCCGAGCGCACGCAACGGGAGACGATCGAGGCCGCGGAGAAGGCCGGCGGCCGACGGCTCGGAAGCGGGAACATCCCTCCCGGCAGCTATGCGGTGATGTCCGATCCGACCGGCGACGAGTTCTGCGCGATCCAGGACGAGAACCGGTATCTGGACGGGTGCGGACCCCTCGGAGAAGTCACCTGCGAAGGAACACGAGCCTCCGGGCGGTTCTGGTCCGAGGCGCTGGGCTGGCCACTGGTCTGGGATCAGGACGAGGAGACCGCGATCCAGTCGCCCGCCGGCGGCACGAAGCTGGCCTGGAGTGGCGATGAGGTCGACCCGGCGCGCGACCCGTCGCGACAGCTGTTCGTGCTCTCGGTCGATCCGAGTGAGCTCGCGGAAGAACTCGAGCGCCTGGCGTCCCTCGGCGCCACGCGGATCGGCGACAGCCCGACGGGAGCGACGCTCCTCCGCGACCCGGACGGCGTGGAATTCCGGATCCGTGCACGGCGGCGATCCGGGCAGTAGCCGGCTCCCGGCGACTTCTCCCTGGCCTCCGCCGGGATCCTCTTGAGGATCCCGGCGCTCACGTCAAGCCCCTCGGTCCCTCACCTCGTCAGGCATACGGTGACCACACCGAACGAGGGAGAAGTCATGAGCGATCCGACCAACACGCAAGGAACCCCCGGCCCCGACGAAGAGGCGGACGTCGCTTCGGGCGGAGCGCCGGAGAGGTCCGACGAGACGCGCGACCACGACACGACCGAGACGCTCGACGACGAGACGACCGACGAGGACGGTCGGCCGCTCGAGAACCCGTCCGGCGGCTGAACCGCACACGAAGGCCTGGTCGCTCACGGCGTTTGTGACGTTTGCCCACCGGGCGCCGTCTCCGTCGTAGGGCGCTCCCTCAGCGGCGCGCGAGAAGGCCCCGGCGATCCCGGCGATCCGTACGACTCGATGGTCGTCGAGGTGATCCGACGGGGTCCGATGAAAGGAAAGAGATGATGCGGAAGAACCTCCTGATGCTCGCGGTGATCGCGGTCGCTGCGTACCTGGTCGGCGTCGAGTCGGCGAAGGCCCGCGGCAAGAACTACGAAGACCTGCGGCACCAGCTCGAGCGGCTCTGGACGAGCCCCGAGGCGAAGAAGGCCAGGAAGCGCATGGCGAAGAACGCCCAGAAGACGCTCGACAAGGCGCGGAAGAACTACCTGGGCAGCTGAGTCCGGCGGGCTGCCTCAGGCGAGCGCGTCGACGATCGGGCGGAACTTCACCCGGGTCTCCAGCAGCTCCGCCTCGGGGTCGCTGCCGGCGACGATCCCCGCGCCCGCGTAGGCGGTGAGCGGGATCGGCCGGCCGGATCCGGATCCGCTCACGTCGAACTGCGCGCACCGCAGCGCGATCGCCCACTCGCCGTTGCCGTCCGCGTCGATCCAGCCGACCGGGCCGGCGTAGCGCCCCCGGTCGAAGGGCTCGAGTTCGCGGATCGCCAGGATCGCGGCGTCGGTCGGGGTGCCGGCGACGGCGGCGGTCGGGTGCAGCGCGGCGGCGAGGTCGAGCGCGGAGGCGCCGTCGCTGAGGCGCGCGCGCACGTCGGTCGCCAGATGGAACAGGTTCGGCAGCTCGAGGATGAACGGGCCGCCCTCCGCGTCGAGCGCGGTCGTATGCGGGGCGAGCGAGGCCACCACGCTGCGCACCGCGAACGCGTGCTCGTCGTTGTCCTTCGGGCTGTCGGCGAGCGTCGCCGCGGCCCGGGCATCGGTCACCGCATCCGCACCGCGCGCGGCCGTGCCGGCCAGCACACGAGCGGTCACCACGCCGGCCTGCGCGGTGACGAGCGTCTCCGGGCTTGCGCCGATGAGGCCGTCCACGGCGAACGCCCAGGTGTCGGGGTACTCGGTGCTGAGCGCGCGCACCAGCCGGCGGAGGTCGGATCCGGCCGGCACCGTGCCGACGAGATCGCGCGCGAGCACGACCTTGCCGTACCGCGCGTCCGCGATCGCGGCGAGCGCACGTTGCACCGAGGCCTGATAGCCCTGCGCGGTCTGCGCGCCGGGGCCGAGCGTGCCCGCCCAGTGCGGCCCGAGCGCGGTGGGCGCCGGGGTGCCGTCCGCGAGACCGTCGTCCGACAGCGCGCTTTCCGCATCGCCGGCATCGACGATGCGCGTGATCCATGTTCGCCCGCCGTGCCGTCCGATCACGGTGCGCGGGACGATCAGCACGCTGTCCGCGGCGGAGGCGTCGTCGAAGACGAGCGCGGCGAACGCGACGAGGCCCGTGCCGGGCAGCCGCACCGCGTCGTCGATGCGCGCGGAGGAGCGGATCCCGTCCCAGGCGCGGCTGAGAGCGGAGGTGCGGGGCTCGGTGCCGGCGGAGATCCGGACCACCGCCGCGGTCTCGGATCCGACCGCGACGATCCCATCGCCGCGGCGCAGCCACGCCCGCGGATCCGCCGGATCCGCGTAGGCGAGCAGGTCGTCGGCGAGGTCGAACTCTCGCGTCTGAACGACCAGGCCGGCACTCACGGATCCAGCCTATTGCGTGCGGGAAGCGCCGCCGTGCCCCGGGAAGCGTCAGGGGTGCGACATAGAGTGGCCCCGTGACCCCAGAGCGCCTCGCATCCGGAACCGAGATCGTCTTCCAGTGGCGCAAGTGGGACGGATCCCCGCACTGGCGCCACGAGTGCGTGTACCTCGGCGCGGATGAGTGGGGCGACTGGGTGGGCCAGCCCGGCGGATGGGGGAGCGCACGCCCCGGCCGCACCTTCACGGCGCACGGGCCCAACGTCACCCTCGTGCCGCCGAGCGGCGACTACGCCCTCACCGTCAACCGCGACCACCCCCACGGCATGCGGATCTACATCGACCTCGCCTGGGATCTTCGCCCCTCGAGCAGCCCCTCGAACACCGCGGAAGACCCTTCGAGCGGCATCGCCGGCGCGCCCGTGCTCTTCACCGGGATCGACATGGACCTGGACGTCGTGCGGATCGAGGGCGAGCGCGGCACCTGGATCGACGACGAGGACGAGTGGGACGAGCATCGCGTGCAGTACGGCTACCCGGCCGACGTGCAGCGGCACCTCGAGGCCCTCGCCGCCGACCTCGAGCAGCGGGTGCGCGCGCAGCTGCCCCCGTTCGACGACGCGACGGCCGACGTGTGGCTGGACCGGCTCGAGGCGCTCGCCCTCCCGCCGCGCGGGTGACCGCGGGGCCACATCCGGCGCCCGGCGTGCGCACGGCTCCGCCCGCGTAGGCTGGACGGGTGAGTGCGAACGAGCAGCCGAACCGCGCAGACCTCGGCAAGGATCCCTCCCGCGTCAGCGGCATGTTCGACCAGGTCGCGGCCGGCTACGACCGCACCAACGTCGTGATGACGGTCGGCAACGACGCGCTCTGGCGCGCGGCGACGACTCGCGCGGTCGCGCCGAAGAAGGGCGAGCGGATCCTCGATCTCGGAGCCGGCACCGCCTCGTCCTCTGCCGCGCTCGCGCGCAGCGGCGCGGACGTGGTCGCGGCCGACTTCTCGCCCGGCATGCTCGCCGAGGGGAAGCGCAGGCACGGCGACCTGCCGAACCTGAGCTTCGTCGAGGCGGACGCGACCGACCTCCCGTTCGAGGACGACTCCTTCGACGCGGTGACGATGTCGTACAGCCTCCGCAACGTGCAGGATCCGAAGAAGGCCATCGCCGAGCTCTTCCGCGTGACCAAGCCGGGCGGCCGTGTCGTCATCAACGAGTTCTCCACGCCGCCGGCGAAGCTGATGCGCGCCTTCTTCAAGGTCTACAACTCCCAGGTGCTGCCTCGCATCGCCCGTCTCGCGGGCACGAACGGCGACGCCTACGACTACCTCAACGAGTCGATCGGCGCCTGGCCCGACCAGCGCACGCTCGCGAGCTGGCTGCGCGAGGCGGGCTGGATCGACGTCGCCTGGCGCAACCTGTCCTTCGGCATCGTCGCGCTGCACCGCGCCCGCAAGCCCCGGGTGTGACCTCGGGAACCGGGCACGGTTCGCGCCCAGGTAGGCTGGACGACGTGACTTCGAGCCCCGCCGCCACGGGTTCGCGCCTCGCGAGCCGTCTCGGTTTCAGCGACCGCGTGTTCGTCGGCCCCGCCGCGCGCAAGCTCGCCCGCGAGGTCGAGGCCGGTCTCGACCTGGTCGAAGAGGGCCTCGCCGTCGATCTGCGCGTCGCCGACTCGATCGCCGACGCCCCGAGCCGGTACCTCTACGAGGCCGGCGGCAAGCGCGTGCGCCCCGTGCTCTCCCTGCTCACCGCGCAGCTGGGCGCCGGCAACGTGCCCGCGGTCATCGACATCGCGAAGGCGCTGGAGATGACGCACCTCGGCTCGCTGTACCACGACGACGTCATGGACGGCGCGGACCGTCGCCGCGGCGTCCCGGCCGCGCAGACCGTGTGGGGCAACAACATCGCGATCCTCACCGGGGACATCCTGTTCTCCCGGGCGAGCCAGCTCATGTCGCGCCACGGCGACCGTGCGATCCGGCTGCAGGCCGACACCTTCGAGCGCCTCGTGCTCGGGCAGATGCACGAGACCGTCGGCCCGCAGGAGGGCGACGACCCGGTCGAGTTCTACATCCAGGTGCTCGCCGACAAGACCGGATCCCTCATCGCCGCGTCCACGCAGGCCGGCGCGATCTTCTCCGGCGCACCCGCCGAGTACGAGGAGCCGCTGCGCAACTACGGCGAGAAGGTCGGCGTGGCCTTCCAGCTGCTCGACGACGTGATCGACCTCTCCGCGAAGCCCGAGGACACCGGCAAGGTGCCCGGCACGGATCTGCGCGCGGGCGTTCCGACCATGCCGTCCCTGCTCCTCAGCGTCGAGACGGATGCGGAATCCACCGCGCTCGCCGCGGAGATCGATGCCGGCGTGCAGCGGATCGCCGCGGGCGAGGATCCCGCGATCCTCGACGACGCGCTCGCCCGCCTGCGCGACCATGCCGTCACCCGGAAGACCCTCGACCTCGCCCGCAGCTGGACCCAGGGCGCGATCGACGAGCTCGCCGTGCTGCCCAAGGGGCCCGTGCGCCAGGCGCTGACCCGGTTCGCGGAGTCGCTCGCGGACCGCAGCAGCTGACGTCCTGCTGCTCCCGAAAGGAACCACCATGACCAAGCTCAGGCTTGCCATCGTCGGAGCCGGCCCCGCCGGCATCTACGCCGCCGACCTCCTGCTCAAGGCCGAACGACGCTTCGACGTCTCCATCGACCTCTTCGAACAGCTGCCCGCGCCCTACGGCCTGGTCCGCTACGGCGTCGCACCGGACCACCCGCGCATCAAGGGCATCATCACGGCCCTGCGCGACGTGCTGGACCGTGGCGACATCCGCCTGTTCGGCAACGTGAACTTCGGCACGGACATCACGCTCGAGGATCTGAAGAAGCACTACAACGCGGTGATCTTCGCGACCGGAGCCCGGCGCGACACCGGCATGGACATCCCGGGGATCGACGCGGTCGGATCCTACGGCGCCGCCGACTACGTGAGCTGGTTCGACGGGCACCCCGACGTGCCGCGCGAGTGGCCGCTCGACGCCGCATCCGTGGCCGTCATCGGAAACGGCAACGTGGCGCTCGATGTGTCGCGCATGCTCGCCAAGCACGCCGAGGACCTGCTCGTCACGGAGGTGCCGGCGAACGTCTACGAGGGCATGAAGTCGAGCGCCGTCACCGATGTGCACGTGTTCGGCCGCCGCGGACCCGCGCAGGTGAAGTTCACCCCGCTTGAGCTGCGCGAGCTCGGCGAGCTGCGCGACGTCGACATGGTGGTCTACGACGAGGACTTCGACTACGACGACGCCTCCCGCGACGCGATCGCCAGCAACAAGCAGGTCATGGTCATCGACCGGGTGCTGCAGTCCTGGCGCAAGCGCGACTCGGTGAACAACGCCGGCGGATCCGCATCGCGTCGGCTGCACCTGCACTTCTGGGCTCGCCCCGTCGAGGTCCGCTCCGACGAGAACGGCCGCGTCGCCGCCCTCGTCTACGAGCGCACGAAGCCGGACGGCACGGGCGGCGCGGTCGGCACGGGAGAGCTGCGCGAGGTGCCGATCCAGGCGCTGTACCGCGCG